>JBDHZH010000014.1:0-45258 GCA_039811745.1 Arachnia sp.
CGTCCAGCGGCACCAGCCTGCGGGCCGCGTCCAGCACGTCGGCGGTGGCGGCCTGGCGGCGGTGCGCCATCCGGACCGCGTTGGTGAGCACGAACGGCAGCCCCAGCTCCCGGGCGAGCCGCACCATGCCCGCCGCCTGGTATGCGGAGTCGACGCCGCGGCCGCCGACCATGTGGTTGGTGACGGCGATCACCAGGCCGCCACCCACCGCGTCCCGCCACCGGTCCGCCTCCAGCCTGGCACCGTCCAGGTCGCTGGCGGCCACGAGTTCACCGAACCGGGAGTCGGCGCCCAGCAGGACCACGGCGTCGCGGCCGGCGCAGTGCGTGGCGACCATCCCGGGTGTGGCAACCGGCCGGGAACGTTCGCCGTGGAGGTGGACGTCGCTGATCAGCTCGCACAGGGTCCCCCACCCGGCCCGCGACGTGGCGAGCACCGCGATGCGGGGCAGCCGTTCGTCGCGCAGCCTGCCGCCGCGGGCAGCCGCGGGCAGGCGTCTCGGCGGCCCCCCGACCGCGAGATCGACGCCGACGACCGGTGCGATCCCCGCCTTCAGGCAGGCCTTGGCGAACCGGACTGCGCCGTAGAGGCCGTCACGGTCGGTGAGCGCGAGCGTGTCCATGCCGTGCCCGGCAGCAGCCTCCACCAGCGCGCTGGGGTGGGAGGCGCCGTACTGGAACGAGTAGCCGGAGGCGACGCGCAGGTGCGCGAAGGGGGCGTTCATCAGTCCCACATCCCCTGCAGCACCCAGTCCTGCTCGCCGACGGGGCGGGCCAGCTCGTAGACGCCGCGGTGCATGCCGTTGCCCGCCTCCACACGCCAGACCTCCAATTCCTGCGGCAGGCCGGAGGCACCGGGTTCGTGGTGCCGCCACCACGCCGTCGAACGCAGCCACCTGCCCTGGACCTCCTTGACCAGCAGCAGCCTGCCGCGCCAGATGAACTGCCGTGGGGCGTCGCCGAACAGGACCTGGATGGGTTCGTCGTAGCTGCGCATGCGGGCCTCCCCGGGATCGGTGTTCTTCGCGGCCGGGGTGCCCCTGCCACACTTGTGGTTCGACCCACTGGGGAGAGCTTCGGGCCCGGCGCAGGGGTCGAAGCCACGCCGGGCCCGAAGCGGCCCAGATGCGTATCGCTGCGCCCGGGCAGGACCTTCCCCAAGACCCACCATTCGAACGCTCGTTCGATACGACTACAACTATAGCCCCTCCCACCGACAGGTCAAGAGCGCTTCCGGTTGAGCGTCGGCGCGGCGAACGAGCACGCCCCTCTGACGATCGAGTAGGCCGCGAGGGACGAGCGGCCGTGTCCAGATCCGGTGAACGTTCCCGGGGACCTGGCCGAGGTCTCGACACGTGCCCAGCTCGTTCCTCGCGGGGCACTACTCGACCAGCGGAACAACAGCACCGTCGTCGCGGGGCACTACTCGACCAGCGGCACCCCACAACCGCTGATCGAGTAGCCGACGAGGACTTGTACTGAGTAGCAGCGCGAGGAACGAGCGCTGCGTGTCGAAGTGACGAGGAGGCGTGTCGAGATCCGGTGAGAGTCCACGGAGACCTGGCCGAGGTCTCGACACGTGCCCGGCTCCTTCGTCGCGGGGCACTACTCGACCAGCGGAACAACAGCACCGTCGTCGCCGGGCACTACTCGACCAGCGGGACGGTTACCCCAAGGCCCTCACCGGACCCCGGCGTCGATCTCCGCCCTGCGCGTTTCGACCAGCTTCCGGAGCACGTCGTCGGGCAGGGGGCGTTCGGGCTGGAACCGGATCGTGCCCTTGCCGAAGTCGAAACCGGTCAGGAGATCCGCGACGGCCTCGACCACGGATGCCGAGTACGGGTAGAGCCCGATGTGCTTCTTCGCGCGCATGACCGACAGCAGCGACTTGCCCCGGTACGTGAGCGCCGGCATCCCGTAGCCCATGCCCTGTTCGGCGTCGGTCACGACGGAGCGCGCGACGTCGTAGGCGTGGGCGATCACTGCCCGATCCTCCGCGCCGAGTGAATCGAGATAGTCGTCGACGGTTCCCATCGACCAATTCAACCAGCCCGTCGTCGGCGACCCGGGGCAGAGTGCAGGATTGGGGCATGCGGAGGGTGCATGTGGTGGTCTCGGGGCTGGTCCAGGGCGTCGGCTTTCGGTACTACGCACTGCAACAGGCCGAGCGGCTGGGCATCGCCGGCTGGGTCCGGAACCGCTCGGACGGCAGCGTCGAGGCGGAGCTCGAGGGCACGCCCGAGGCCGTGGCCGCCATGCTGGACTGGGCATCCGAGGGGCCTGCCTCTGCGAGGGTGCGCAACCTTCGGACCACCGATATCCCGCCGCTGGGCGGCTCGGGCTTCAACGTCCGCGGGTAGCCGCTATCGTCGGTTGGCATGTCAGTCGTCGTGCGCGGGGCCACCCTGGCCGGGATGGCGACAGCGGCCAGACTCGCCCGACTCGGGCACGACGTCACGCTCGTCACCGACGGAGAACCACTGGGCGGGCGCTGGGCACCCGCACCCGGTCCTGGCGGCCACACCGTCGACGCGATGCCGCAGGTCATCTGCCTGCCCGCCACCTGGCGGGACCTGTTCAAGAAGTCGGGCGGACATCTGCAGGCCGAGTTGAACCGCGCCGGCCTGGACCTGGTCCCGGCACCACCTGCGCTGCACCGCTTCGCCGACGGCACCGATCTGGAACTCCCCAGCGAGCGCGGGACGCAGTTGCGTGCAGTGGAGCACGCCTTCGGTCCCGACATCGCCGCGCGCTGGCGCAGGCTCATCGACGGCCTCGACGACGTCTGGCTCGCCTACCGTCGTCACGCACTGGAGGGCACGGCACCCGTCGCAGGGAAGCCGGACATGGCACGGCTCTGGCTGGACCGCACACTCGGCGGTCTTGCATCCGGGCTGGGCGAGCGGCTCGGCCGGGTCGTGACCGACCTCGGGGACTCCCCCGGTGCGCCCGGCCTGCTCGCGATCCGGCTCCACGTGGAGCAGACTTTCGGCCGCTGGCAGCTGGTCGATGGCGACGGCGTGCCCCAACCAGTCTCGCGGCCCATCGACATGCTCACCGACCGGCTTCAGGAGCGCGGAGTAAGCCTCGTGGAGACGCCCGATGGCACCCCCGACGTCGACTGCCTCCCCCACCTGCCGAGGGGCACCTGGCTCCGACCGGCACCCGGTGCCGCGCCGGCGCCTCGCATCACCCACCAGCTCAGGGAACCCTCCGGCGAGGGCGTGAGGGAGGTGGTGGACCACACCGGGCCGCGTCCCGTGGTCACATGGCTGCGCCCCACCGTCGACGGCGACCTCGCCACCACCCACGACCACAACGCCGCCAAGCCGGACGCCGCCTGGGGCGTGGCGACCAGTTCGGCCAGGGACTGGCTGGCCAGGACTCCGATCCTCGGCGACGGTCATCTCCGCGCGTCGGCGTGCTCCCCCGCGGGAGCGGAACCGTGGGCGGAACTGGCCAGCGCCGCGCTGGCGGTGTACGAACTGCACGAGCGCCTCACGGGCGAGGACTCCCGCCCCACGAACCGGGACTTCCGTCCCCCGAGGCTGCCGCGCCACGGCGTTTACCACCAGTAGCCGGGTTTACCACCGTCGTGATGGTGGTAAACCCGGCTACTGGTGGTAATCGCGGCGTGGGGTTGGGTTGCCGTCGTCTGTACGCCGGCCGCCGAGCCGGGCGAGCAGCCCCGCCAGCAGCGCCACGACGATCAGGACCACCAGGTCGGGCACCGACGCACCGAGGTCGCCGAGGGTGTTCTCAAGCGCCAGTTGCCCGCGGGCGTCGAGCAGCCCGCCCAGCGCACCGGTGGCATCGGTGGCGAGGAACAGCACGCCGATCCCGATGAACAGCAACCCGGCCACGATGCCCCAGACGGTTGTGGTGAACGGCCCCAGCCGGACGGGCCGGGGGCGGAGTCGTTCGCCGAGCGAGAGTCGGTCCCACAGCAGCGCCAGGACGACCAGCGGGACGACCATGCCGAGGCCGAACATCGCAAGCAGGACCGCCCCGTAGAGCGGCGACCCGCCGACGGCGGCCATCGTCAGCACCGCCCCCAGGAGCGGCCCCGTGCAGGCCCCGGCCAGGCCGTAGGTGGCGCCGAGCACCACCACCCCGACGGGCCCGGAACCGCCGCGGGTGCGCACACCCGGAACGGGGATGCCGATCCCGAGAACCTGAAGGCAGCCGAGCAGGATCAGCACCACGCCCCCGACCAGTGCGATCGTGGCCCGGTGGGCCGACAGGAACACCCCTAGCGTCCCGGCCGCCAAGCCGAGCGGCACGAGCGTCAACAACAGCCCCAGGTAGAACAATCCGGTCCGGCCGAGCAGTCGCGCGTTCGACGACCCGAACGCGTAGGCGAAGAATGACGGCAGCAGCATCGCCGCGCACGGGCTGAACATGGCGGCCAGGCCGCCGAGGAACGCCCCCGCGTACCCGATGTCCATCAGAGGCAGCCCATCAGCCGTGCTTCGCCAGTTGCTCCTGGATGACCGCCCTGAACACGTCGACCGGCTGGGCCCCCGAGATCACCTCCGAACCGATGAGGAACGTCGGCGTCGAGGAGATGCCCATCTGCTGCGCCTCCGTCGACGACGCCACGACCTCGGCCCGGATCTCCTCTGAGCGGTAGGCCGCCATGAAGGCCGCCGGGTCGGGGACACCGATCTGCCCGGCCACCCGCTCCACGAGCGCGTCGTCGACCGGAGGGTGTCCCTGGGCCGGAATCGCCGCGTACAGGGCCGCCTGGAACTCCCAGAACAGCCCCTGCTCCCCCGCCGCCCGCGCCGCGGCCGCAGCGGCGACGGAGTCGTCGCCGAAGATGGCCAGGTCGCGGAACTCGATCCGCAGGCTCCCGTCGTCGACATACGGCTGCAGCAGCGGGAGGGTGTCCTCTGCCCAGACGTTGCAGAACGGGCACCTGTAGTCGGCCCACTCCGTCAGCACCACCGGCGCGTCGAGGGCACCCTTCGCCATCGGGTCGTCGGCGACGCGTCGCGGCACCTTCAGCAACCACTGCTCCCGGGCGGCCGGGTCCACCGTCTGGGCGACGTCGGCTGCGCCGGGGGTCGCGGTCACCGTGACCGTCACCGTCGCCGACTGCGCGGTCGCGGCACCGGTGTCCTGGCGTTGCGTCAGTGCAGCCGCAAGGCCCAGAGCGACCACCGCCAGGATGATCGCAAACATCCGCCACATTCCGGCCCGGCCGTCGCTCATCCGTCCATCCACCCCATCGCGTGCATCATCCATAGGGCCTCGACCCTAGGTGACGACGAGCGCCCCACCAAAGGCAGGGTAGGATAGTTCGCCAGCCAAGAAGTGAGGATGAGCACTGTTGACAACGTCACGCCACGATCTCGAGCGTGAAATCGCACTCGAACAGGCCCACGTCGACAAGGTCTACGAGCATCTGGCCCACGCCACGGCCCAGGCGCGGAACGTCGCCAGGCAGGGCAGGGAGATCTTCCTCACAGACCGCAACAACTTCCTCCGCGACGAGGACGGCACTGCACTCTTCGAGCGGGACGCCTTCACGTTCCAGGCTGCCAGGCGGCTCGCGATCCTCGACGCGGAGCACGAGGGCCTGGTGTTCGGACGTCTCGACCTGCAGGTGGACGAGGAGATCCGCTACATCGGTCGTCTCGGCGTCCGCGACGACGACTACGAACCCCTCGTCGTCGACTGGCGTGCCCCGGCCGCGGAGCCGTTCTACCGCGCCACCCCGAACCATCCGATGGGCGTGATCCGGCGCCGGGTGCTGCGCTGCCGGGACGACAAGGTGATCGGGCTGGAGGACGACCTCCTGGATCCGGAGGCCGAGACCGACCTGCCCGTCCTCGGCGAGGGGGCCCTGATGGCGTCGCTGACGCGCGCCCGCGGCCGCACCATGAAGGACATCGTCGCCACCATCCAGGCCGAACAGGACGAGGCGATCCGGGCACCGTACCAGGGGGTCACGGTCATCGCGGGCGGCCCGGGGACCGGAAAGACCGTGGTGGCCCTCCACCGCGCGGCCTACCTGCTGTACTCCAACCGCGCCCGACTCGAGCGTGGCGGCGTGCTCGTGGTGGGCCCCTCGCGGGTGTTCATGAACTACATCGAGCGTGTCCTGCCGAGCCTCGGGGAGGAGTCGGTCACCCTGCGCGCCGTCGGCCAGGCCGCGACCGATGTGCTCGGCATGTCGAGCGACCGCATCGATCGCGCCGACGCCGCGACGCTCAAGGGCAGCCTGCGGATGCTTGAGGTGCTGCGGCGCCTGGTCCGCCTGCCCTCCACACCGGAGGCGGGCGATCTCCGTCCCCGGGTCACGGTCAAGGGCGAGGTCCTGTCGCTGACCGACGCCGAACTGGCCCGCATCCGTGACCACGTGCTGGCACACACGAAGTTCAACAGGGGCCGAAGGCAGGCCACCGACATGGTCGTGGCCGCCCTTGCCCGCAAGCTGCCCGACGACGTCGACGTCGCAGCCGACGAGGTGCCCGCCCTGATCGCGGACCAGCACGCCCTGACCGCCTTCATGAACGCCTGGTGGCCGGGCCTGAGCGCGACACGGGTGCTGGCGAGGCTCGCCGATGCGGACATCGTGGCACGGGTCGCCCCCAACCTGTCCCCAGACGAACGCGACGCGCTCACGGCGTCGTACACCTGGCTCCGACGACGGGACGGCGACTTCGACGACACCGGCGAGATCGTCGGCTGGTCGGTCGCGGACATCGCGCTGCTCGACGAGTTGGCCGACATCATCGGCCCCACGCCACCCGCGCCCGAGGACAGGGAGGATCCGGTCTTCGTCGGGCTCGGGGAGGTCGACGAGTTGGTCACCATCGCCGACGTGTTGCGCGACGAGCGCATCGAGGACCCGGAGGCGGAGCCGCAGCGCACCTTCGCGCACATCCTGGTGGACGAGGGGCAGGACATCACACCCATGCAGTGGCGGATGCTGCGCCGTCGTGGCCCGCAGGCGTCGTGGACCATCGTCGGAGACCCCGCCCAGAGCTCCTACCCGCACGCCGACGAGACGTCTCGGTCCATGGACCAGCTCATCGGCCGCGGCCCCGTGCGCAGGTTCACGTTGTCCACGAACTACCGCTCGCCGAAGGAGGTGTTCGACCTGGCGGCGAGGGTGATCACGAAGGTCTTCCCGGATGCGGACCTCCCGCACGCGGTGCGCCAGACGGGGCTGGAGCCCAGGCTCGTCAGCACCCCGGTGGCGCACCTCGGGGAGGCGATCACGGAGCAGGTGCTGGAGTTGGCCGGACAGGTGAGCGGCACCATCGGGGTGATCGTGCCGCCGTCGAGTCTGGCGTCGGTGACCAAGCTGACCATGTCGAACCAGCGGCTGGTCCACCTGGAGGACAGGCTGCTGGTTGTGACGGCGTTGCAGGCCAAGGGTCTCGAGTACGACGGCGTACTGGTCGTCTCCCCCGACGACATCGTGGCCGAGGCCCCCGGCGCGGAGCGAGTGCTGTATGTGGCCCTGACGCGGGCCACGCAGCGGATGACGACCCTGGACGTCACCGATTCCAGGGCAGCCTGGAGAGCACTTCTGACGTAGCCATCCACCGGTTCTGGGTGAAGAACTGCAACCCGGGGGCGCCCGCATCCAGCAACTCGTGGCACATGTCGACGGCGCGCTGCAGCCCGATCCTTCGCACCTCGGCCGGATCGTCGGCGGCGCGCAGTTGGGCGACGAAGTCGGCCGGCAGTTCACAATCGGCGAGTTCTGCGAACCGTTCGATCTGCGTGATGACCGTCAGCGGCATGATGCCGGGGATGATCGGGATGCCACAGCCGCGGGATCGCACCCTGTCGACCAGTTCCACGTAGCGATGCGCCTCGAAGAACAGCTGCGTGATGGCGTACTCGGCACCGGCGGCCGCCTTCTGCACCACCAGCCTGGCGTCGAGTTCCGGGTCGTTGTCGGGCTGGTGGACGTTCGGGAAGGCCGCGACACCGACGCAGAAATCGCCCCTGGCCTTGATGAACTCGACCAGGTGCGTGGCCGTCGGCAGCCCCTCCGGGTGTTGCCGCCACGGTACGGTCGGCCCGCCCGGCATGTCGCCCCGGATGGCCAGGATGTTGTGGACCCCGGAAGCCTCGAACGCCGCCAGCGTGTGGGCAGTGTCGTCGCGCGACTGCGACACGCACGTGAGGTGGCCGACGGTGAGCACCCCCCGATCGGCCAGCGCGCGCGTGGCCGCGATGGTCCGTTCCCTGGTGGAGCCGCTCGCGCCGTAGGTGACCGACACGAAGTTCGGCGAATGCGCCATCAGCCTGTCCACCGTGTCCCAGAACCTGCCCTCCTCCTCCGGCTTGCGCGGTGGGAAGAACTCGTACGACAGCAGGGGCGCGGCGGCACCGGCCAACAGTCCGGCGACAGTCGTCGTGGCGGGAGCGTCGGCTGGCATGCGCCCAGATTAGCGTCCCGCGGCGCGAACGCCCCAGTACACTCGGGGCGTGCAGCCTCTACCAGACGACCCGCTCGGCCCGGCGTTCCGGGCGGGCACGGCGGCCGCGATCGAGAGCTTCCTGGACGGCCAGGCCGACCTCGTGGCCCGGGTGGGGGCTTCGCCGATGCTGGAACTGGCACGCGCCTTCACGGGCGGGGGGAAGCGCCTGCGGCCGGCGTTCTGCTACTGGGCGGCCGTCGCCGCCGCCGGCCCGCCCGCCGACCCGGCACCGCTCCTTCGTGCGGCGGCCTCGCTCGACCTGCTGCACGTCTCCGCGCTCGTCCACGACGACCTGATCGACGCCTCCGACACCAGGCGGGGCGTGCCTGCGGCTCACCGGCAGTTCGCCGCCCGGCACAAGGCGGCGTCTGGGCGGGGAGACGCGAATGCGTACGGCGCCTCGGCCGCCATCCTGCTCGGCGACCTGCTGCTGGTGTGGAGTTGTGAACTGTTCGAGCGCTCCGGGGTCGACGCCGCGGCACTGGCGGCCGCCCGTCCGGTGCTGGATGCGATGCGGACGGAGGTGACCTGCGGCCAGTACCTGGACGTGAGTGCCGCGCACGGCGTCGCCGGCGCCGGCTCACCCGCGGAGGAGTTGGCGATCGCCCGCAGGGTCCTGGAGTTCAAGTCGGCCAGCTACTCGGTCAGGCGTCCCGCGCAGGCGGGGGCGGCGCTGGCGGGCGCCGACGACGCACTCATCGCCGCCCTCGGCGACTTCGGGTCGCCTCTCGGGGCGGCCTTCCAGCTGCGCGACGACATCCTCGGCGTGTTCGGCGACCCGGAGACGACTGGCAAGCCGCGCGGCGACGACATCCGCGAGGGCAAGCGCACGATCCTCGTCCTGACCGCGCTGGAGGGTGCGGACGAGCCGCGGCGCGCGACGCTGTCGGGGCTGCTCGGGAACGAGCACCTGACCCCCGACGAGGTCGACGTGGCGTGCCGGATCATCGAGGAGGTCGGCGCGAGGGCGGCAGTCGAGGACCTGATCGGGGCACGGACGAAGCAGGCACTGGCCGCCTTGGACACCGTCGACATGCATCCCGAGGGCCGCCTGGCCCTGACCCGCCTGACGGAGCTGAGTGTCCAGCGGGACCGTTGACGCCCTGCGCGGCCTGACGGCCGAGGAGGTCGCCCGACGGATCGCGGAGGGCAAGGTGAACGCGCTGCCCGAACGGTCCGGCCGGACCGTGGCAGACATCGTCCGCGCCAACGTGTTCACCCGCGTGAACGCCATGCTGTTCACCCTCTTCGTGCTCGTCATGAGCACCGGCCGCATCGCCCAGGGCCTGTTCGGCACCCTGATCGTCATCAACTCCGCCATCGGCATGGTGCAGGAGCTGCGCGCCAAGCGCACGCTCGACAAGCTGGCGGTTCTCGGCGAGGCCCACCCGACGGTCCTGCGGGACGGAGTGGAGGAGCGTCTCCCGCGCGACCGGGTCGTGCTCGACGACGTCATCGTCCTGCGGCCCGGCGACCAGGTCGTCGTCGACGGCGAGGTCGTCGCCTCCGACTACCTCGAACTCGACGAGTCCATGCTCACCGGCGAGGCGGACCCCGTTGCGAAGCACGTGGGCGACCACGTCCTGAGCGGAGCCTTCGTGGTGTCGGGCACCGGCCGCCACGTCGCACAGAAGGTGGGGGCGGAGGCCTATGCGGCCCAGCTGGCGGCCCAGGCGGCGAAGTTCACGCTCGTCGGCTCGGAACTGCGCCAGGGCATCAACAGCATCCTGAGGTTCATCACCTGGCTGATGGTGCCGGTGGCCATGCTCACGATCTGGGTGCAGTTCCACCAGCCGGACTCCACCTGGCAGGAGTCGGTGTTGCGCATGACGGCGGCGCTCGTCCCGATGATCCCCGAGGGCCTCGTGCTGATCACCTCGATGGCCTTCGCGCTCGGCGTGATCAGGCTGGGCCGCCGCAACTGCCTCGTGCAGGAACTGCCGGCCATCGAGGGGCTGGCCAGGGTCAGCGTCGTCTGCGCGGACAAGACGGGGACACTGACCCAGAACGTGATGACGCTCGGCGAGATCATCCCCCTCGACGGCATCGGCGAGGAGGGTGCCAGGGAGGTCCTTGCACAGCTGGTGGCGGCGGACCCGGCCCCGAACGCGTCCATGCAGGCCATCGCCGAGGCCGTCGAACCCGCCCGGACCCGCTGGGAGGTGACGGCCCGCGCACCCTTCTCATCGGCGAGGAAGTGGTCCGGGGTGTCATTCGCGGGGCGGGGCGACTGGATCCTCGGCGCGCCGGACGTGCTGGCGGACGACGACGCGGCAGAGCGGGCGGAACGGATCGGCTCCACCGGCCGGAGGGTGCTGCTGCTGGCGTTGTCGATGCTGCGCGTCGACGATGAGGCGGCGCCGGGCGCAGTCACGCCCATGGCGCTCCTCGTCCTCGACCAACTCGTGCGGCCCGACGCCGCGGAGACGATCGAGTACTTCGAGAGCCAGGACGTCGAGGTCAAGGTCATCTCCGGCGACAACGCGGCCTCCGTCGGGGCGGTCACGCGGATGCTCGGACTGTCCGATCGGGACGCCACCGACGCCCGCGATCTGCCCTCCGACGGCGATGGATTCGCGGACGCCGTCGCGGCCGGACAGGTCTTCGGGCGGGTGACGCCGGACCAGAAGCGCCGCATGGTGCGGGCCCTGCAGTCCCGCGGCCACGCCGTCGCCATGACCGGTGACGGCGTCAACGACGTGCTGGCCCTGAAGGACGCCGATCTGGGTGTCGCGATGGGCTCGGGCTCGCCGGCGACGAGGGCGGTTGCCCAGGTGGTGCTGCTCGACGACCGCTTCGCAACCCTCCCCCACGTCGTGGCCGAGGGACGCCGCGTGATCGGCAACATCGAGCGCGTCGCGAAGCTGTTCGTGACCAAGACGGTGTATGCGGTGACGTTGGCCCTCGTCGCCGGGCTCCTCGGGCTCCGGACGCCGTTCCTGCCCCTGCACATGACGGTGGTCGGCTGGTTCACGATCGGTATCCCGGCCTTCCTGCTGAGTCTCGCCCCCAACAGGGAGCGCGCCCGCAGCGGGTTCGTCCGCCGCACACTCGGCATGGGTGTGCCGTGCGGGGTGGCGATCGCCATCGTGACCCTGGCCACATACGTCATGACGCGGGGCTTCGGACATGCCACCAAGGCGGTCAACGTCCAGGCCTCCACCGCAGCCCTTGCAGCCCTGCTCATCTCGGCCTGCTGGGTACTCGCCGTCGTCTCCCGACCCTGGTACCTCTGGCGGATCGGTCTGGTGGCCTTCAGCTATGCCTTCTACCTGGCTCTCTTCATGTGGCCCGCCGCGCAGCGGTTCCTCGTGCTCGACCCCTCCAACAGCGCCTTCATGACCATCGGCATCGTCGCGGGCCTCATCGGTGCCGCCGTGGTGGAGGCGACCTGGTGGGTGGTGGCAACCGTCCGGGGCGAGCGCCCGAGCCTGTGGCCTCAGAGGGCCGCCGCGGCGAACCGGTAGGCGACGGCCTCGGGGTCGGCGTCCCACGCGGCGCCCAGGACCGAACCGATGGCCAGGACCCGACTGACCAGATCGCCGGCGGCGAAGGCGTCGGCCGTGAGAGCGATCCTGCGCACACCGAGATCGACCAACCGGTCCGCCTCGCCGGCGGTGAAGTTGCCGTAGGCGAACCAGGGCAGGGCCCCCTCCCGGAACGCGGCCTGCTCGACGAGCGCCTCGGACAGGGCCCTGCTGCCCGCATCGATGCGCTCCAGCGGCCCGACGAACAGGTAGTCCCATACGTCCCCGGGACTGCGGACGGTCCTGGCATCGCGGGCACAACGCCCGAGGAGACTCCAGCGGTGCCCGCTCGGGTACTGCCCCCACAGCCGCCAACCCGGGCTGTGGATGTGGACGACGTCCGCCGAGGCCGGCACGGCTGCCGCACCGTTGTCCGTCGCGATCAGGAGACGGGTGGTGCCGTGGGCGGCGCGCAGCGAACGGATGATGTCGGCGTCGGCCGCCTCGTCCCCGGTGGTGCCCACGACCAGCAGGTCGACGCCGGCTGCCACCAGTTCACCCACGAACCCCGGCGAGGCCTCCGTCCCCGGCACGAGCACGGCAACCCTGGACAGCGCCAGTCTCGATCTCAGGCTCATGAGTGCGGTCATGCCCTCAGCCTAACCAGCACAGCCGACACGCTGGACGGCGCGTGGGAAATCGCCTGAGACCGTTCCACCGGCCTCCCGTGTACATTTGCAGGGTGCATACGGCCCTCTTCCCCGACCGTGTTTGGAGCAGATGACCACCATGAACGGCACCTACGACCCACTGGTCGGGCACGTGCTGGACGGCCGCTACGAGATCCTCGCCAAGCTGGCGAGAGGCGGGATGGCGACCGTCTACCGGGCGCGCGACCGCCGCCTCGGACGCACCGTGGCGGTCAAGGTGATGCGTCCCGACCTCGGGGAGGACGACGAGTTCACGTCCAAGTTCGACCGCGAGGCGCGGGCCGCGGCCGCCCTCGACCACGCCGGCGTCGTGGGGGTGTTCGACCAGGGCACATCCGAGGGCCGTCCCTACATCGTCATGGAGTACGTGGAGGGCGAGACGCTTCGACGGCTCATCAGCCGGGAGGCGCCGCTCCCCCCGTCCGAGGCGTTCGAGATCCTCGAACCCATCGCCTCCGCACTGGCCAGCGCCCACGAGGTCGGCCTGATCCACCGCGACATCAAGCCCGAGAACGTGCTGATCTCCGCTCGCGGCCAGGTGAAGGTCGCCGACTTCGGCCTGGCAAGACAGGTCACCTCCCCGCAGATGACCGCGACCGGTGTACTCGTCGGCACCGCGAGCTACCTCCCACCCGAACTCGTGACACATTCGCGGCCCGACGCGCGCAGCGATGTGTATTCCACCGGCGTGGTGCTGTTCGAGATGCTCACGGGCAGCAAGCCGCACACAGGCGAGAACAACTACCAGATCGCCTACCGCCACGTGAACGTCGACATCGAGCCCCCGTCGGTGCGCTTCACCGCCGATGGACGCCAGGGCTGGCGCATCCCCGACTACGTGGACGCGTTCGTCCAGGCCTGCACCACACGCGATCCCGCCAACCGGTTCGCCGACGGCAGGGAACTGCTGGTCCACCTGCGCGAGGTGCGAGCAGAACTGGCCGAGAACCCGAACCGGGACAATCCTGCGCTCGCGGCCCGGCTGCGACCGGCGGTCTCGGCCGACGCCGACCTGACGCAGCCGCTCACCCCACGCGTCATCCCCCGCCCGCTCGACTCACCCGCAGGCGAGTCGGGGGGGTCACTGAACGGCTGGTACCAGGTGCAGGGACCGCCACCCGGACAGCCCCCGGCCGCGGCCGCGTACCAGTCCCCCGTCCCGCCACACTCGGCAGAGCTTGGCTTGGGTCCACAGCCCCAGCGGACGCCGGTCTTCCCACACCTGCACATCTCACACTCCGCGATGCACCGGCGCCGCCGCGGCATCGTCGCGCTCATCCTCGTGGTGCTGCTCGCAACCGGGGCCGGGTTCGGGTCCTGGTGGTTCGCGGCGGGCAGGTTCACCGTCGTCCCGACTCTGGCGGGGGCCACGGAGGCCGATGCACTCGGCACCGCCGAGGCCAACGACCTGCAGGGCAAGCGTCAGGACGAATACTCCGAGGACGTCGCGAAGGGCACTGTCATCCGCACCGAACCGGACGCCGGGCAACGGGTCCTGCGCAACTCGGTGCTGACGATCGTCGTCTCCCTCGGGCCGGAACGCTACGAGATGCCCACCGTCGTCGGACAGACGCTCGACCAGGCGAGAACGCTGATCACCGACCGGAATCTGTCGGTCGGCAACGTCGGCGAGGCGTGGTCCGAGGACGTCGCCCCCGGGGTCGTCATCCGTGCATCCCAGGCCGCCGGCGCCTCCCTGAAGCGGGGCACCGTGATCGACTTGCAGGTGTCCAAGGGGCCGGAACCGATAGCGATCACGGACTTCACCGGCCAGGATGCGGCTGCCGCCACCGAGCAGCTCACCAAGGCCGGGTTCGAGGTCAAGGCCACCCAGGAGAACTCGGCCACCATCGCAGCCGGGCTCGTCATCCGCCAGACGCCGGCCTCCGGGACCGGGCACCGCAAGGATGTCATCGAACTCGTCTCCTCGCTCGGTCCGGTGATGGTGACCGTGCCGGACGTGGCCTACAAGACCAGGAAGGAGGCGGAGAAGATCCTCAAGGACCTGGGTTTCAAGGTCAAGGTGCAGTACCTGTCCGACTTCCCGCTGAAGCTGGAGGTCGCCTCGGGAACGGACCCGGGTGGAGGGACGCCCCTGCCCCAGGGCAGTGATGTGACACTCCTCGTGTCGTAGTGGCCCCGGATGCCGATCCGTGGAACCCTTGGCCCATGAACGGCACGGTGGCCACGCGGTGGGGTGCGTGGTTGCTGCGCTCAAGGTCCCCCGAGGACGCCATGCTCCGCCCGTTCGAGATCGGCATCGCAGTCGTCGCGGTGCTCGGGTTCCAGAAGATGCTCGGGAGCGTCGCGTCCGCCCCATCGGCCACGGCCACGATCGGTCTGGTGACCCTGCTGGTGGTCCACCTGCTCGTGGCCCTGGAGTGCCTGCGTCCATGGCGCCTCAGCTGGCCCATAACGATCCTCGCATCCGGTGGCCTGGTACTGGTCGTCGCCGGCGAAGCCGCCCTCGACGGAACGCAGACGGTGCTCTGGCACATCGACGCCTGGGTGGGTGTGCCGCTCGCCTTCCTGGCGGTCATCCACCCGAGGGGTGCGAAGCTGCCCTTGCTGCTGACCATCACAGTCGTCTGCCTCCTGGTGCTGAACGCCACCCACCAACTCAGCTGGGCCGAGCACATCCTCCCGACGATCTTCCTGACCACCTCCCTCACGCTCCTGCTGCTGGCGAGACGCGTCGTGGTCACGCTGGTCGACGAACAGGTCGCGAGCCTGGAGGCACGCCAGCGGCATGCGGTGCAGCAGGAGACCGTCCGGGCCTCGGACGAGTCGGTTGCCATGCTGCGGAGGGCGATGCACGACTCCCTGCTCCACTCCCTGCAGAGGATAGGCACGTTGTGGCAGGCCTCCACACCCTCGCAGCTCCAACAGACCGCCGCGACGGCGCGGGCGATGCTGGCCACAGGGCCGAGGGAGGCGGACGGATCAGGCGATCCGTCGCTGCTCGAGACGTTGCGAAGCGGGGTCGCCGACGAACCCTGCACAATCGTCTGGAGCGGGGAGGACCTCTTCGTCCCCCCGCTGGTCCGCGAGGCCATGCAGGGCGCGGTACGCGAGGCCGTCCGCAACGTGGTGAAACACGGCGACGTCCCCGAGGCGACGGTGGCGATCGATCCCACGATCCGAGGCGTCCGCGTCAGCGTGCGCGACGCCGGCCCCGGCTTCGACCTGCGCACGGCGCTCCAGGGCAGATCGGGCATCAGGGACAGCATCATCGGCCGCATGCGCGACGTCGGGGGCAACACCGAGTACTTCACGTCCGCCGACGGCACGACGGTGAGCATCGAATGGCCGGCCCGGCCACATGCAGCGCCTCCGCTTCTCGGCAGGCGCAGCCGGGAGGCGCTGGCCTGGACTCCACTCCCGTTGGTCATCGGGAGCCTCGCCAGCGCCATGACCTTCCCCGCCCCGAACGCCCTGATGTCGTCCGCGTTCTGGGCCGTGCTCGTGTTGCTGCTCCTCGTCTGCGCCCGCGCACTGGTCAGTCGCGGGCTGACCGACCGAGAGGCCTGGCTCATGTGCATGGTCGGGTTGGCGGCCCTCATCATCAACTACTCCTGGGTCGGCCCCGGCGAGTCGGGCTGGGCCATCTGGGTGCCGTCGTTGATGACGAGCTTCATGATTCTCGCGCTGCCCGGGCGTAGCGTGCGCACGGCGGTTGCGATCGCCACCATGATGGTGGTGGGGGCCGTGTCGACCAGCATCGTCCGGCTGGGTGTCGCGGAGACCATGGGATCCCAGTTCGGTGCGATCATGGCCGTGCTCACGAATGCCCTTGTGACGCTCGTGCTCGCTTTCGGGGCCGAGGGTGTCTCCCAGCACGTCCTCGTCACCCGTCAACTGGAGGCGGCGACGCTGCAACGGGCCCGCGACGCCGCCGCCCGCGACGCGATGTGGCGCAGTTGGTTGCAGCGGGCCCGGGAGCTCACCGATCCGTTCCTCGCGGACGTCGAGACGGGTCGGCTCGACCCCGCCGATCCCGGGACCCGCAGGGAGGCGGCGCGGCTGGAGTCGCGCGTGCGCGACGAACTGGCCCAGTGGCCGGCCACGACGCCGGTGCCCGCGCAGGTCGATGCACTCAGACGCAGCGGCTGGCGTGTCCGACTTGATGTCGACCCGCATCGTCCGGACACCCTCATGGCCCTCTCACGCATCCTGGCCACCATTCCGGACCCCCTGCCGGGGCAGGAACTCACCATCACGCAGCATGGCCCGACACCGGTGCTGACGTTCTCGAACCCGGGGCTCTGCGAGACGCAGTTGGCACCACTGAGGCCATGGGTGACGCATGTCGACCCCGACTTCACACAGCTGAGGCTGCCCGAAGCGCAGTCCGCAACCACTCCACAGGAGCCATGATGAACCGCAGACCCATCAGGGTGGCCCTTCTCGACGACCACGAGTTCATCCTCAGCGCCCTCGCCGTGCTGTCGCGACAGGTTCCCGAGGAGATGACGATCAGCAACTCGGGCACGGACGCCGACGCGTTCACAGAGCGCACGCTCGCAGACCCACCGGATGTCGCCGTCATCGACCTCATGATGGCTGGCAGGATTCAGGGCCACCACGTGATCGAGCGCCTCAGCGCCGCAGGCATCCCATGCATCGCCTTCACCGCGGAGCAGCGCCGCCTGCCGATCCGCCTCGCGATGCAGGCGGGGGCCAAGGGCCTGGTTCTCAAGTCCGAGCCGGTCGAGAACCTGAGGGACGCGATCCTGGACGTCGTCGAGACGGGGTGGGCACCTTCGACCGGCCTGGCGGCGGCGGTGCTCGCGGACAGCGTCCAGGTGCCGAACCTGACGCCCCAGGAGCTGCTGTGCCTGCGACTTGCCAGCGAAGGGGTACCCATCAAGGCGATCGGGCGGCAATTCTCGCCGCCCATCTCACAGAGCAGCGTCAAGACCTACATGGCCCGCGCCTACGAGAAGTACGCCGCCGTCGGCAGGAGGGTGGCCAACACGACCCAAGCCGCCGTCGAGACCGCCTCCGACGGCTGGTTCGACATCTGAGGACGGTGGGGCGATCAGGTAGCCTGCGCTGCCAGCGCCTCGGCGAGCACCTCCGCGGCGAGCTTGACATCCTCGTGTGTCACGTCCAGGTGCGTCACCGCCCGGAGTTGCCGCGGCCCGAGGACGCTGAGCCTGACGCCGCGGGCGGCGCAGTGCGCCGCCACCGCAGGCGCATCACTCGCAGCGACCAGCACGATGTTCGTCTCCACCGACGCGAGGTCGACGTGCCCCGGGGCGCCCGCGTCCAGCATCTCGGCGAAGGCCGCGGCCATCGCATGGTCGTCGGATGCCCGGCCGAGGTTGTGCTCCAATGCCCACAGCCCCGCGGCCGCCAGCACCCCGGCCTGGCGCCAGCCGCCACCGAGCCGCTTCCGCTGCACCCGCGCCCTTGCCATCGCGTCCCGGGTGCCGACAAGCACCGATCCGACCGGCGCACCCAGCCCCTTGGACAGGCACAGGCTGACCGTGTCGAACATGGCGCCGTAGGAGCCCAGCGACCTTCCCGTGACCGCCGACGCGTTGGCGAGTCGAGCCCCGTCGAGGTGGGTGGCCACCCCCGCCTCACGCAGCTCCCCCGTGAGGGCAGCGACCTCGGCGAAGTCCTGCACCGTACCGCCACCGAAGTTGGAGGTGTCCTCCACCTCCACGCAGGCGGTCTCGACGAGGTAGGGCCCGCAATCGAGGGCGAGCAGGTCCAGGACGTCAGCGGCCCGCAGCCGGCCCCTGTCCGACTGCCACGTCCGCATGGTCACGCCGCTCAGTGCCCCGTGCGCCCCCATCTCCGCCCGGGCGATGTGGGCGAGCGAGTCGCACAGGACCTCGGTGCCCGGCTGTGTGTGCAGCCAGACGCCGAGCAGGTTGGCCATCGAACCGGTGGCGCAGAACAACCCCGCCTCGTGGCCGAGCAGCCGCGCCGCCTCGGCCTCCAGCCTCGCCACCGTCGGATCCTCGCCATAGACGTCGTCACCCAGCTCGGCACGACCCATCGCCTCGAGCATTCCCCTGGACGGCAGCGTGACGGTGTCGCTGCGGAGGTCGATCACAGGTCCGGCGCCTGGAACGTCTGGACCGGATTCACCCGGCTGCGACGCCCCTCCCGAAGTCTCTTGGCCACGGTGAACGCCAGCTCGAGCGACTGGTCACGGTTCAGGCGGGGATCGCAGACCGTCTCGTAACGCTGCGCCAGGTCGTCCTCGGACAGGTGGTTGGCGCCGCCCACGCACTCGGTGACGTCATCCCCGGTCAGCTCGACGTGGATGCCTCCCGGCCAGGTGCCGAGTTCGTCGTGGACGTCGAAGAAGCCGTTGACCTCCTCCACGACGTCTGCGAACGACCGCGTCTTGTAGCCGTTGGCCGCCTCGAAGGTGTTGCCGTGCATGGGGTCGCACACCCACGCGACCTTGCGACCGGTCGCCTCGACCCCGGCCACGACGCGAGGCAGCACCTCGCGCACCTTGCCCGCACCCATCCTCGTGATGAAGGTGATCCTGCCGGGGACCCTGTCCGGGTCCAGCCGGTCGGCAAGCGCGATGGCGTCCTCGGGGGTGCTCGTGGGGCCCAGCTTGATGCCGAGTGGGTTCTGGATGCGACGGAACAGCTCCACGTGCGCACCGTCCAGCTGGCGCGTCCGCTCGCCGATCCACAGCATGTGCCCAGAGGTGCCGTACAGCTTCTGCGACCGGGAGTCGACCCGGGTCAACGCCCGCTCGTACTCCAGCAGCAGTGCCTCATGGCTCGCATAGAAGTCGATCTCGGACAGCGCCCGGTCGTCCACGCCGCACGCGACCATGAACGCGAGCGCCCGGTCGATCTCCGCGGCCAGTTCCTCGTACTCCTGCTCCACCTCGGAGTTGCCGACGAAATCCCGGTTCCAGGTGTGGACGCCTCGCAGGTCCGCGAACCCGCCCTTCACGAAGGCCCTGACCAGGTTCAGCGTGGCGGACGAGGCGTTGTAGACGCTGACGAGTCGCTCCGGGTCGTGGACGCGGGCCTCGGCCGTGAAGTCGAACCCGTTGATCGCGTCGCCGCGGTAGGAGGGGAGGGTCACGCCGTTGCGGGTCTCGGTGTCCTTGCTGCGTGGCTTCGCGTACTGGCCGGCGATCCTCCCGATCTTCACCACGGGCACCTGCGCGGCATAGGTCAGCACCACCGCCATGGAGAGCTGGACGAGGAGCTTGCGCTTGATGTTGTCCGCGGTCACGGCGTCGAAGCTCTCGGCGCAGTCGCCGCCCTGCAGCAGGAACGCCCGGCCGGCGGCCACATCCGCCAGCTTCAGGCGGAGATCGTCGCACTCGCCCGCGAACACCAGCGGAGGCAGCTTCTCGATGCGATCGACCACGCGGTCCAGTGCAGCGACGTCGGGATACACCGGCTGCTGGATCATCGGCAGCGAGCGCAGTTCTTCCCGGGACATGATCGACGACATGGGCGTCAGGTTATCCCAATTTCCCCCGCAGCCAAGCGTCGGTCCGGGCGCCACGACCGTCAGGACGGAGGCACCGGGGCCGCTTCATGGTCGCTCGATCAGCCTCGGGGGCTCACCGCCGCCGGGTCGCGCCAGGACGAACGCGTCCGAACCCTTGGCGGCCAGATCGCCGTACTTCACACGGCTGGCGTAGACATCGGCGTACTCCTGGCCGGTCAGGCGTTGGATGGCCGCCAGCGTCTCGTCCGTGACCCAACGCAGGGTCTTGGTGTCGCCCGCCTGACCCACGTACTCGTGGAAGGTCAGCGGCTCCCCCACCACGACTACGGGGCGGCGTACCCACGGGATCCCGAACAGGCCCCTCACGGTCTGGGTCCCGATCACGCCCACCGGCAGCACGGGGACGTCGTTGGCAAGCACCATGCGGGCCATGCCCGTCTTGCCCTTGTACAGGCGGCCGTCCGGGGAGCGCGTGCCCTCCGGGAAGATCCCGATGGCGTGCCCGTCCTTCAGCACCTTCGCGATCGCCCCCAGGGATTCGGCGCTGGCCCGGCCGCCGCCACGGTCCATGGGGACCATGCCCACCGCCTTCAGGAACCAGGCGACGATCTTCGATCCGAGGCCGTGCTCACCCGTGAACAGCTCTGCCTTCGCGGGGAAGGTCAACCGCCGTGGGAGCATCGCGGGGATGATCACCGGATCCATCGCCGCCAGGTGGTTGCTGGCGAGGATGACGCCGCCGCTCTCGGGCACGTTCTCGGCGCCGATGATCCTCGCCCTGAAGCCGAGTTTCACCAGGGGGCCGAAGATCACTCCATGGAAGAATCCGTACCACACCTGAGGCGCTCCAATCTGTCCGGGATCCGTGCCGACCTTATCGGACGCCCCCCGCGCAGAGCGCCGGAGGGATCATCGAACAGCGGTCAGGCGATCCTGCGCGCCGTGGTGTACGGCATCGAGTTGAGCGTGGTGGTGGTGACACCGGAGCGCGGGTTGGCGGCATGCACGATCTTGCCGTTGCCGATGTACATGGCCACGTGACTGATCGGGCTGTAGTAGAACACCAGGTCACCGGGCTGGAGGTCGCCCTTGGCGACATAGGTCCCAAGGGATGCCTGACCGCGTGAGGAGTTCGTGATGCTGATGCCGACCTGGCGGTAGGCGTAGCTGGTCAGGCCGGAGCAGTCGAACGTGTTCGGGCCGGAAGTGCCCCAGACGTAGCTCTTGCCGACCTGCGCCAGTGCCACCTGCACGGCGCGCTGGGCGCGCTCGCTGGCGGGTCCGGACGAGTCGACGGTCGTGGCGCTGCGGTCCCGGGAGGCGGAGGCTGCACGCTGGTCGGCGAGGTCACGCTGACGCTGCCTCTCGAGCTCCAGCTGGCGAAGCCGCTCCTGCTCCTGGGCGTTCAGCCGGTCGTAGACGGCCTGCGCTGCGGCCTCCCTTGCGTCGAACTCCTTCGCAAGCTCCTCCTTCGCCGCCAGGTCGGCCTGAAGGGAAGTGTTGGTGCGGTCGGCCTCCGAACGGAGCCGGGTGACCTCCGCCTGCCCGACCTGCAGCGTCTGAAGTGCCGCGTTGCTCCGGTCGGCCTCGTTCTGGATGGTGGCCAGCGAGGAGAGGAAGCTGCTGTCCGAGTCGCTCGTCAGCAGCTGCGCGGTCATGTCGAACCCACCGGACTGCAGCTGCAGGACGGCGATGCTGCCGAGGTCGGAGGCCATCGACTTGACCTCGGACTCCTTGGCCGCCAGATCCTTGTTCAACTGCTCAAGCCTGGCCTGCGCCTCCTGAGCGCGGCCCGAGGCCTCAATGATGTCCTGGTCGATGCTCGACGACTGCTGATGGATGGCATCGAGTTCCGCCCTGGCCTTCTCGACTGCGTCGGGATCGGCATGCGCCGTCGACGCGAATCCGGCGATGAACGCGACGGACAGTGCTGCTGCCACACCGAGGCGGAACTTCTTCACGCGGGAACCCCCGAGATCGTCTGGATACAGGCATTGAAACAAGCTGAGAGAATCCTAAACGACCTTCAGGCTTTCCTCAAGTGCGGGCTCGGGGTGCGGCGTCACCAAGCGCAGCGGCGGCACGAGACCGGCCGCCGCCAGCACACCGAGCGCCCGGTGTTCCTCCTCAACCAGCTCGAAGCTCCGATCCACCGGCCCGAGCAGGACGGAGACGAAGCACTCTCGACACGCGGTGCCCGCAACTGTGCAGCTCCCGCAATCAACCAGAAATCCAGCCATGCGACGAGCCTGCCGGTCACCACCGACAGTTCCGCCTGCCGAGACTGTCGGGCCTCGGATGTAGTTTGCCGTCCATGGTGCAGACGACTGCAGGACAGCCTTCCTTCGAGGACCTGGGTGAGCCCTTGTCCGAGGTCACGTTCTGCGTCGTCGACCTCGAGACGACGGGGGCGGGCCCGGACGCCGGGATGACCGAGATCGGTGCGGTGAAGGTTCGTGGCGGACGGGTTCTCGGCGAGTTCCAGACCCTGGTGCGGCCGGCCTCCCCCATCCCGCCCCTGATCCAGGTGCTGACCGGTATCACCAACGCGATGGTGGCGGACGCCCCGCCGCTGGCGCAGGCGCTGCCGCCCTTCATGGAGTTCGCCGCAGGGTGCGTGCTCGTCGCGCACAACGCACCCTTCGACATCGGCTTCCTGAAGCGCGCCCATGAGGCGCTCGGCACGAGGTGGCCGAGTCCTCCCGTGCTGGACACCGTCGCGATCTCGCGGCAGGTCCTCCTGCCCGACGAGGTGCCGAACCACAAGCTCGCGACGCTCGCGGCGCACTTCGCCACCGATACGGCACCGGAACACCGGGCGCTCAGCGACGCCAGGGCCACGGTCGACGTGCTGCACGGTCTGCTCGGACGCGCCGGGAGCCTCGGCGTCCACACGCTGACGGACCTGCAGGAGTTCACAAGGCGGGTGTCCCCCGACCGGCGAGCCAAGCGCGTGTGGGCCAGGGACGCACCCTCCGGCCCCGGCCTCTACTGGTTCGTGCACGAGGGCACGGATCGCACAGGGGCCCGCCGCGACGAGATCCTCTACGTCGGCCGGTCGCAGGACGTCAGGAGTCGAGTGCGTGCCTACTTCTCAGCGGCCGAGCGGAGGGCCCGGATCCACGAGATGGTGAGGATTGCCACCGGAATCCGGTTCCTGCGCTGCAGCACCCGGCTGGAGTCGGAGGTCCGTGAGCTTCGCATGATCGAAAGCCTGGCGCCCCGCTACAACCGCCGGTCCAGGAACCAGGCCCGCTTCGTCTGGCTGCGACTCACCGACGAGGCCTTCCCCCGTCTCTCGGTGGTCCGCAAGGTGACCGGGGACGCCCTTCATTGGGGCCCGTTTCCATCCACGCAGGCCGCCGGGGAGGCCGCCTTGGTGCTTCAGGACACGTTCGGGATACGGCAGTGCAACAAGCGCCTCTCGCGCACCGTTCCCAGCCCCACCTGCGCCCTGGCCGAGATGGGCCGGTGCCCCGCCCCCTGCGAACTGGGCGACGGCGTGGGGAGGCACCAGCAGGCGGTCGAGAACGTCCGGCGCACCTGGGTGGCGGACGCCAGGCCGGTGCTGCGCGCCGCAAGGGACCGTCTGGCGCGGCTTGTGGAACAGGAACGTTTCGAGGAGGCCGGGGAGATCACGGCCAGGCTCACGGCCTTCTACGATGCGTCGGTCCGCCACCATCGCATCCGCTCCATCTCGTCGTGCGCCGAGATCGTTGCCGCCGCCCCGGAGGGGGACCGGTGGGCGGTGCACGTCATCAGGTACGGCAGGCTGGCAGGCGCCGCGACCGCACCGACGGCGCAGGTGACGACCGTTGCCGAGGAGTTGCCGGGAGCCTCGGAGACAGTACTGGCGCCTGCGGGCGGCATCCCTGCGGGCAGCGTCGAGGAGGCCGAGAGAATAGCGGCCTGGCTCGAGTCACCCGGTGTGCGGCTCATCTCCACCGACGGCGACTGGGCCTGGCCGCTGCACGCCGCCCTGGCCACCGACGACCTGGCCGCCGAACTCTCCGGTTACCGTGCCCAACCCGTGGCCGATTTCGCGTTCAGGCAACTCGACGACAACGCCGCGGCCCCCGCCGCCGGAGCGAGGGGGGCCGCGGGGTTCCGTCGGCGACTCAGGCCAGGGTCACCGAGTTGATCACGATGTCGGTCTTCGGCCGGTCCCGGAAATCGGTGTCGGTGGTGGCGATGGCGTCCACGACCGCCTGGCTGTCGGGGTCCGTGACCTCCCCGAAGATCGTGTGGCCACGGTTGAGGTGGGGGGTCGGCACGACCGTGATGAAGAACTGGGAACCATTCGTGCCCGGGCCGGCGTTCGCCATGCCCAGCAGGTAGGGCCGGTTGTAGCTGAGTTCGGGGTGGAACTCGTCGGCGAACTTGTAGCCGGGGCCACCGGTGCCCGTGCCGAGCGGGCAGCCGGACTGGATCATGAAGCCGGCGATGACGCGGTGGAACTTGATGCCGTCGTAGAAGGGGCCGGTCGTGGCCTTCCCGGTGCGGGGATCCCTGTACTCCTTGGTCCCGCCGGCGAGCCCGACGAAGTTGGCGACCGTCTTGGGTGCCATGTCATCGAACAACTCGATCCGGATATCCCCGAGAGTCGTGTGGAGGGTCGCGGTGCTCATCCGCATCCTTTCGGTCAGTGTGGTCGTGGTTGCCCTTGTGGCCGGTCCACGGATGCACCCTAATTCCGTCGTCCGGAAGTGACAAGACGGTAGCGTTGGTGATGCTCGATCACGAGCTCGTGAACCCATTGGAGGACCCTGTGAAGAAAGCAGAGCTGAAGAAGGCCGCCGCGGAAGCCGCCGCCCACGCAGCCGACACCGGCCAGGAGGTCTGGAACGAAGGCCTGGAGCGCGCAGGCGAGATCATCGCCGAGGCGCAGAGACTCGCCGAGTCGATCATCGAGGAGGCCCAGCGCAGAGCAATCCCTGCGGCCAAGGAGGCCGGCACCAAGGCAGCAACCTTCGCCGCCAGGCAACTGGACACCTGGGAGCCGCACATCAAGGACGCCCTCGACAAGGTGCCGCCGGCCATCGAGGCCGCCACCGATCTCGTGTCGGACGATCTGCTCCCGCGCCTGCAGCAGATGCTGCACGAGGCGGCCGACCATCCGGCCGTCGCGGAGGCAGCACGGCGCGGTGAGGCCGCCATCCAGGCCCTGAAGGGCGAGCTGGAGCCGGTGCAGCCTGAGCCGCCCAAGCCCGCGAAGAAGTGCCCCCGGTTCCGCAAGTTCGTCAAGGTGCTGGCGATCGGCGCGGCCGTCGCGGGTGCCGTCGCCGCACTGCGGCACTTCCTGGCCCCCAAGGACGACGGCTGGACGGCCCACGAGCCCTCGCGTGCCTACGTGAACAACAACGACACGTTCGCCACCGCCGCGAAGCTGCGCGAGGAGCCTGCCCCTGCCGCAGAGGAGGCACCCGCCACCGACGACGAGCCGATGGTGACGGTCGAGACCGAAGCCGCGCCGGAGTCGCCGCAGGCACCGGAGAGCACTGAGGCTGCTGCGGCTGCGGATGCCGCCGCCCCGAGCTACGGCGAGGGCTCCTACGTCGGGGACAACCCGCCGGAGGGCTACGTGATCAAGGGCAACGAGCGCTCGAAGAAGTACCACGTCCAGGGCACCGGGGGCTACGAGCGAACCATCCCCGAGGTCTGGTTCAACTCCGAGGAGGCCGCCCAGGCGGCGGGGTTCACCAAGGCACAGCGCTGACACGCGGAGGCACCGACGCGGGAGCCCGCCGGATGTTCCGGCGGGCTCCCGGGCATGTCCGGGCCCCGGTATGATCTGGGCCGTCGGCCTCGCCTGCGCCGTCTCGGCGTGGGGGCACCTGATGTTCGTCGTACCCCGGCTCGGCGCACCGGCCGTGGAGGACGGCGAGCAGCCGCCGGACTATCGGGCGCTGGCGACGCCCGCCGCCGGCGCCCTCGTCGCCACGGCCGCCCTGGCGGCAGCACTGTTGGCGTTGCGAACAGTCCCTGCTTCACACCTGCCGATGTGGTTCGGGTACCTCGGCGCCGGCGCCGCGTTGGTGTATGTCGACCTGCGCACCACGTATCTCCCCCGGACTCTCAACCACATCTGCCTGGCGCAGGTGCTGCTGGGCCTGATTCCCATCGGACTGGCGGGCTGGCAGGGGGCCGTCGGGGGCCTCCTGGGTGGCCTGGCCGCCTTCGCGATGTTCCACGTCGTATGGGCCATCGGTTCGGGATTCGGGTACGGAGACGTCCGCCTCGCCGGAATCGTCGGCGTCGTGGCGGGCACGGGCGGCGTGCAGTCCTGGGTTACCGCCGTCCTCCTGGCCACCCTGATCGGGGCGGTGTGGGCCATCGTGCACTGGGCCGCGACGCGCAGACACGGCACGGCCTCCCCGTTCCCCTACGGCCCGGCGTTGTGGCTGGGACCCATCACCGCCATGGCGCTCGCCGGCTGACGGCGTCGAACCTCAGCGGTTGGTGGCGGCGATCCAGCGGTCGAGCAACGTGGCCGCGGCGCCCGAGTCGATCGCGGCACCCACATCCTGCAGCGCCTCGGCAAGTTGGTCGACGAGCGGGACCACCGGGCTCACGCCCCGGTAGGACGCCAGCGCGGCGGCGGCGTTCAGCACCACGACGTCACGGATCGGGCCGGTCCGGCCCGCCACCAGGTCGCGGACCACCTGGGCGTTGTGCTCGGCCGGGCCTCCCTGCAGGTCCGCGGGAGCCGACGGGCTGAGCCCGAGATCACGCGGGTCGAGCGTGGTCCTGTGGACGCGGCCATCGCTGACGAGCCACACGTCCGAAGGGGACGTCGTCGTGAGCTCGTCCAGGCCGTCGAATCCCCGGAACACCAGACCCCTGACACCACGTCCGGCCAGCACTCTGGCGATCACGGGCGCTACCTCGTCGTTCGCGACACCGAGGGCCATCGCGCGCGGCTGTGCGGGGTTGGACAGCGGACCGAGGAAGTTGAACGTGGTCTGGATGGCCAACTGCTGGCGCACGGCGGCGACGTTCCTCATGGCGGGGTGGTAGAGCTGGGCGAACAGGAAGACGATGCCCACCTCGTCCAGCACGGCGTTCTGCTTGGCGGGATCCAGGCTGATGTTGACGCCAAGTGCCTCCAGCGTGTCGGCGGTGCCGGCCTGCGACGACGCGGCCCGGCTGCCGTGCTTGATCACCCTGGCGCCCGCGGAGGCCGCGACGATGGCCGCCATCGTGGAGATGTTGACGGTGTTCGCGCGATCCCCTCCCGTGCCGACGACGTCCACAGCCTCGTCGTCGAGCCTGATGGGGACGGCGTTGGCGAGCATGGCCTGGGACAGGCCGAGGATCTCGTCCTCCGTCTCCCCCTTGGCCCGCAGCGCCACCAGGAGCGCCGCGAGTTGGACCTCGCTGGCGCGTCCCTGGAAGATCTCGTTCAGGGCCCACTGGGCGGCGTCGGCCTCCAGACCCTCACTCCGCACGAGACCCGTCAGGATGTCGGACCACGAGTAGCTCACCGGGCGACGGCCTTCTGGTTGCGGAGGATCGCGGCCACCTGATCGGGCAGCGTCACCGGGTCGACGGGGTACGGGGCGAGACCCTCGGCCTTGGACCAGGTCCCGAGCCACGCATCGGCGACGCGAGACACCAGGAGCAGGACGGGCGGGCAGTCGGCGTACTCGTCCTTGATCTGGTAGCCGAGCCCGAAGCCCCCCTCCGGCTGGGCGTCGCCGTCCATGATGATCAGTGCGTACTCGGTGCCCGCGTCGAGCGTGCGCAGCAGCGCCGGGCCGGTGGCGACCTCAACCACCTCGACCTCCGGCAGGTCCCTTGCGACCCGCCGTCCCAGTGCCAGCCTGACCTGTTCACGGACCGTTCGGTCGCTCGAGTACAGGAGAATCCTCAGGGTCTTGCTGCTGTCAACCATCACTCGCCATCCTCGCCACCGTGGGCAACGGTCTCGCCGGGAACTTCAACTGCACTGCATGTTATCCAACACCCGGTGGATGAAGCACGACACAACCCCGCACATGGAAGGGATCAGGGTATGGACACAATGTCGCTACCTTGCGCGAAGGGGCTGTCTTGCGGCCATAATGGGCCCGTGGCCAGCAATCATGAGACCCTGACAGCGGGCGCGCTCCCGTACGGCGCGCTCCATCCCATCGCCTCACCGCGACTGAACAAGCCGAAGGGACGGCCGGACACGGTCACCATCGGCACCGTCGTGTGGCTGGCGAGCGAGCTCATGTTCTTCGCGGCCGTCTTCGCGGCGTACTTCTGGTCACGGAGCATCACCTCCGAGCTGGCGGCGGGCGGCGTGACGCTCTGGGACGCGAACACCAAGTACCTCGACGTCCGTTTCGCGGCGATCAACACCGCCATCCTCGTGACCTCCTCGATCACGTGCCAGCTCGGCGCCAACGCCGCCGAGCGCGGCCACGCGAACGGCAGCTGGCTGAACCCGCTCAAGTGGGGCATGCGGCAGGCCTTCATCATCACCTTCATCCTGGGTGCGATCTTCGTGTCCGGGCAGCTCTGGGAGTACTTCACGCTGTTCGGCGAGGGCTTCCAGATCTCCACCAACACCTACTGGTCCCTGTTCTTCCTGGCCACCGGGTTCCACGGACTGCACGTCATCGGCGGCCTCATCGCCTTCCTCTTCATCCTCGCCCGGTCCTACATGACCCTCACGCACACCCACGAGCAGACGGTCGCGTCGCACGCGGTCAGCTACTACTGGCACTTCGTGGACGTCATCTGGGTCCTGCTGTTCGGCGTCATCTACTTCCTCCGCTGAGCCCTAGATCCCAGGAGATCATCGTGAAGTTTCTTTCCAGGCGTCGCAGGCACAGAGCAGCCAGGCCACTGCTGCTCGTGCTGGCGCTCATGGTCGTCGGGCTGGCCTACACGGTCGCCACGCCGCAACAGACGCAGGCCGAGACCGACATGACGCAGCAGATCGAGAAGGGCAAGGCCCTGTTCTCCGTCACCTGCTCGTCGTGCCACGGACTGAACGGTGAGGGCACGACGCAGGCGCCGAGCCTGATCGGTGTCGGCGCGGCCGCGGTCGATTTCCAGATGGGCACGGGCCGGATGCCGGCGGCCATCCCGCAGGGACAGCTGCCCTCGCGCACCCCCATCTACACCCAGGAGCAGATCGACGCCGTCGCCGCGTACGTCGCCTCGCTCGGCACCGGCCCCGGCATCCCCGAGAAGCCCCAGTACTCGCCCGAGGGGCTCACCGCCGAGGAGATCGCGCGCGGCGGTGCGCTGTTCCGCGCGAACTGCTCCGCCTGCCACGGGATCGTGGGCGGCGGCGGCGCGCTCCCCAACGGGAAGTACGCGCCCTCCCTGATGAACACGTCACCCGTCCACGTCTGGGAGGCCATGCGCACCGGCCCGCAGCAGATGCCCGTGTTCTCCCAGGGTGTCCTCAAGGACTCCGACGTCAAGGAGATCGTCGGCTACCTCAACGAGGCCCACTCCAACCCCGACTTCGGCGGGCTGAACATGGGCGCAGCAGGCCCGGTGTCCGAGGGCCTGTGGGTGTTCATCGTCGGGATCGGCGGTCTCTCGATCGTGGCCGGCTGGATCGCGAAGAAGGGGGCGAGGGCCCGATGAGTCACGACAACCTCCCGGTCAAGGACCCGGATCGCGGGCACGTCGTCAGCGACCCGGGCCTGCCCGAGCACGTCGAACGCTGGACCGACGTCGACGAGGCGGCCGGAAACCGGGCCTACAGGGCAATCGTCGGAATGCTCGCGCTGGTGCCCATCCTCGCGATCCTGTTCGTGGTGATCTACTTCGCAGTCCCCCGGGACATGTACGTCGACTTCGGCGTGCTGCACGCCAACGCCCAGAATGTCGGGTTCGGTGCCACCGGTGGCCTGGCCGTCCTCCTGATCGGCCTGTCGCTCGTGCAGTGGGCACGCGTCATCATGGGCGACCACGAGTCGGTGGAGCAGCGCCACAGCGCCGCCTCCTCCGACGCCGACCGCGCCCTGTTCGCCGAGCAGTTCGAGGAGGGTGTCGTCCAGTCCGGAATCCGCCGCAGGGGCCTGATCGGAGGCGCCCTGGCCGGCGCCATCGGCTTCAGCCTCATCCCCGTCGTGATCCTGCTCGCGGACATGGGCCCGCACCCCACCCGGAAGGTCCGGGCGGCCACCATCGAGCGCACCATCTGGGCCGAGGGCGTCCGCCTGGTGAACGACGAGACCAGGCGCCCGCTGCGGCCGGAGAACCTGGAGATCGGGCAGCTGGTGAACGCCCAACCCGAGAACCTGTGGGACTTCCACGGGGCCGACTTCCAGGTGGAGAAGGCCAAGGCGTCGCTCATCATCGTTCGCATGGACCCCGCGTCCATCAGGATCCCGGAGTCCCGCAAGGACTGGCAGGTCTCCGGCATCCTCGCCTACTCCAAGATCTGCACCCATGTCGGTTGCCCCATCAGCCTGTGGGAACGCCAGACGCACCATCTGCTCTGCCCGTGTCACCAGTCGACGTTCGACCTCGGCAACTCCGGCGTCGTGGTGTTCGGTCCGGCCGCGCGCGCACTGCCGCAGCTTCCGATCAAGGTGAACGATCAGGGATTCCTGGTCGCCAGGAGCGATTTCACGTTGCCTGTCGGCCCCAGCTTCTTCGAACGTGACTCCCGCGTCGACTTCAGGGACGGTGACCAGTGATGGCCAATCCGACGACCATCGGGCAGGACTCCCCCGACATCGCACCGGAGACTGCGCCACACGAGCGCAGGCACCCGGCCTCCGGGCTCCTGGGCTGGGCCGACGACAGGCTCGGCCTTGGCAAGATCAGCCGCGTTGCGCTCCGCAAGGTCTTCCCGGACCACTGGAGCTTCCTCCTCGGCGAGATCGCGCTGTACTCCTTCATCGTCCTGCTCGTGACCGGGGTCTTCCTGACGATCTGGTTCAAGCCGTCCATGGCCGAGACCGAGTACATGGGCAGCTACCAGTTGCTCAAGGGCATCCCCGTCTCCGAGGCGTTCGCCTCGACCCTGGACATCTCCTTCGATGTCCGGGGCGGGTTGCTCCTCCGGCAGATCCACCACTGGGGCGCCCTGCTGTTCGTGGCCGCGGCCTTCACGCACATGCTGCGTGTCTTCTTCACCGGGGCGTTCCGCAAGCCGCGCGAGGTCAACTGGCTGGTCGGCGTCGGCCTGATGTCGATGGCGACCGTGGCAGGGTTCGCCGGCTACTCCCTCCCCGACGACCTGCTGTCGGGGACGGGTCTTCGTTTCGTCGACGGCCTGATCCGTTCCATCCCCCTGATCGGGACCTGGGCCGAGTTCTTCGTCTTCGGCGGGGAGTTCCCCGGAACGCTGGTCATCCCGCGCCTCTACATGGTGCACATCCTGCTGATCCCCGGCCTGCTGCTCGGCCTGGTGTCCCTGCACCTGGCGCTTGTCGTCTACCACAAGCACACACAGTTCCCCGGAGCCGGCCGCACCGAGAACAACGTCGTCGGTTACCCCGTGTTCCCCGTGTATGCCGCGAAGGCGGGCGGCTTCTTCTTCATCGTCACCGGCTTCCTCGTTCTCATGGGCGGCCTGTTCCAGATCAACCCGATCTGGCTGTACGGCCCGTACGACCCCGCCAAGGTCGCGGCCGGCTCGCAGCCCGACTGGTACATGGGCTGGGTCGAGGGCGCCATCCGCATCATCCCGAACTGGGAGTGGCACTGGGGCAGCACCACGTGGTCGTGGAACATCTTCCTGCCCGGTGTGGGCCTGATGGGGTTGCTGTTCACGGTCCTCGGCCTCTGGCCGTTCGTGGAGCGGTGGCTGACCGGCGACAACCGCGAGCACCATCTGCTGCAGCGGCCGAGGAACGCCCCGACTCGCACGGCGCTGGGAGTCGCCGGCATCACCTGCTTCTCCCTGTTCATGATCGGAGGCGGCAACGACATCATCGCCACCCGCTTCTCCCTCAGCCTGAACGCGATCACGATCTTCCTTCGCGTCGCCGTCTTCGTCGGTCCAGTCATCGCCTTCCTCGTGACGCGCCGGATCTGCATCGGTCTGCAGCGTGCGGACAGGGATCGGGTCCTGCACGGGTCCGAGTCCGGCGTCATCTCGCGCTCGCCGGCAGGAGGCTACTCGGAGCCGCACGTGCCGCTCAGCGAGGAGGAGACGTTCGACCTCACCTCGCACGTCCAGTACGAGGCGCTGGAGGCCGGCCCCACGACCGATGCGCGGGGCGTGCGTGTCCCGCAGAAGGTGTCCAAGGCGCAGTCCTGGTGGTCGAGGTGGTTCTTCGCCCGCGAGATCCCCAAGCCGAGCGCCGAGGAGATCAGGGACGCCCAGCACCACGACGGCGCGGACGAGATCGAGTCGGGCGCCGCGGGCCATGCCGCGGAGATCACGGTGGGCAAGGGAGCCGAGTCCGACTGAGACGCACCGCACCCGCGCTGATGCCCGTCCCCGTCCGGGGCGGGCATCATGCATTTCCCGTGTGGTTGGCATACTGGACCGGTGAAGTTCCTGAATGATCCCCCTGCCCATGACCTCACCTACTCGGACGTGTTCATGGTCCCGAACCGGTCCGGTGTCGCCTCCCGGCTCGACGTCGACCTGACCTCCACCGATGGGCTGGCCACTCCCCTGCCGCTGGTAGCCGCCAACATGACGGCGGTCTCGGGACGACGCATGGCCGAGACGATGGCCCGGCGGGGCGGGCTCGCGATCTTCCCGCAGGACATCCCCCTGGCGGTCGTCGCCGAATCCATCCGCAAGGTCAAGGACTCCCACCCGGTCTTCGACACCGCTGTCACCGTCGACGTGCACACCACGGTCGGCGAGACGCTCAACCTCATCAACAAGCGGTCGCACGGCGTGGCCGTCGTCCTCGACGCGGGCCGGGTGGTCGGATTGGTCAGCCCCGGCGACGCTGCGGGTGCGGACCGCTTCTCACAGGCCAAGGACGTGATGTCCACCGACGTGTTGACGTTGCCGGCCACGTCCTCCCCCGAGGCAGTGTTCGACGTGCTCGTGGAGCGCCACCACAAGGTGGCCGTCATCGTCGACGGCGACCGCCTCGTCGGCCTCCTGAACGCCAAGGGCGCCCTCCGGTCGGCCATCTACCGCCCTGCACTCGATCGCGCCGGCAGGCTGCGGACCGGCGTCGCCGTCGGCATCAACGGTGACGTGGCGGGGAAGGTCCGCTCGGCCCTCGACGCGGGTGCAGACGTCATCGTCATGGACACGGCCCACGGCCACCAGGAGAGGATGATCTCGGCGCTCCAGCTGGCCAGGGACGTCAGGGACGCCTTCGCGGAGGAGACCGGCACGCACGTCCTGATCGTCGCCGGCAACGTGGTGACCGCCGGCGGCGTCTCAGACCTGTCGGAGGCCGGGGCGGACATCCTGAAGGTGGGCGTCGGCCCCGGTGCGATGTGCACCACGCGCATGCAGACGGGTGTCGGGCGTCCCCAGTTCTCCGCCGTCCTCGAGTGTGCATCGATGGCGGCCGAGCTGGGACGGTCCGTGTGGGCCGACGGCGGGGTCAAGTTCCCGCGCGACGTCGCCCTGGCGCTGGCTGCCGGCGCAGGTTCGGTCATGATCGGCTCCTGGTTCGCAGGAACGCACGAGTCACCGGGCGACCAACTGGCCGACCATGAGGGCCGGGCGTACAAGGAATCCTTCGGCATGGCCTCGGCGAGGGCCGTGCGTCAGCGCACCAGGGACCAGTCCGCCTACGCCCGTGCCCGCGCCGCGTTGTTCGAGGAGGGCATCTCCTCGTCGCGCATGTACCTCAACCCGGCCAGGCCCGGCATCGAGGACCTCCTCGACTGGATCACGTCCGGTGTCCGCTCGTCGGCCACCTACGCCGGTGCCCGCAACCTCACGGAGTTCGCGGAGAGGGCCGTGGTGGGCGTGCAGTCGAGTTCGGGATACGACGAGGGCCGTGCCGTGGAGGCCAGCTGGTGAGCCGTCCCGACCCGGAACGGCGAGCGGGGCCGCAACCTTGTGGGTTGCGGCCCCGCTCGTCATCTCAGGTGGGGTCAGTGGCGGTACTCGCCGCGGTAGAACTGCAGGATCCAGCCCGATGCGGCCCAGATGCCGAAACCGATGCCGACGATGGTGATCCAGCCCTGGTGGAGGGCGGGTCCGAGGAAGATGATCGCGACGGTGACGGCGCACCAGAACGGCCAGATGCTACTGGGCGCGAAGAAGCCGACGTCCCCGGCCGCATCGACCACCTCCGCGTCCGGCCGGTCCTCGGGCCTCGGATCGAACGTCCTGGCCGTGATCGTGAGGTAGCCGGCTATCAGTAGCCCCATGAGGCAGGTGAACGCCAGTGCCAAGGAGCCCGCGATCTCGTGCGAGATGAACCAGTAGATGGGGGCGACGACACCGAAGAAGATGGCGACGTACCAGAATGTCCACTTCTCGGCCTTCACTTGGCGCTGCCTTCCTGGGAGGTGAGCTGGAGGTTCTCGTCGTCGAGCAGTTCGGGCAGTTCGCCGTCCTCGCTCTCCGCGAACTCGGGGTGCGCAAGGTCGAAGGCCGGGCTGTTGGAGCGCACCCGGGGAAGCGAGGTGAAGTTGTGCCGCGGCGGCGGGCAGGACGTGGCCCACTCCAGCGAACGACCCCAGCCCCACGGATCATTCACCTCGACCTTGGGCGACTTGCGCGTGATGTACACGTTCCACAGGAACGGGAGCATGGACAGGCCGAGCAGGAAGGCCCCGAACGTGGAGATCTGGTTGAGCAGCGTGAAGCCCTCCCATGCGCCGTAGTCCGCGATGCGTCGCTGCATGCCCTCGACACCCAGCCAGTGCTGCACGAGGAACGTGGTGTGGAAGCCGAGGAACAGGATCCAGAAGTGGATCTTGCCCCAGGTCTCGTTGAGCATCCTGCCGGTGAACTTGGGCCACCAGTAGTAGAAGCCCGCGAACACCGAGAACACGACCGTGCCGAAAACCGTGTAGTGGAAGTGCGCCACCACGAAGTAGGTGTCCGAGACATGGAAGTCCAGGGTGGGCGAGGCGAGGATCACGCCGGTCAGCCCACCAAACAGGAACGTGACCAGGAACCCGATGGCGAACATCATCGCCGCCGAGAGCACGATCTGGCCGCGCCACATCGTGCCGATCCAGTTGAAGAACTTGACACCCGTCGGGATGGCGATGAGGAAGGTCATGAAGGAGAAGAACGGCAGGTTGACCGCCCCCGTCACGAACATGTGGTGCGCCCACACCGACGTGGACAGCGTCGCGATCGCCAGTGTGGCGAACACCATGCCGTAGTAGCCGAACACCGGCTTGCGGCTGAAGGCGCTGACCACCTCGGTGATGATGCCGAAGAACGGGATCGCGATGACGTACACCTCGGGGTGCCCGAAGAACCAGAACAGGTGCTGCCAGAGGACCGGGCCGCCGCTCAGCGGGTCGAACACCATGCTGCCGAGGATTCGGTCGGATCCGAGAACCAGCAACGCGGCTGCAAGCACGGGGAACACGATCAGGACCATGATCGACGTCACCAGGATGTTCCAGGTGAAGATGGGCATCCGGAACATGGTCATGCCGGGGGCACGCATCGTGATGATGGTGGTGATGAAGTTCACGGCCCCGAGGATGGACGACAGCCCGAGCATGTAGAGACCCATGGCCCACAGGTCACCGCCGATGCCGGGCGAGTTGATGGCGTTCGACAGCGGCGTGTAGCCGAACCAGCCGAAGGCCGCCGCGCCGTCACGCGTGAGGAAACCCGACGACGCCATCAGGGCACCGAAGAGGTAGATCCAGTAGGAGAACGCATTGAGCCTCGGGAAGGCGACGTCGGGCGACCCGATCTGCAGCGGGACCATGGCATTCGCGAACCCGGCGAAGATCGGCGTGGCGAACATCAGCAGCATGATCGTGCCGTGCATGGTGAAGAACTGGTTGAACGTCTCGTAGTTCAGGAACTGGATGCCCGGGTTCGCCAACTCGGCACGGATGGCCAGGGCGAGCACGCCGCCGAACATGAAGAAGACGATCGTGGTGGCGAAGTACATGTTGCCGATGACCTTGTGGTCGGTGGTCGTCAGGTACTTCATCACCTTCGCGCCGAACGAGGAGCCGACTGCGGCCGGGGACGCGGCCAGTTCCGTCGTGGACACCCTGGCTGTGGTGGCGGTCACTTCTCCCCCTTGTTGTCGGTGGACGGCAGCGTGTTGGCTGAGTTCGAAGGGAGTTCCTTGACCCCGGCGTTGCCGCTGGCCGCCAGTTCCCTGACCTTCGCGTTGTACTCCTCCTCGGTCACGACATGGACCTTGAAGAGCATCAGCGAGTGGTAGGAGCCGCAAAGCTCCGCGCACTTGCCGTCGTAGACGCCGAGTCGGTTCGGTGTGACGTCGAGGGCGTTCGGGTGACCCGGGATGACGTCGAGCTTGTAGTAGAAGGCCGGCACCCAGAACGAGTGGATCACGTCCGGCGAGTTGAGGTTGATGCGGACGGTCTTGTCGATCGGCAGGTACAGGTCCGGGATCTTCTCGAGGGTTCCCACCTCGTGGGCGTCGGTGCCGATCGCCGGATTGCCCGCCTCGAGGTAGTTGAACGTCCACGACCACTTCTGCCCGATCACGTCGATGGTGACGTCCGGGTTCGCGCTCTTGTTCGTCATGGCGTCGGCGGTGCGCATGGTGTAGAAGAACAGCACGCCGATGATGAGGAACGGCACGAGGGTGTACAGCAACTCCAGGGGCAGGTGGTACTTGGTCTGCCTCGGGATGACCTGCTTGCCCGGCTTGGCCCGGTAACGGATCACGGACCAGCCGATGAGCCCCCAGACCAGGCCGCCGATGACGAAGCAGGCGATCCAGGCGCCGAACCAGAGGGCGCCCATGTTCGGCGCCTCCGCGGACGCGGCCTCGGGCAGTCCGAAGCGGGGCAGGTCGCCGGAACAGCCCGTCAGGAGACCAAGAGCCGCCACGCCTACCAGTGCCGTGCGGACTCGCCCAGTGTTCCTTGTCACAGGTTGCCTCTCCTCGATCATCAGCCGGTTGTCACCTCGGGGGCACTACTCTCCCTGATGGAGACACCCTAACGCAAAAGATCATCCCGGGACACGCGTATCGCGCCCGGGATGATCCTGAATTCGGCGCATCCTCGCCGAGAGGGGTTGATCAGTGGAAGGAGTCCCCGCAGGCGCAGGACCCGCCGGCGTTCGGGTTGTCGATCGTGAAGCCCTGCTTCTCGATGGTGTCGACGAAGTCGATGCTGGCACCGCCGAGGTAGGGGGCGCTCATCTTGTCGGTCACGACCTTGACCCCGTCGTACACGCGTTCCACGTCGCCCTCGAGCGAGCGATCGTCGAAGTAGAGCTGGTAGCGCAGGCCGGAGCAGCCACCCGGCTGCACCGCGATCCTGAGCACCAGGTCGTCGCGGCCCTCGCCCTCGAGCAGCGAACGCACCTTCGCCGTCGCGACGTCGGTCAGGATGATGCCGGTGGTATCGGTTTCGGCTTCGGTGGACACATCTGCTCCCGGTAATTGCTCTCATCGGCCGGTCTGGCGCGATCTCGTCGGGCAATTGTACGTCCTGCTCCGATGTGTCAACCCGGCGTGCCGACCCGGGGTCTCACCACCGCCAGGTGGCTGCCACCTTGTCCGCCGCCGCACTCCAGGCTTCCTTCCCCGGCTCGTCCCCCGCCCCGGGCTCGACGGCGTAGGCGGCCTCGATGCCGGCGAGTCTCAGCTCACGCGATGAGACGAACGTCCGGCCCGCAAGGACGACCAGGGGTCGCTGCGTGTCCGCGGCCAGCGCCGACAGGACCTTCACGACCGGCCCGCCCAGATCATGGAAGTCGAGTTGCGAAGTGCCTGCGACCACGACGTCTGCCTGGCCCATGACCTCGCGGGCGCGGTAACCGTCGAGACAGAACTCCAGCCCGCCGCTGACGCGTCCGCCAAGGGCCGACAGCACCAGCCCGACACCGCCCAGCGCCCCCGAGCCGGCGGCGGCAGGGTCCGCGTCGAGGTCCGCCGCCCAGGCCTCGGCCCGGTTGTTCTCCCGGATCGTCTCCGCCAGGTCCGCGCCCCGAGCCCTGCCGAGTTCCGCAATGACCCCGGCCAGTCCCGCCAGCGCGGCCCCGTCCTGACCCCGCGGCACGATGCCGACCAGGTCCCGTCCGGAAAGGGCCTCCCGCGCCGCGGTCACCCGCTCCCTCGTCCACGTGCGCACGAGGTCGTCGAGTGTCGGGACCGCCATGGCGGTCAGGTCCAGCACCAGCGGGCCGGGCCCGGGAACGAGCAGGGAGGCGACCTCCCCGAGCGTGGCGGGCGCGGATGGCTCGGCCGCGTCGTCCATGGTGGCCAACGCGTCGGCCAGCGCGGCACCACACGCCCCCAGGGGCAACACGGCGACCTGTGCACCCTGCTGCTCGAACGCGCCGGCGATCAACTCCGAGGAGGCCCTCGGTGTCAGGCCCGCAACTGCGTCACTTGCGACGAGAATCCTCAATGTCACTCATCCGGGATCAGGCCGTAGTACTGCGACTGCGCCTCGAGCAGGGCACGCACCTCATCCACGCGGGCATCAGCGTCCGGCAGCACGAGGTCGGATTCCACGATGACGTCGTCCGGAACCTCGTCCCCCAGTTCCCTGACTGCGGCGGCGAGCGCCTCGAGAGCGCTGCGCAGCGCCTGCTCATCGCCGTCGGCGACCGCCTTCTCCACGCCGGCGTCGATCTCGTTGAGCCTCAGGAAATCGTCCGGCTGGATCACCCACTGCCCCCGGCCGAGAATCCGGATGATCATGCCTGGCCCTCCGTCACCGCCGCGGGCGGCTGCGCAGCAGCCTCGCCGGAAGTGACCGCCGCCGGGGCGGCCGGGATCGGAACGGCCGCAGCCGGTGCCGCCGCCGTGGACGGCGCGATCTGGGCCGGCGCCTGGAAGCCTCCGGCCAGCTGGGCCCGCATCCGGGACAACTCGTCCTCCACGGAGGCATCCGCCGCGAGCGCGTCGAGCTCACGCGTGATGTCGTCCTTGTAGGTGCCGGTGGGGTCCTCGAGTGCTCCCGAGGCCAGCAGCTCGTCGACGGCCGATGCCCGCGCCTGGAGCTGCTGCGTCTTGTCCTCTGCCCGCTGGATCGCGAGGCCGACGTCGCTCATCTCCTCGGAGATGCCCGTGAACGCCTCATTGATCCTGGTCTGCGCCTCGGCCGCCGAATAGGTGGCCTTGATGGTCTCCTTGCGGGTGCGGAAGGCGTCGACCTTCGCCTGGAGCCGGGTGCTGGCCCGAACCAGCTTCTCCTCCTCGGCCTGCAGCATCGCGTGCTGCTCCTGCAGGTCGGTGAGCTGCGTGGCAAGACCCGCCTTGCGGGTCAGCGCCTCGCGGGCGAGGTCCTCACGGTTGCTCTCGAGCGCGCGCTGTGCCGACAGCTGCAGCTTCTCGATCTGCGAGTTCAGCTGCTGGGCCTGCATCTCGACGCGCTTGCGGCTCGTGGCGACGTCCGCCACCCCGCGGCGCACGTTCTGCAACAACTCCAGCTGCCGCTGGTATGAGTAGTCGAGCGTCTCCCTCGGGTCCTCGAACTTGTCCAGCGTCTTGTTCGCCTTGGTCTTGAACATCAGTGCGATGCGCTCGAAGATGCCTGCCACGATGGTCCTTCCGGGTTGGTGGTTGTCCCAACGCTACCCGCTGCCCGCGTCGCGCGTATCGGGCACCGCCCCGAGAACACCCGGAACTGCCTGCCGACCCCGCTACCGATAGACTCTGACGCCGACGGCCCCGTCGGCGGCGCCGCGACAGATGTGTGGAGGATGTGCGAAGTGGGACTGTTCCGCCCCTATGAGCGCCCGAGCGACAAGCCCGGCGAGAGCACCGGCGGCAAGACCGGCCAGAAGGCCGGCCAGCCCACGCCGTCGACGAAGCCCGAGCGCAAGTCCCCCTCGGGTGCGGACAAGGCGAACGCCTCGGCACCCATCGCTGCCCCACCCGCACCTCAGGCCGAGACGGCGCCACGGGTTCCGCAGAAGAAGGATGCCCCCACCAAGTCCCGGAAGCAGGCGGAGGCGGAGCGGATGGAGCGCCTGCACCCCACCCTCACCCCGAAGCAGCAGAAGAAGGCGGACCGCCTCGCACGCGACGCGGCCAGGATGGAGGCCCTGGACCGGGCCGAGCAGGCACCGGAGCGGGTTCTGCTGCGCGACTTCCTCGACTCGCGCTGGACCATCAACGAGTTCGTGCTGCCGGGGATGATCCTGATCATGGCGATCACGATGGTCACCATCAACGACGTGCTGCTGAGTTCCTACGTCGCGATGGGCCTGTGGGCCCTGATGATCATGGCGATCATCAACTCCTGGTTCATGTGGCGGAGCTTCAAGAAGGTCCTGGCCGAGCGCATCCCACGCGCGAGCACCCGCGGGCTCGCAATGTACATGTTCAACCGCTCGATCATGCTCCGGAGGTTCCGCCGCCCGGCGCCGCGCATCGCACGCGGGGAGTTCCGTTGACGTACTGGTGGCGGCCCGAGTCGGGGTCCTTCGACACCGAGGCGCTCGCCGGCCTCGGCCTGCTGCCCCGCTTCGCCGATCAGGCCTCGGCCGAGCAGTGGCTGACGGCCCACTACGAGGACCTGTCGGAGCAGGGCGTCGTCGAGGTCAGCCTCGTGGACGTCGATCGTCTCGTCTACGGGCCGATGTCACTGGAGGCCTGAGCGGCCTTGGGCGGCCGCAGTGCCACCCAGGCCCCGAATCCCATGGCGAGCACCCCCACCGCGATCATGGTCGGCGCCCCGCTGCGGGTGGCCGCGAGCCGCTCCTCGTAGGTCTGGGTGCGGTCCGTCTCGGTTGCGGTCGGGCTGGAGTAGTGGCACACGTCGCCGGGCTGCATCACGACCCCGCGGCAGGTGACGTCCGGGTACAACCAGGACCAGGCACCCCAGGCGGTCACGATGACCCCCAGGACGACGAAGGACCACTGCCCCAACCGTTTGATCACAGCGCAAAGCTACCTCCACGCCGGCCACACCGGCCCCGGGTGGCCGGTAGGGTGAGACCTGTGACGAACCTCATCCCGGACCTCACCCTTTCCACCTCGATCGACAAGGCGGCCGACGTCGTGGTCATCGGCATCGCCGACGCGGCCGGAGCGCCCGCGCTGGTGGGAGTCCTCCCCGAATTGGAGAAGGCGGCGGGCAGGCAGGATGCCCTGCTCAGGCAGGTGACCGATCTGGGCGGCAAGCCCGACATCGAGACCACCGTCCTGCTCGCCGTCGGCACCCGACGCTGCGTCGTCGTGGGGCTGGGCGATGTCGATGTCACCCCGGACCGGATCCGCCGGGCCGTCGGCGCGGCCCTCCGCACCGTCGCAGGCCTGCCTGGCGCCGAGGGGCTGGCCGTCGCCGTCTCACTCGAACTCGCCGACCCGGAACTCATCCGCGCAGCCGGCGAGGGCGCCCTCCTCGGCGCCCACGGGATCGCCCGCATCAGCCGCAAGGAGACGCCCGCGCCGGTGGTCCGGATCACCGTCGTCACGCCCCAGGCCTCGGGCGTCAACAAGGACGCGCTGTCCCGCGCCGCCGTCGTCGCCGCCGCAGTCCGCCGCGCCCGCGACTGGGTGAACCTGCCGGGCAACGTGTTGTATCCCGAGACTTTCGCCGAAGCGGCCCGCACCGCACTCAAGTCCGAGAAGGTGACTGTCGAGGTGCTCGACGACAAGGCGCTCGAGAAGGGCGGCTACGGCGGCATCCTCGCCGTGGGCGGCGGGTCCGACCGCAAGCCCCGGCTCGTTCGGATGCAGTACGCGCCGCGCGGGGCCGGGTTCCACCTCGCGCTGGTCGGCAAGGGCATCACGTACGACTCCGGCGGCCTCGACATCAAGCCCGCGGGCCAGATGGCCGACATGAAGTCCGACATGTCCGGCGCGGCCGCCGTGATCTCCGCCATCGGCGCCATCGCGGCACTGGGCCTCAGGATCAAGGTCACCGCCTACGCCTCCATGGCCGAGAACATGCCGTCGGGTTCCGCGTACCGGTCCGCCGACGTGCTCACCATGTTCGACGGCCAGACCGTCGAGAACGTGAACACCGACGCCGAGGGTCGCCTCGTGATGGCCGACGCCATCGCCCGCGCCGGCCTCGACCAGCCCAACCTCATCGTGGACGTCGCCACCCTCACCGGGGCCTGCATCGTTGCGCTCGGCACGCGCGTGGCGGGGCTGATGGCCAGCGACGACGACACCGCCGACCGCGTGCTCGACGCAGCCGAGACTGCGGGCGAGGAGTTCTGGCAACTCCCGATCACCGAACAGATCCGCGCCGAGCTGAAGTCCGACATCGCCGACTTCCGCTCCGGGGGCAAGACCCGCTGGGGCGGGGCGCTCGTGGCCGCGGCCTTCCTGCAGAGGTTCGTGCCCCAGGGCATCTCCTGGGCGCACCTGGACATCGCGGGACCGGCGTTCAACAGCGAGGCACCACACGGGTACACGCCGAGCGGCGGGACCGGGGCCGCGGTCAGGACCCTGGTGGCGCTGGCCTCCCAACTGTCGTCCAGGTGACGACCATCCGGGCGTGCCGCCCCGGACGTCCGGCTCAGTAGGTGATGGGCCGGCCGGCGCGACGCCGGCTGGCCTCGTACTCACGCATCCGGCCGGGGTACGGCACCACGCCGGCGTCGTAGACGGGGATGTCGTGGTCGGCCGCGAACCCGTAACCGAAGGCCACCGACGGGATGACGCGACGCGTGGACTCGCCGTCGGCAGCGACGAGCAGGATGGACGGCTTGTTGAAGCTGTTCGGCTGCTCCACCCAGGCCTCGACGCCACGGCGCGAGGTGATGAAGCCTGTCAGGTGCACAAGCAGCGCCTCGGGCGCGTCCCGGGTCTCCCGGGCCACCTGCACCGCCTGTCTGCGTCGACGAAACCATCCCACGTGCGCAATTATGCCCGGAGCGCCTGCCGGGCACGTGCCGTGCCGTGCGCACGCACCTGACAGACTTGGCGGCATGACTACGAACTGTGACGTCGCGATCCTCGGGGCCGGGTCGGCCGGCTACGCCACCGCACTGCGCGCGGCCCAGCTCGGGCTCGCGGTCGTGCTGGTCGACGCCGGGGAGGTCGGGGGCACCTGCCTGCACCGCGGATGCATCCCCACGAAGTCCTGGCTCCACGCCGCCGAGGTGCGGCGCACGCTCCTCGCAGCCCCTGCTCTGGGCATCGGCGCGCCCGGCGCCACGCCCGACACCACCGTCGACGCCGCGCGGATCCGCGAGCGGACGAACGAGTTGGTGGACTCCCTCCACAAGGGCCTGAAGGGACTTCTCCGGACGCGGAAGGTCGAGGTCGTCCGCGGGCATGGCCGGCTCGTCGTCGACGATCGGGGGCCGGGGATCGACATGGACGGCTCGGTGATCCGGGCACGGCACGTGGTGCTGGCGACGGGGGCGGCGCCCGTGACGATCGGCCTGCCCGTCGACGGTGAGCGCGTCCTGACTAGCGAACAGGCCCTGCAGCTGGACAGACTGCCCGCCTCGGCCCTGATCATCGGGGGAGGCGTCATCGGTGTCGAGTTCGCCTCGATGTGGACCGACCTCGGGGTCCGCGTCACCCTCGTGGAGGCCGAGGAGCGGCTCCTGGGCACCGACGAACCCGACTTCGCCGCCGTCCTGGCCAGGAGCCTGCGCGACCGTGGTGCCGACATCAGGCTCGGAGTGGCCGTGGCAGGCGTGGAGGTGACCGATTCGGGTGTGCGGGTTGGCGTGGGCGACGCCGAGGTCGAGGCTGACGTCGTCCTCGTCGCAGTCGGACGGCGACCCGACACGGCGTCGTTCGAGGGGGCGGGGGTTCGCCTCACCGAGGGGGCCCATGTCGCCGTCGACGACTTCCTGATGTCGTCGGTTCGCGGGGTGTACGCCGTCGGGGACCTCGTGGCCGGGCCGCAACTGGCACACCGCGGCTACGCACACGGATTGTTCGTCGCCGAACGCATCGCGCTCCTCGAGGGCAGGTATCACGGCCGGCCGGAGCTCCCCAAGGACCAGGACATCGCCCGCATCACGTACTCCTCACCCCAGCTCGCCTCGGTCGGTGTCACGGCCGAGGAGGCGGCGCGAACGGGCGAGATCGAGGTTGCCAGCTACCCGCTCAGGGGCAACGGCCGCGCACTGACCCTGCGCTCCCCGGGCGAGAAGGAGATTGGCATCGTCCGCATCATCCGTCGCAAGGGCGGCGAGGTCGTCGGTGTCCACATGATCGGCGAGGGAGTCGCCGAGCTGATCGGCGAGGGGGCGCTGCTCGTGAACTGGCAGGCCACTCCGGAGGACCTGCGCCCGGTCGTGCACCCGCATCCGACACTGTCCGAGTCGCTCGGGGAGGCGGCCCTGCAGCTGGCAGGTGTTCCCCTGCACGTCCACGGTTGATCGGGCTAGTCTTGGGGAATCATCACGCATGAGGGCCAGCAAAGGAGTCACATATCCATGTCCACCGAAGTAACGCTGCCAGCTCTGGGCGAGTCCGTCACCGAAGGCACGATCTCCCGCTGGCTGAAGGCTGTAGGCGACACGGTCGAGGTTGACGAGCCGTTGCTGGAGGTGTCCACCGACAAGGTCGACACCGAGATCCCCTCCCCGATCGCCGGCGTGCTGCTCGAGATCCGGTTCAACGAGGACGACATCGCGCAGGTCGGCGACGTGCTCGCGGTGGTGGGTGACCCGGCCGAGGCCGCGGCAGCCGCCGCGCCCGCCGCACCCGAACCCGTCGCGGCACCTGTTCCCGTCGCCGCACCGGCACCCGTCGCGGCGCCGGCTGCTCCGCCTGTGCCCCCGGCGCCGGTCGCGGCACCAGCACCGGCAGCGGCTCTGGCCCCTGCTGCCGGCGCCACCGAGATCACGTTGCCCGCTCTGGGTGAGTCCGTGACCGAGGGCACGATCTCCCGCTGGCTGAAGGAGGTCGGCGATCACGTCGACGTCGACGAGGCGCTGCTCGAGGTCTCCACCGACAAGGTCGACACCGAGATCCCCTCCCCCGTGGCCGGCTACCTGCTGGAGACCAGGTTCCAGGAGGACGACGTCGCCCAGGTGGGCGATGTCCTCGCCCTCGTCGGCGAACTCGCCGCCGCGGCACCCCCCGCGCCTGCCGCGCCTGTGGCACCCCCTGCACCCCCTGCGCCGGCTCCCGTCGCAGCCCCGGCACCGGTCGCACCCCCTGCTCCCGTCGCAGCCCCGGCCCCGGTCGCACCCCCGGCCCCCCCGGCTCCCGTCGCAGCCCCT
>JBDHZH010000015.1:0-45238 GCA_039811745.1 Arachnia sp.
TTCCGGCTCCAGCCGAGCCGGTCGGCGAGCTGCTGCTGCGTGTGCCCGGTCTCCTCCAGCCACTCGGCCAGGTACTCACCGGGCGCGACGGCGTAATTGGTCTCCATGTCTCCTCCCTCCGACAGCGCGTCTGCCGTCGCATCTCCCGCTCGTTGGTGCAGAGCCGCTCCAGGTGCCTGGAGCGGTAGCTCAGCATCATCGTATGTAACCTATTACGTTACATGATGACTGGCGTGTCAAGCCGGGGTCCGAGCCGGGCGGGGAAGGACGGGGACGAGGCATGCAATACAGGTATCAGTGGGCACTGACACCGGCGCGACGGTCGGGGGAGCCATCCTCCTGCGGTGGTCGAGTCAGCGGCCGGCTCCTCCGTCACGGGGCACTGCTCGATCAGCGGAACCCCACACATCCGCTGTTCGAGTAGCCGACGAGGAACGAGGAGGCGCCTTCGAGATCGGGTGACGGTCCACGAGGACTTGACCCAGGTCTCGAGTCGTGCCCGGCTCGTTCCTCCACGGGCACTACTCGACCAGCGGGACTACGGCTCGTTCCTCGCCACCGCCCAACTTGCCGCGGTGTCGAAGCGTCGGGAGCGGTATGGCTCCTCCTTCGATGCTGATTTGGGTCCATGACCCCGTTTGCATAGAATGGGTATTGCCCCGATGGGGTAGTGATACGTTTGGGTGTACGTGAAGGCTGCCCAGGCGACGGAAGGACACGAAATGGTCAACGACGTCTTCAAGAACGTCGGCGAAGCCGTGGTAGATGAGCGCGGACGGCTCTCCATGGGCAAGAGCGGGGTCCGCAAGGACGACCGCTACGCGATCGCCGTGAACGATGAGGGGCAGATCCTGTTGACGCCCTTGGTCTCGATCCCGCGCCGCGAGTTGATCATCTGGGAGAACCAACTCCTCCGCGAGTCCTTGGCCCGGGGCTTGGCCGAGGCCGGAGCCGGCGACACCGTCAGCTTGGGCTCCTTCGCCGAGTTCGTGGACGACGAGGACTGATCACCTGTGGAGCTTCGTTTCACGCGTGAGGCGGCCAGAATCCTGAAGGAACTGGAGGACCCGCAGTTTCGCACGAAGCTGAAGAAGGTGAGGAAGGCGTGTGCACTCCTTGAAGCGAACCCTCGGCATCCTGGCCTGAACTCACACAAGTACGTGTCGATCAAGTCCGCGGACGGGGCAGACGTCTGGGAGTCCTACGTTGAGAACCACACCCCAGGGGCCTGGCGGATCTTCTGGCGATATGGACCTGGGGCAGACATCATCACGATCCTGACGATCGGCCCGCACCCTGACTGACTAGACTCCGGTCATGTCCGGCGGACGAACGGACCAACTCCGTCGTCATCGAGGCCTGCTTTGCTGAACCCGACTCGTGGGAAGGCTGAACGACTACCTCACTCCAACCCTGGCCCGACTTCCGGGTCACTCTGCATGCTGCGCTCGCAGAGGGTCGTTGTTCCGTTGGTGGGTGAGTCGGTGTTCCGGTGGGCGGTGTGCCACTGCGAAGGGTTGGGGAGCCGTGGCGGGTTTGACCCTCGCCTTGGCCGGTGTATCAATGCATCTCAGATGAGGCTTTCGGGTCGCCGTTGGCCCGTCTGCGGCTGGGGCAGGTTCGGGATGGCCACGAGAGGATCATCCAGGTAGTCAGCATCTGCCAAGAACTCTAGGAGCAGACTGCGGCTATGTGCAGGCAACTGTGCCGCATTTCCGGCTAGGGCCAAGTCGATGGCCATGTGCAGCTCGGATGGAAGTTCTTCGTCGTCCACACGCACACTGAGGAGGGATTGCTTGAGTCGGGAGGCTGCTTCCTCCATCGCGAGGGCTGTCAGGAGGCGTTGGCGGTACTCGTCGGAGCTGACGTGCTCCGTTGGACCTTCATCGCCGGATTCCTGCCCCTCCAATTCGCTCAGGGCCTCGGCTTGTGTAGACGGTGGGGGCTCGGTGAGGACCGCCACCTCGGTCATGTTCCTGTCTTGCCGGCGGAACACGCTGCGTAGCCAGCCGGTGGCCCGACTTCCGGCATCGCGGGCTGCGGTGCCCAGGGCGCGGCGAACTTCGGGGTTCTCAAGGGCCTCGGCAACGCCTTCGATGAGGCCTTCGAGACTGGCGGCTACGATTCGGACGAACAGAGACTCCTCCTGATCGGGCTGCTCCGCGTGCCATGTCTTCTCAGCTTGAGCGACTCCCCGAGCACGTTCTGCTTTCAGGTCGGCCCGTGTTCTGTCCAAGTCGGCTCTTGTTGTGTCCAGGTCTGCCCGTGCTGTATCGAGCTCCGCGAGCACGTCGTGGGCCGGGCGCGACTCTGACGGCCCCTGGGTCGCGTTGTTGCCGTCACCCTGCCAGAGGTCCCGATCATAACCTGGCGTGCCACGTGAACCTGGTCGGTGAGCCCCATCCCGCTTCTTCACCCAGCGGAGCTCCTCGTTCATGAGCGACTCTGGGGCGCTGCTGCGGCGTCATGGCAGGTGATCGGCATGTACGGACTCTATAGTGCGGCGCGTGAACCGTGCGCCTGTATGACGACTGAGAGAGTACGGCCGCGGGCGGGGGGCCGTCGGTGCCCACATCGTGGATGCGCTCTTGGATGACGGTGCACCGTTGGTTTGCGTAACGTCGCCGACGGCGGAGCCAACCGTGCCCGTTGCGAGCCATCCGGCTGCGGCGAGCGCGTCCCACGCGACCTGAACGTGACGTGCGTTGAACAGTCGGCGCTTCCGCTCGTTCCAGGCCCAGAGGTGCTCCGCGCAGGATGCGGCGTCGACGACCTGCTCGTCGTGCGTGGCGATCCAGTGGACACTCCCGAGCAGTTCCATGCCGAACGGCGTGGAGAACCCGGCGCACAGTTCCATGGTGCGATCCAGGCGTGCGAGCGACTCCGCGTCGGGGGCCGGATAGTCGAGCCCGGGCCGCAGACGAATGGGCGTGAACTGGGTGACGGGGTCGGTGCCGTCGCCGTATCCGTCGATGTAGTGACCCTCCAGGCGGACGAGCACGTGCCGAAGGTTGTCCGCGTACGGCCCGTACAGGTGCTGGGTGAACCGCAACTTCAGCGGCTCACCGGAGAGTTGGAGGAAGTAGAGCAGCTTCTGCAGCTCAAGGTGGGACGGCTCCTCCAACGCCACCTCGCGGTAACGTTCCATGCTTCTGAGCAGGAGGGCCCGGCACGGCGTCATGGGCGACGGTTCCCTGCGCTCCACCATCTGGCTGGCTTCAGGTGCGCCGGCCGGTTCGAACAGCACAACCTTGGCCGGGATGTCGGCGAATGCCCGCTCAATGATCGGTCGGACGGTGGACCAGGCAAGCCCTCCGTTGCCGCAACCCAGAGGTGGCAACGCCACCGACCGGATGCCCAACTCCGTGACCACCCGCAGGAGATCATCCAGCCCGGAGGTGATGTACTCCAGTTTCGAGCGGCCCTTCCAGTGCTCCTTGGTCGGGAAGTTGATGACGAATCGGGGGCCATGCACCGCGTGCGTCTCCCACACGTGCATGCGGCCCGTCCGCAGCTCGCCGGCCTTGGCGGCACGCTGGTACTCGGCGAACATCTCCGGGTAGGCGCGCTTGAACTGCAGCGCGATTCCCTTGCCCATCACCCCGACGGTGTTGACCGTGTTGACCAACGCGTCGGTCTGCGCTTCGAGGAGATTGCCCCTTCCGCGCTCAATCACTGCGATCTCCATGCCTCTGTTGGGTCGAGTGGGTCCGATCCTTGGTGAGATGAAGCCTGTTTGAGCGTATCGGCAAGCACCCATTGGAAAGGATGGTCGAGGTACGTCCCCACTCCGCCTCCCAGCGGTGAGATACCCAGCCGTCTGGATCGCTGTGCGAAGCATGAGTTGGAGGCGACTCCCACGAAGTACACCATGGGGTCAACGGGGTCTTCTATCATGAGCTCCTTCCAGGCGCGGGACCCGTCCTTGGTCTGGCCCAGAAGCCAGAATCCTCGGGTCGCGATTGCCATCATGGAGACCACTCCGCTCTCAGGGTCAACCTCCTCGGCCTCAAGGGACTGACGTAGGTAGGACAACTCGTGACCGCGCGCGATGTTCGTATCGTAGGCAATGAGTGAGTTGAACGCGCCGGGGACGAGGTCCGGGCGCTGGTCGTTTCCTGCCATGCGCAACTCGGAGGTGGCCTTGGAGGTCTTCGCGAACTTGGCGACATCGCCACAGGTCAGGGTCGACTTCACCTCGATTCGGAGAAGCACGTTGTCGAAGAAGAAAACGCCGTCGCTCGAGTCTGTCGATGCGAGAGCTGCCGGCGAGAGCAGCTGGTCGAACAACAGGATGTCGTCCTGTCCAGCATCGGAGACGCGTTGATCCACGTCGACCACGATCCCTGTTCCGCACCCGACGTTCGCCGGGAGCCACGGTCTGAGGAGCGTGTTGATGAGTAGCTCGCGGAACCGTCCTTTCACTCCCGGGTGGCCGATCACACTCATGGTGCTGGCCAGGTCCATCGTGTGCCGAGCGTCGGAGCGCAACCTCTCCAGGATGAAATTGTTGGGTGGGGGTGTCGGTGTGACCATGTGCGGCTCCTGGCTTCACTTGGTGCAGTCCGTGTTCACGACGGCAGGAGACGTCACGCTACGCTCACCGCGCATCAGCGCGGGCAGCAGCGCGTCACGCGTCGCGGCAAGGGCGCGGTTCTCGTCCCGCAGCCTCGCCAGAAAGGCGAAGATTGCTTCTGCCATCTGCCCCAGGGATCGCAGTGTGGCCGAGTCTGGAAGCGGCAGTTCGATCTGGGCCATGTCCTTGGCCCCGGCGCGTTGGCGCCCGGAGGTGCCAACCATCAACTGGATTGCCTCAGCCCTGAAGGTCGGATGTTCAGCGATCAGGAATGAAAGTGGTGTGGGGAGGTCGTTCCTCATGCTCATGGTCACGAACTCCGTCGAGCCGATGCCGACGTCGCCTTCAGGTAGGAAGTCGACGAACCCGATCTTCCCGTTCTCCAGGCACGGGGTAATGCGGCCGATCACGGTGTCACCATGCTGGAACCGCACACCCCCCGAGGGAGCACGGCGGCTCCACGTCTTGATCAGGCTGGTGTGGGTGCCGAGGTCCTTCATTTCGACGTAGACCGGTTCCGCTTCAAAGGGCATTGTGCGTGGGGGGTTGAAGTCGACCACGCTCCCGACTGGACTGGCTTGGTCAGCTTCTTCGCAGGCCGCGAGGAAGCGCGTGCGCAGCAGGTCCTCGCTCACCTCCACCACCCGCTCGTTCGCGGCGATCTTGTCGTCCAGCGACCCCAGCACCTCCGCGATCGCCCTTTGCGTCCGGAGGTCGGGGAGGGTGATCGTCATTGCCCCGATGTCACGGAGGCTCAGGTACGGTGCCATGTCCGTCGCCGCCATCAGGTAGGACGCCTGCTGCTGGAACTGCATCGACTGGAACCAGTAGAGCAGGAACCGGGGATGGAGCGTCTCTGGTTGGGCGATCCTGAAGAAGCAGATCTGCGGACTGTAGACGGCTGGCGTTGGGACGTCGCCCACGAGAGCGACACGCCCCACACTGCCTTTCGTAGTCAGTGCCACGTCCCCGCGACGCACTGTCTTGGCGCCGATGGCGCCCGCGAAACCGCCGTCGACGAAGTCAGGCCCATCGAAGTGGGCGCGTCCCGAGTGAAGGTCTCCGGCGCGCAGGATGCGAAAGCCGCTCTCGGACTGTTCGCTTCCCTTCGTGCGGTACCCGTCGCTGAACTCGATCACCCCGCTCTTGGACAACTGGCCGAGTGTCGTCACGACACCCTCCCCAGCTGCTCCCTGACGACGGTGTCCAGTCTGGCGCTCTCGTCCATGGCGGCGATGAGGTCTTCCGTGAGGCGCTGGATCTTGTCGTCGAGGGGTTCGCCGTCGTCCTCGGTGGGGGCCGTGCCGACGTAGCGGCCGGGTGTCAGGGCGTAACCCGCGGCCTTGATCTCAGCGACCGGGACCGTCCGGCAGAAGCCCGGGACGTCCTCGTACGTTCCGCCGAGGCCACGCCACGCGGCGAACGTGTCAGCGATCTGCGCGATGTCGTCGTCGCTGAGGGCCCGTTCCGCCCGGTCGATCATGTGGCCAAGGTTCCGTGCGTCGATGAAGAGGATTTCGCCGCGCCGGTCGGTGGGAGTTCGGCTGTCGGGTGTGAGAGGTCTCGACACGCCGGCTCGTTCCTCACCGGCTACTCGACCAGCGGAAGGGGCGGCTACTCGACCAGCGGGGGAGGCGGTTGGGCTGTCGGGCGCGGGGGGTCTCGACACGCCGGCTCGTTCCTCGCCGGCTACTCGACCGGCGGTGGGGCCCTTGTCCTTGGCGAGGAACCAGACGCAGACGGGGATGCCGGTGGAGCGGAACAGTTGGGTGGGCAGGGCGACCATGCAGGCGACGGCGTCGGCCTCCACCATGGCGGCGCGGATCTGGCCCTCGCCGCCGCTGTTGGAGCTCATCGAGCCGTTCGCCATGACGACGCCGGCCTGGCCGCCGGGCGCGAGCTTGGACCAGATGTGCTGCAGCCACGCGTAGTTGGCGTTGCCTGCGGGCGGGACGCCGAAGGCCCAGCGGGCGTCGTCCTCGCGCCTGGCCCAGTCCTTGATGTTGAACGGCGGGTTGGCCATGACGACGTCGGCCCGGAGGTCGGGGTGCAGGTCGCGGGCGAACGTGTCGCCCCAAGTGGGCCCGAGGTTGCCGAGGATGCCGTGGATGGCGAGGTTCATCTTCGCCATCCGCCAGGTGCGCTCGTTCAGCTCCTGGCCGTAGACGGAGATGTCGCCCGCCGACCGGTGGTGCGCCTCCAGGAACCTCTCGGCCTGCACGAACATGCCGCCGGAGCCGCAGCACGGGTCGTACACGCGCCCGGTCGTCGGCCGCAGCACCTCAACCAGCACCCTGACCACGCCTGCGGGTGTGTAGAACTCGCCGCCGCGCTTGCCCTCGGCGCGGGCGAACTTCTCCAGGAAGTACTCATACACCTCGCCCAGCAGGTCGCGGGCCTTCGTGGCGCCGTTCCCGGTGAAGCGGGCGCCGTTGAACAGGTCGATGAGTTCCGAGAGACGACGCATGTCGACGCTCTGCCGGTTGAACACCTGCGGCAGCGTGCCCGCCAGCGACTTGTTCTCCTCCATCAGGGAGCGCATCGCGGCGTCGATCAACTCACCCGTGGAGCGCTCCGTCGTGCCCTTGGCGTTGGCCGCGAGGCAAGACCAGCGGGCCTCGGCAGGCACCCAGAACACCTGCGAGCCGGTGTACTCGTCGCGGTCCTCCAGGATGTCGGCAACCTCGGCCTCGTCGTAGCCGTCGGCTTCCAACTCGGCCCTGATCTGGCCGCGGCGCTCGTCGAACGCGTCCGAGACGTACTTCAGGAACACCAGCCCGAGCACGACGTCCTTGTACTGCGAGGCGTCCATCGAGCCGCGCAGCTTGTCCGCCGACTTCCACAGCATGTCCTTCAATTCCTTGCCGGTGCTGGGAGCCTGCGGCTCGGCCTGCCCCCGAGCTGCGTTGGTGCGTGCCATCAGTCGACCTCCAGGTTGATGAGTCGGTTCGAGCAGGCGTCGAGGAGGGCTTCCTCGAACTCCCGCAGTTGGTCCAGTTCGGCCAGCAGTGCGCGGCGTCGCTCGCCGATCCTTGCAGACGCCGCCGACAGTTGGCCGCGCCCCTCCGGCGTGAGCGGCCGCAGCCGCCAGACCTCCCGGTTGCCCGCAGGGCCGGCGGCCTCGACGGCGTGCCGCAGCTGCTGCGGGATGAACGGGCCGCCCCCCAGGACCCGCAGCGCCCGCGCCGGGTAGGCGACCAGCGCCCCTCCCGTCTCGTCGATCAGGGCGCGGCCGCCGGGGGAGCAGACGACGTCGCCAGGCTCCGTCAGCCAGGACCTGGACAGGGCCAGGGCGGCAAGCGGGTCGAGGCGTGGCTCCCGTACGGGCACACCGTCCGAGACCGTCCACACGGGCAGCGTGCCCGCGGCGATGTCTCGTGGCAGCCGGATGCCGGCCAGCTCGCGCACCCAACGCAGCCGGCCCGCCTCCGCCACCGTGACCGGCGCCGCGGGCGAGGCCTGCGACGGCGTCGCCCGGAGTCCGTCGGCCAGGCCGCACGCCGCAGCCAGCTCCCCGACGTGGACCGCCGCCGGCCGCTGCACCCGACCGGCCCGCGCCTCGACCGGCGGGGTGGCCACCAAGGAGCCGCCCCGGGCGAGCAGGTGGAACGTGCGGATGGCGCGCAGCAGCCGCCAACTGCGGTGGCCGTGCACCTCCGGGGACCCGGTGGCCGCCAGGAGGTCCCCGACCAGGTCCGTGATGAGCGTCTCGTCGAGCCGGTGGCCGGACAGGTCGGCGACGAAGGTGCGGTGCTCCTCGAACGGCTGCTCCGGGCGGTCCGCGATCAGCCACAGCGCCGCATGCTCCCTCGGATGCGTGGCCCTCAACCCCGCCGGCAGCTTCACGATCGCCCTGACCCCGCCACCGCGCAGGACGCCGTCGCGGACGCGGTCATCCGCCAACGGGTCGCACAACTCCCGGGCCGGGCCGACGACGAGCCGGCAGCGTGCAGGAGAACTAGCCGCCAACCGCCCCTGGGTCTGCAGCGAAGCCTCCCCGAATGCCAGGTCCACCCCGACGCCGAAGCCTCCGTCGCCCTCGCCGGGCTCGGCGTCCTGCCCCTGCAGGATCGCCATGCGGCGCGCGTGCCGGGCGATGGCCCCGGTGCCGCCGATCGCGACCCGGCCCGGCCACTCGGGCGGCAGGCGATCCAGCCAGCCGACGGCCGTACCCTGCTCGTCGAGGATGCCCCACGACCCCTCCGCCTCCGCGAGGGCCACCGCTGCGCGCGCGATCAGCTCCGCCAGCGGGGCGGCAGGCAGCAGTGCCGCCAGCTCGGGCCAGACGCCGCGGAAGACGTGCGCGTTCAGCCAGGCGTGCGCCTCCAGCGCCCCGAAGTGCTGGTCCAGGAACCCCTCGACGAGGGTCGCGACACCGACGACCTCGTCGGCTGGAGGCAGGTCGAGCAGGACGGCGCCGTCGTCGGTGACCCCGGTCTCCGCCAACAGATGTTCGGCGCGTCGGCCGCCGCTCAGCTCCTCGAGGAGGTCGTCGCCGAAGAGGGCCCGCAGCACGAGTGTCGCGCTGATGCCCGCCGCCCCCCGCTCGTCGAGGTTCTCCTCGGACCGCAGTCGCAGCGCGGGCAGGTCCGAGTGGGGGTCCGGGTTGTTGCCCAGCCCCGTCGCTCCCAGCCAGTCGAGCACCTTGCCCACGTCGAAGCGCGGCGGCTCGGCCTGGACCGGATCGGGGAACGGGTGGGGTGAGCCGGCGTAGCGGCGTCGCCAGACCGTGACTACCGGGCGCTGCACGCGTGCCAGGAACGCGACGTCGGCCATGGACACCAGCATGGTTCACCTCCGGGGTCAGCGTAACCCGAAGTCACCGTCATGACAACAGATACCCGATAAGGGGGGTTATCGACGTGATGCTGGCAAACATAGGCTACGTGGCTCATCGTGGTGTCACCACTTCGCAGAGAGAGGCGACCACGATGTCACAGCCCCCAATCCCACCCCATGGTGGCCCCGCGGCCGGTGCGCCCCAGCCCCAGAACCGTCCGGACTTCGCCACCTTCCCGCCGGCAGGCGCACAGCAGTACGGCGCCGGCCCGACCCACCCCCAGGCGCCGCAGCCGGGATACCCCAACCCCGGAATGCCGTATGCAGTGCAGCAGCCCCCGACGAAGCGGCCGTGGTTCAAGAAGAAGCGGTTCATCATCCCCGGCGCGTTGGTCGCGCTCATGGTCGTCGGCGCGGCGCTCTCGGGTGGCGGCGACACCGGTGCCGGCAAGGCACCGGTCACGGCCCCGGCCACGACGCCGGCCACGGGGACCGCGGCACCCGCTCCTGCGACGACGACGGCGACGCCCCAGGCCACCCAGACCGCCGAACCCGAGGCGCCGGCCCCCGCCGTCAATCCGTTCGACGAGCGCTACGGCACGTTCGAGGCCGTGACCACCTCAGGCGAGGGCGACTCCGTCATCGAGGTCCCTGCCGGTGTCAAGGCCGGCCTGGTCACGGCCACCCACAAGGGGTCGGCCAACTTCGCCATCTGGTCCCTTGACGACAGCAACGAACCGACGGACCTGCTCGTGAACACGATCGGCTCCTACTCGGGCACCACCGACTTCGGGCTCACCGGCCTCGGGGACTCCCCGTCGTTTATCCAGATCACCGCCGACGGGGAGTGGACGGTGACGCTCAGCCCGATCTCGGCTGCGTCGTCACTGGGCAACGCAGCCGAAGGTGCAGGTGACACCGTCCTCACCTACGCGGGCCCGGCCGGTGCCGCAGCCATCACCCACAAGGGATCCGCGAACTTCGTCGTCCACCAGATCGGCAACGGATTACCGGGCCTGCTGGTCAACGAGATCGGTGCCTACGACGGCAAGGTCCCGTTCAAGAAGGGGCCCGCGGTCATCGTGATCCGCGCCGACGGAAGTTGGTCCGTCAGCCTCGGCTGACCCAGGAGCCGCGGCCGGGCACGTCGGTGGGGGCAGGGGGATGTCCCTCCCCCGGGGGGCACCGACGGCCCGGCCGCCCTGCAAGCCACCCAATGCCCGGCAACGACCACCGGGTGGGGAAGGCGGGCAGGACTTTGGACGAATGCCAGGAAGTGGAACACCAGGGAACGCTAGAGGACTGCCCCGACGTCCGTGGCGGTGAAGTCGTTGCCCTTGAACAGCAGCGGTTCGCCGCGCACGCTGGCGAGGGCGTATGAGTAGGTATCGCCGAGGTTCAGTGAGGCCTGGTGGCGGCCCTTCCCGAACCGACGCCAGGCGACGACCGCGGTCCGGGCCTGCTCCTCGTCGAAGGCGATGACCTCGACCTCCAGTTCGGCAAGGAGCCCCTGCACGTCGTCGGCGGCCTCCGGGCCTCCGCGGCGCTCGGCCGCGATGGTCGCCTCGACTACGATCGGCGCGGAGATGGACAGCGACTCCGCGGCCGCCATGACGTCGAGGTATCTCTCGGCGTCCGACTCTCCCATCACGATGGCGAGCAGCGCGCTGGAGTCGACGATCATGCGGGCAGGCCGTCCTCGTCGTACAGGATCTCCTCGAGTGGCCGCTCGTCCAGGACCGCACGCCGGCGGGCCCGGTCGATGTAGGCCTGCAGGTCCGCCCTGCGGCCACCTCTCGCAGAGGCCCGGCGAACACGTTCCCAACGCTCCTCGATCGACGTGCGCACCGCCTCGGTCAGCGTCTCACCGGTCGCCGCGGCAAGCCGACGAGCCAGCGCGTCAGTGGTCGGGTCCTTGATGTTGATGGACATGCATCCAGCCTAACGGGTGGAAATCCGCATCGAAAGGTAGAAGCCGCCCCGGCCGCGGTTGCGGTGGACTGTCGGGAGGTTTCGACCGTCGCCGCGCGCTCGTGCCTCGCGGGCGGCTGGCTCAACCAGCGATCTCCGCTGGTCGAGTAGTGCCCCGCGACGGGGGAGCTGTAGTTCCGCTGGTCGAGTAGTGCCCGGTGAGGAACGAGCCGGGCACGTGTCGAGACCTCGGCCAAGTCCCCGCAGACCCTCACCCGATCTCGACACGCCTCCTCGTTCCTCGTCGGCTACTCGATCAGCGGTTGTGTGGTTCCGCTGGTCGAGTAGTGCCCGGTGAGGAACGAGCCGGGCACGTGTCGAGACCTCGGCCAAGTCCCCGCAGACCCTCACCCGATCTCGACACGCCTCCTCGTTCCTCGTCGGCTACTCGATCAGCGGTTGTGTGGTCCCCGCTGGTCGAGTAGTGCCCGGTGAGGAACGAGCCGGGCACGTGTCGAGACCTCGGCCAAGTCCCCGCAGACCCTCACCCGATCTCGACACGGCCGCTCGTTCCTCGCGGCCTACTCGATCAGCGGAATAGGGCGCTTCGTCGGCTACTCGATCAGCGGTTGTGTGGTTTCCGCTGGTCGAGTAGTGCCCGGTGAGGAACGAGCCGGGCACGTGTCGAGACCTCGGCCAAGTCCCCGCAGACCCTCGCCGGATCTCGACACGGCCGCTCGTTCCCTTCGACCATGCTTCGCTCGTTCCTCGCTCGCAGCTCAGGGACCGCCTCGCGGCCTCCTCGATCAGCGGGATAGGGCACCTCGTCGGCTACTCGATCAACGGTTGCGGCGTCCCGACAGCTGGCGGTGTCTGTGGTTGTGGTCAGCCCTCGGTGCCGGGGGAGACGCTGCCGGAGGGCCACGTCTGCCGGATGAAGTCCGCGACCTCCTTGGAGTGGAGCAGCTTGTCCAGGATGGCGACGCCGGGGTTGGTGTTGTCGGTGCGCCAGACAAGGATGTTCGCGTACGGGTTGCCCTTGACGGTCTCGGCCGCGATGGCGTCGGCGGTGTTCAGGCCGGCGGTCAGGATGAAGTTGCCGTTGATCAGCGCCACGTCGACCTTGGGGTCGTCGAGTTGCTGCACGATGATCTCGGGCTGGTTCTCCTCGAACTTCAGGCCCTTCGGGTTCTGGGCGTCGGTGAGGGTCAGGGCCGAGTCGCCCTGCTTGACGTCCTTCAGGAGGCCGACGGATTCGAGCAGTTTCAGGCCGCGGTACTGGTTCGACGGGTCGTTGGTGAGGGCCACGACGGCGCCGTCCGGGATGTCGGCCGCCTTCTTGTACTTCTTGGAGAACAGGGCGTAGGGCTCGATGTGGATGCCTTCGCCATGGGAGAACTGGTAACCCTTCTCCTTGATCTGGTCCTCCAGGTAGGGCAGGTGCTGGAAGTAGTTGGCGTCCAGTTCGCCGGCGGCGAGTGCCTCGTTCGGCAGGACGTAGTCGTCGAATTCCCTGATCTCAAGTTTGATGCCGGCGGCGGCGGCCAGGTTCTCCTGGACGAACTCGAGGATCCTGGCGTGGGGGACCGGGCTGGCGCCGACGATGACGGTCGTCAGTTCACCGGACGACGCGGCCGGGGTGCTGGCCCCCGGCGCTGAGCTGTCGGTGGTGCCGGTCTGGCCGCCCGCGCCGCAGGCCGTCAGGGCCAGGGCGGCCAGGAGTGAGCCCGCGAGGACTGTGATGAGCTTGCGCACGGAAGTGCTTCCTTCTACTAGTGGCCAACGACAAGTTGACCGATGTGCTTGGCCGCGCATGCACGGCCGGTCCCGGACCTCCCGGGAAGACTTGGTGTCACCTGTGGTCGACGGCGCGGCTCAGTCGGTCGCCGATCAGCTGGATCAGCTGCACGATGACGATCAGGATCACGACGGTGACCAGCATCACGTCGAACTGGTAGCGCTGGTAGCCGTAGTTGTAGGCGAGCCTGCCGAGGCCACCGCCGCCGATCAGGCCCGCCATGGCGGAGTAGCCGACGATCATGACAAGGGTCGTGGTCACGCCCGCTATCAGGGTCGGCATCGCCTCGGGGATCAGCACCTTGGTGATGGTCTGAATTCGGGTGGACCCCATGGCGTGGGCGGCGTCGATCTTGCCGACGTGCACGTCGCGGAGCGCAGTCTCGACGAGGCGGGCGAAGAACGGGACCGACGCGATGGTGAGTGACACCGACGCCGCGACCGCCCCGAGCGCCGTCCCCACCAGGAAGCGCGTCACCGGGATCAGGGCCACCATCAGGATGGCGTAGGGGAACGAGCGGATGTTGTTCACGATGACGCTGGACAGGATGAAGTTGGCCACCTTGTTCTCCGCCATGCCGCCTGGCCTGACCAGGAACAGGACCACACCGAGCGGCAGCCCGATCAGGACCGTGGCGATCCCCGAGATGAACAGCATCTGCATGGTCTCGACGAGCGCCGGCCACAGCGCCTTCTGGAGGGCGGAGTTTGCGAACAGGTCGGAGAAGAAGTCGAGGGGCATCATGCGACGGCCTCCTCGCCGGTCAGGCTGCTGGTGAGCCGTGCGTCGGCGCCCTGCGAGATCAAGGACTCGATGACCCGCTGCGGGTCGGTGCCGTCGGGCACCGCGATCCGCAGGTGCGAGAACGTCGTCCCCGCGAGGTGCTCCACCGAGCCGGCGACGATGTTCAACTCGGCCCCGACCTGGTTGGAGGTGTGGGCGACGACGGGCCGGGTGGCGTTGTCGCCGGTGGACAGGACGTCGACCAGCGTGCCGCCGATGTTTGCCGGTGCCGGGTGCGGCGGGATGCCGAGCAGGGCCTGGCTGAGCCTGCCGTTGAGGTCCCTGACGACGTCGGTCAGCCTCCCCGACTCGACGATGCGCCCGCCGTCGAGCAGCGAGACGGAGTCGCAGATGCTCTTGACGACGTGCATCTCGTGGGTGATGACGAGCACGGCAAGGTCGGTGCGGCCGGAAAGTGAGCTGATGAGCCCGAGGATCTCGTCGGTGGTCTTCGGGTCGAGCGCGGAGGTGGGCTCGTCGAACAGCAGGACGTCCGGGTCGCTCGCCAGCGCCCGGGCGATGCCGACGCGCTGCCGCATGCCGCCGGACAGCTGGGCGGGGTAGGCGGAGCCGGAGTCCGCCAGCCCGACCATGCCGAGCAGTTCGGCCACCTTCCTGTTGCGTTCCCTGCGCCCCACCCCGATCAGTTCCAGGGGGTAGGCGACGTTGTCGGCGATGGTGCGCGAGTCGAAGAGGTTCGCCTGCTGGAAGACCAGCCCGATGCGACGGCGCGCCGTGCGCAGGGCGTCGGAGCGGGCGGCGGTGAGGTCGACGTCGTTGATGGTGATGGTTCCGGACGTGGGCCGGTCGAGCATGGTCAGGCAGCGCACCAGCGTCGACTTGCCGGCGCCGGAGTGCCCGATGATGCCGTGGATCGAGCCGGCGGGCACGGTCAGGGACACGCCGTCGAGGGCGCGCACCTCGCGCTTGCCCTGGTGGTAGACCTTGTGAAGGTCCTTGACGGTGATCAACTTGCCTCCTGCGCCGGCCGCGGACGGGGCCCGGACGGCTACATTCAACCAACGCGCACACCCACTCTCCAATTCCCGCTCGACCAGGATTGGCCGGATGGGAGTGACCGCGTCCGCACGGCCAGCCTCAGGAGTTGATAATCTCACCTTCTGTGAGCCCAGTAGCCATCACCCTGACCATCCTGATCGTCGCTGTGGTGGCGTTCATGTCCAACAAGGTCTCTCTCGGGATAGTCGCCCTCGGGGTGACGGTCGCGCTGTGGGCGACCGGAGTCCTGTCGTTGACCGATGCGCTATCGGGGTTCGGAGACCCGACGGTGATGTTCATCGCGGCCCTGTTCGTGGTGAGCGCGGCCCTGGACGCCACGGGCGTCACCGCCTGGGCGGGGCAGCAGGTCATCACCCGCGGCGGCACGAAGCGTGCGACGCTGCTGACCGTGATCTGCCTGCTGGTGGCACTGCTGTCCGCGCTGATCAGCGTCACCGGCGCCGTCGTCGCCCTCATCCCGGTGGTGGTGCTGGTGGCGCTCCGGGTGGGGCTGCCGCCGAGTCAGATGATGATGCCGTTGGCGTTCGCCGCGCACGCCGGGTCGATGCTCGCCCTCACCGGAACGCCGGTGAACATCCTCGTCAGCAACGCCGCGGTGGAGGCCGGCGGCCGCAACTTCGGCTTCTTCGAGTTCGCCCTGGCCGGCTTGCCGCTGCTGATCGGGACGGTGCTGATCATCCTTTTGTTCGGCACGCGGCTGCTGCCGCATCGTGCCGCCACGGTGATGGCAGCCGACCTGACCAGCCACGTGCGGGCGCTGCGGCAGCAGTACGACCTGTCGGAGGGAACCGAACTCATCGGGACGCACGCCGGCGTCGTGGAGGTGGTGATCCCGCCGCGCTCGGAGCTGATCGGTGAACGCCTCTTCCCCGGCATGACCACCCCGAGCGGCGACCTGGTGGTGCTCGGCCTGCAGAGGGGCGGCGAGGACGTCGAGGGCAGGGACGCCCGCCTGCGCGTCGGCGACACCCTGCTGCTGCGTGGCGAGTGGGAGCATCTGGAGGAGCACACCGCGGGCCCCGAGGTCCTGGTCGTCGACGACCCGGGCAGCGTGCGCAAGGCCGTGCCGCTCGGCAAGGGCGCCAAGCGTGCGATCGTGATCCTGCTTGCCATGGTGGTGCTGCTCGCCACCGGCATCGTCCCGCCCGCGATCGCGGCCCTGCTGGCCGCCATGGCCCTGGTCCTGTCGGGTGTCATGACCCCGACGCAGGCCTATCGGTCCATCTCGTGGACGACCGTCGTGCTCGTGGCGGGGATGATTCCGCTCTCGACGGCGTTTCGGACCACCGGCACCGCCGACCTGATCGCCGACGGCCTGCTCAAGCTGGTCGGGGCGTCGTCGCCCTACTTCGGGCTGGCCGCCATCGTCGTCCTCACGCTGGTCCTCGGCCAGCTGATCTCCAACACCGCCACGGTGCTGGTGATGATCCCGATCGCGTCGGTGTTGTCCGCCAGTCTCGAGGTCTCGGTGCTGCCGTTCATGATGGCCCTGACCGTGGCGGGCGCGGCATCGTTCCTCACACCCGTGGCCACACCCGCCAACACGATGGTCATGGAGCCCGGCAACTATCAGTTCACCGACTACTGGAAGCTCGGGCTGCCCCTTATGGGGCTGTTCTTCGCCGTCGCCGTGTTCTGGGTGCCGCTGATCTGGCCGTTCGGCTGACCCCGGCGGCCGGCTCGGTCACCAGGTGGGCTCGACCTCCGCGGGGTCGCCCCCGATGCGAACGCCGGTGTCGAGGGCGTCGATCGTGGCCAACTGTGCGGGCGAGAGCCGCAGGTCGAGCGCGGCGAAGTTGGAGACGATCCGTTCCGGGTGCGTCGACTTCGGGATGACGACGAAGCCCCTGGCCAAGTGCCAGGCGATGATCACCTGGGCCGGGGTCGCGTCGAGTTCCCCGGCGATCCGGACGATCTCGGCGTTGCGCAGATCCTGGGACGCCCCGAGCGGGCTCCAGCACTCGACCTGCACGCCGAGGTCGGCGCAGTGGCTGATCAGGTCGTGCGGCTGGAACGTGGGGTGCAACTCCACCTGGTCCACGGCGGGCGTGATGCCCGTCTCGTCGACGACGAGGTCGAGGTGCTCGGGCAGGAAGTTCGAGACGCCGATGCTGGTGGCCAGGCCCTCGGACCGGAAGTCGATCATGGCCTCCCACGACTCGACGAACTTGCCCTGACGCGGGCAGGGCCAGTGGATGAGGTAGAGGTCGACGAAGCCCAGGCCGAGCTTGTCAAGGCTCTTGTTGATGCCGTCCCGGGCCGTGGTGCGGCCCTGGGCCTTGTTCCACAGCTTCGTCGTCACGAAGATCTCCTCGCGCGGCAGGCCCGACTCCGCAATCGCACGGCCCACGCCGACCTCGTTGCGGTAGATGGCGGCGGTGTCGATGTGCCGGTATCCCGCCTCGAACGCCGCCAGCACGGCCGCATGCGCCTCCTCGTCGCTCATCTGGAACACACCCAGACCGAGCTGGGGGATCCGGTGGCCGTCGTTCATCGTGATCGGCTTGGGAAGCGGCATGTCTCGTTCCTTCTCGTCGCGTGTCGGGACTCCTTCGACCATTCAACACCGGTTCCGTCGGGCCCGGTAGCCGGGCCCCGGTCAGGGCCGACCCGATAGTCTGGAGGCAGCGCGCACCGCCGCGAACTGCGACGCCGCGAACTGCGACTCCGCGGGCTTTCGACGGGAGGGTCATGGACGAGCCGGTCATCGCCTCGAAGCTTGCGAGTGCGCTGGTCAACCAGGCTGTGCTCGCGCCCGGGCTGGAGTTCGCGCTCGACAACGGAGGCAGAATACCCGTCGGGACGGACCAAGTGGTCAAGTGGTTCCAGCAGTTCTACGGCGGGATGTGGGTCGGGGGTCGGGCCGTCCTGACGCCGAGCCGGCTGCACTTCGCCGCGAACCAGCTGAACCGCATCGTGCACTCCGGGACCCACGAGGTCGACATCGACCTTCGCGAGGTCATGGACGTGTCGCTGAGGCAGGGGTGGGTGACGGGCATCGTCGTGGTGGGGCTGCCGGGCGCCGAGCTGTGGTTCAGGTGCCTCGGGGCGGGCACCTTCCGGGACCAGATCGCAGACGCCGTCCGCGGCTGTCACGGGCGCGTCTGAGCCGTTGCGTCTTGGCGGGTATCCGCCGTCGCGTGGAAGAATGGCCGCCATGCAATCCCTCCCTGCACTCCTCGACGAGCGCGTGCGCGCAGTCGTCGGCGTCGACCCCGAGATGCGCCCGGCCACCAAGCCTCAGTTCGGGCACTTCCAGTCCAACGTCGCGCTTCGGCTCGCCAAGGAGCAGGGCAGGCCCCCGCGTGAGGTCGCGGCCGACATCGTTGCGCGGATCGACGTGGCCGACCTGTGCGAGCCGCTGGAGATCGCAGGGCCGGGCTTCATCAACTTCCGCATCCGCGCCGACGTGCTCGCCGCCTCCGTGACCGACCTGCTGGCCGACGCCAACGGCGGCATCAACCCGGCGTCGCACCCGAGGCGGGTCGTGATCGACTACTCGGCGCCCAACGTCGCCAAGCAGATGCACGTCGGACATCTACGCACCACCATCATCGGCGACTGCTTCAACCGCGTCCTGACTGCACTCGGCCACACCGTCATCCCGCAGAACCACATCGGCGACTGGGGCACCCAGTTCGGGATGCTGATCGAGGAGGTGCTGGACGAGGGGATCGACGCCTCAACGCTCAGCCTCGACGAGGCCGATTCGCTCTACAAGCGCGCCGCCGGCCGGTTCCGCGAGGACGAGGAGTTCGCTACCCGGGCACGGGCGAGGGTCGCCGTGTTCCAGGGCGGCGACGATGAGTCGCTCGCCATCTGGCGGCAGCTCGTCGAGATCTCCAAGCCCGCCTTCAACGAGGCCTACAGGCGTCTCGGCGTCCTGCTCACCGACGACGACCTCGCCGGCGAGTCCACCTACAACGACGACCTGCCGGTGCTGGTGAAGGAGCTGGAGGACTCGGGCGTCGCCGTCGTCGACGACGGCGCGCTGTGCGTCTTCGTGGACGGTTTCGACGCGCCTCTGATCGTCCGGAAGAGCGACGGCGGCTACGGATACGCCACCACCGACCTCGCCGCGATCCGCCGTCGTGTCCGGGAGATGCACGCCGACCGGCTCATCTACGTCACCGACGCCCGCCAGGGCGGCCACTTCGCGCAGATGTTCGCCGTCGCCCGCAAGGCCGGCTTCCTGCCCGACGGCGTCGAGGCGCAGCACGTCGGCTACGGCATGGTGCTCGGCACCGACGGCCGCCCCTTCAAGACCCGTGACGGCTCGGCAGCCACCCTGTCGTCACTGCTGGACGCGGCCGAGGAGGTGGCATCGCCGCCGATCGCCCTGGCCGCCATCAAGTACGCCGACCTATCCAGCGGATTGCAGAAGGACTACACGTTCGACGCGGACCGCATGGTCCAGACCACCGGCAACACCGGCCCCTACCTGCAGTACGCCCACGCCCGCGTCTGCCAAATCCTCCGCAAGGCCGAGGCCGAGGGGATCGCGTTCGACGGCGTCACCGTCCTGGAACAGCCGACCGAGCAGAACCTTGCCCTGCTGCTCAGCAAGTTCGGGGATGTCGTGGACGAGGTCGCCGCCACGTTGCAGCCGCACAAACTGTGCACGTACCTGTACGACGTCGCCGGTGCCCTGTCCACCTTCTACGAGGCGTGCCCAGTCCTCAAGTCCGACGGTGACGTCCGCGCCTCACGCCTCGCCCTGTGCGACGCCACCCGCCGGGTTCTCAGCCGCGGCCTTGGCCTCCTCGGCATCGAGGCCCCCGAGCGCATGTAGCCGGGGCGCACGCCGACGGAGGAACTGGGGTTCCGCTGGTCGAGTAGTGCCCCGCGACGAAGGAGCCGGGCACGTGTCGAGACCTCGGCCAAGTCCCCGGGAACCGTCACTGGATCTCGAAGGCGCCTCCTCGTTCCTCGTCGGCTACTCGATCAGCGGTTGTGGGGTTCCGCTGGCGGTGGCGTCAGTGCGCGACGTGCAGGGGGTCGGGGTTGTCGAGGGCGTCGCGGGCGGCCAGTGCCGCGCCGATGATGCCGGCCCGGTTGCGCATCTGCGCGGGGATGATGGGCGTCTTCAGGTCGAGCAGGTGCAGGAACTTGTCGCTGTCCTTGGACACGCCGCCGCCGACGACGAACAGGTCGGGGGAGAACAGCATCTCGACGTGGCTGTAGTACCGCTGCAGGCGCTTCGCCCACTCCGGGTAGCTGATGCCCTCCTTGTCCTTGATGGACGCGGCGGCGCGGGTCTCGGCGTCGTGGCCGTCGATCTCGAGGTGGCCGAGCTCGGAGTTGGGGATGAGGACGCCGCGGTAGATGATGGCGGACCCGATGCCGGTGCCGAGCGTGGTGAGGATCACGAGGCCCGGATGGCCGGCGGCGGCCCCGAAGTGCACCTCGGCGAGGCCTGCGGCGTCGGCGTCGTTGACCAGCGTCACGTGCCTGCCAAGCCGCTCCGTGAAGAACGTCTCGGCATCCAGGCCGGTCCAGGACTTGTGCAGGTTCGCGATGAACGGGACCCGGCCGTGCAGGACGGGGGCCGGGATGGTGAGTCCGATGGGAGCATCACCGATGTCGCCAGCGAAGTGCTCGATGACCTCCGCGATCACGTCGGAGACGTTCTCGGGTGTCGACTCGCTGGGGGTGGGAATGCGGAAGCGATCGGTGGCGAAGTCGCCTGCCTCAAGGTCGACCGGGGCGCCCTTGACGCCCGACCCTCCGACGTCGATGCCGAGAATGATGCTCATGCGCCAAAGCGTAGCGGCACGGCTGCCGTCAGCGCAGCGGACCCCCGGACTCGCGGGCGATCCGTGCCCGGTCGAGTTGCTCGTCGAACAGGGTGCGTGCCACCCGCGGGTCCAGGTGGTAGGCCGCGACCTGCACCGGGCCGTCGGTGGTGTGGAGGTGGACGGTGGCCAGCGCCAGGAGGCGCTGGAGCGGGCCCTGGGTGATGCCGATCGACTGCATGCGACGGTGGGGCACGATGCTGATGGTGTGCCCGAGCCAGCCGTGGCGCGCCACGAACAATTCACCGTCCATTCCCCACTGGTGACGGTGGAAGCCGAGGGGAGTCAGCCATCTGGCCCGTGCCGGCTGCCCGTTGAGGCCCATGGACTCCAGCCTGATTCCGGGCCAGATCGCCCCCAGGACACGCTGGACGTCGTCCCAGGAGCCGTACGGCAGGACGGTGTCGGCGCGTTCGCCGGACTCCTCGCCGTGCGTGAACCCCAGGACGGTGACCCTGACCCGATACAGGCCGGTGAGACGTTGGAGGTAGTCCTGGCGGATTGAGACGGACTGGATGCGGTCCGGCTTCAGGCTGCGGGAGATGTTCGTGAACAGGCCCCGGGTCACGTGCAGCCCCTGCGGGGTGCGAGTCATGGCGAAGTTCCAGTGGTTCGCCACCTGGGACCACAGGTAGCCGACGACGCCGAACACCACGCCGCCGAAAGCGGCGATGCTGAACCCGCCCATCCAGAACACCGAGGCTGCGACGAACAGGGCGGCGCCCAGCAGCCACGGCAGGAACCCGGAAACCAGCAGCCCGAGCACGAGCGTCGACGCCTTCATCCTCACCACCACATCCGACGGGGGCTGTGGTGCCGGCCACGGGGACGGCTCGGGAACGGGAACCGGGTGAGGAGTCCCGAGCACGGCAGCCCCCCCGGGAGGAACCGCGGGCGGGGACTCGGCGCCGGACCCGCCGGCGAGGCTCCGCATCCTGCCGAGCAGCTGGTCGCGCAGTGCCTCGGCGCGGCTGCGGGACAGGTATTCGAGATGGGCGCCGCCCGAGCCGCCGACGTCGATGTGGACGCTTGCCAGGCCGAGCATCCGGGCGGCGAGGGAGCGCTGGATGTCAACCGACTGGATCTTGGCGTAGCTGATGCGGCTCGACCGTTTCGAGAGGAAGTTGCGGTCGATGCGGAACTCTTCGGCGTCGGCCACGAACGTGGTGGTGCGCCACTCGATGATCCCGCGGACGAGGTTGATGCCCACGAAGATGACGACGAAGATCGCGATCATCCACGCGAAGGGGCCGAACTCCCGCAGCGACTCCCAGCCGTTGTTTGCGACGTCGCGCCCGACGACCAGGATGAGACCGACCAGCGCAATCCAGCTCTTGGCGATTCCGGTGAGCGGGTGGGGGCGTTCCACGACCTTGCCCGCAGGGCCGGCGGGGGCAGGCAGGGGAGCAGGCAGGGAAGCAGGAAGGGAAGCAGGCAGGGAAGCAGGCAGGGGGGCCGCGGGAGGCATGCCCTGGTAAGGATGGGGGGGAGGCGCCGGGGGCGGACCCGGCTCGGGCGGCGGCAGGAACTCCGGCCCCGAGGGGGGCGCCTCCATCAGATCCCGGCCTGCAGGAGCTCGCCGCGCTCCATCAACCGGTCACGCAGCGCCGTCGCGTCGTCGATGGCGAGGCCGGGGATGTGGATGGTGCCCGCCGTGGAGGAGGTCACCATCTCGACGCCGGCAATGCCGAAGGCGCGCTCGATGGGGCCGGAGGACACGTTGACGAGCTGCAGCCTGCCGTAGGGCACCGCGGTCAGCTGGCGCCACGCCAGGCCCCTGGTCAGGTAGACGTCGGTGTCGGTCTCGGCATATCCCCAGCGCCTGAACGCCCGGGGCTGCCGGATGATGCGCCAGATCCACACCGCCAGACCGACACCCAGCACCGCCCACCACGCCCACTCGGGGCCGACCAGCCACGCCGCGACGGTGGCCGCCGCGATGAGCGCCGGCCAGACGGTGCAGATCAGCACCATCTTCATGCCGAGGAAGCGGCGGGAGGGACGACGCCATTCCAGGGTCGGCGGCGCGAACAGCGGGTCCATGCGTCCCATGTCAGATGAACCTGTCGTATTTGCGCTGCGGCGCCTCCGGCCCGAGGACCTTGACGTCCGCCAGGAACGACGTGCCCTCGATCACCAGCACCACCCGGGCGTCGCCGGCGGATGCGCCGTTGGACTTGAAGTCGCCGAGGATCGTGCTCACGTTGCTGACCACCCGCACCCCCTCGGGCACGCGGATGCGGACGTCACCGAGCATCGCGTTGACCCGGATGGTGGTCTCCCGAGCCGTGAAGGTGGCGCCCACAAGGTCGATTCGGGCATCTCCCAGGATGCACGTCACCTCGCTGAACTGGGGCATGACCAGTGGGCCGCCGGGCCGGAAGTCGCCGAGGATCGCGCGCCCGCCTGCGAAGGCCTCGGCAGGTACCGGCACACCCGCAGCCGGCTGGGCGTCGATGGGGGCGGGTGCCGCGGAGGGCGGGATCAGGTCCAAGGTCAGATGGTCCAGGTCGCCGAAGGTCTTGGCGTTGTAGGCCTGCGTGATGCGTTCGCTGTGCTCCTCGTAGTCGAGACGGCCGTCGGCGTAGGCGTTGTTGAGCACCTGTGCGACCAGCTCACGGTCCTCGTCCGAGCATCTCAGGTGCGAGATGCCTTGCGGAATTGGTGGTTGGCTCACGCGTCCAGCTTAGTGGGCGCCCACGTCGGCCCGTCCCGGGGTCGGGGGGCGCGTGGCAAGGGCGAGGAGTTCCAGGATGTGGACGTACTCGTGCCCGGTGGCCCTGGTCATCCCGATCTCGCAGGTGCGGTTCGCGGACGCGTGGGCGGCGCACCTCCGCTCGTTCACCTCTGCGGCCTCCGCTGCGGTCGCCGACGCCGTCAGCTCGGGGTGCAGCATGCCCCGGTCGCCGGCGAAACCGCAGCAGCCCCAGGACACGGGCACCACGACGTCCTCACTCACGAACCGCGCCAGCTGCACGAGGTGCTCGTTCAGCCCGAGCTGGGTGGTTGAGCAGGTGGGATGCAGGGCGATCGATTGGATCGGGGTGATCAGTTCCAGCCGCGGCAGCAACCGGTCGACGGCGAACTCGATGACGTCGATGACGCTGATCCCCTCCAAGTCGCCGACCAGGGCCTGCAGGCCGTGGGTGCAGCTGGTGGCGTCGCACAGGATCGTGGTGGGGGACTCAGCGCCCAGACGTCTCCGCACCTTGTCGCGCATGATCCAGAAGCCGTCCGTCATGCCCTTGGACTTCCACGGCGTCCCGCAGCACAGGCCCTCGGCTTCGAGGAGGCGCACGGGAACCCCGGCCCGATTGCACAGTTCGTCGAAGGCCCTGTAGACACCCTGCCCGGTCGCACCGAACATCTGCTGCACGCACGCCGGGAAGTACGCGGCCACGGCCTCGTCGCGCGATGCCCCCTGCCCCTTGCGCGGGTGGCGGCGCAGCCGTCCACCGCCGGCCGGGAGGTCTCCTGCGATGAGGGGGACGGTGTCGTCGCCGAGCAGTCGGCGCCCGACTCCGGTGGCGGCGCCGAACAGGCCCCCGGTGTGTTTCGCGGTGGTCAGGGCCATCGATCCCGCCCTCGCGATGCCGCCCCAGGAGCGCGCCGCACCCCGCCAGGCGAGCCGCTCGACGGCGCCGGCCTGCTCGGCACGCAGCCGCCGGGTGAGGTCGCCCGTGTCTATGTCCAGCGGACAGGCGACGGCGCACATCCCGTCCACGGCGCAGGTGTCGGTGCTCTCGTACCGATAGGACTCGGCCACCGCCGCGGCCAGTTCGCCGTCGTCGGGGTTGGCGGCCAGTTCACGGCGCAGCACGATGCGCTGCCGGGGAGTCAGCGTCAGGTCCTTCGACGGGCAGACCGGCTCGCAGTAGCCGCACTCGACGCAGCGGTCGACCTCCGGCTCCACGGTCGCGGTCGGTTTGAGGTGCCTGGTGTGCGCGTCGCGGTCCGACGTGATGATGACGCCGGGGTTGAGGAGGCCGTCGGGGTCGAACAGCGACTTGATCTCGCGCATGATCTGGTACAGCTCGTCCCCGTACTGGTCCTGCACGAACGGCGCCATCACCCTTCCCGTGCCGTGCTCGGCCTTCAGCGTCCCGCCTGCCCCGAGGACCAGCCGTACCAGGTCGCGGGTGAACCGGCGGTAGCGACGGAGCGACGGCGGGTCGTCGAACCGCTCGTTCAGCATGAAGTGCAGGTTGCCGTCGCGGGCGTGGCCGAAGATGACCGATTCCTCGTAGCCGTGCTTCTCGAACAGGCTCGTCAGTCTGTGGCACACGTACGCGAGGGCCTCCACCGGGACTGCGATGTCCTCCAGCAGCGCGGCCGAGCCCGACGGCCTGTGCCCGGCGACGGTCGTGTAGAGGCCCTTCCGGATCGTCCACAGGCGGCCGCGTTCGGCCTCATCCTCCGTCAGGAGCATGGGATCGGTGAGGGGCAGGCCCTGCAGGAGGTCGCGCAGCTTCGCCATCCTGGCCTCGAGATCCGCACGGTCGACGTCCTGCAACTCCAGCAGCAGGGCCGTGTGGTCGACCACGTCGAGCGAGCGCAGCTGGTCGGTGGCGGCGGGCAGGCGCTGCGCCACCCGCAGCGACGTCGCATCCATCAGCTCGATCGCATCGAACCCCGCGGCCACCAGCGACGGGAGCGCCGTTGCGGCGTCGTCGAGGCTCGCGAAGACGGCGAGCCCGGTCGCCGCGTACGGCTTGAGCGGCAGGGTGCGGAACGTGGCCTCGGCCACGAACGCCAGCGTGCCCTCGCTGCCGACGATGAGGTGTCTCGCGATGTCGATCGGCCGGTGGAAGTCGAGCAGGGCGTTGATGCCGTAGCCCATCGTGTTCTTCATGGAGAACTGGCGGCGCACCTCGGCCATGCTGTCCGGGTTCTCCCGGATGCGACGGCGCAGCATCAGCAGCCCGTCGACGAGGGTCGGCTCGTGGAGGCGCAGGCTGACGTCGGCCGCGGGATCCGTCGTGTCGATGATGCGCCCGCTCGGCAGCACGAACACGAGCGACTCCAGCGTCGCGTAGGTGTTGTCCCTCGTCCCGCACAACATGCCGCTGGAGTTGTTGTTGACGACCCCGCCGATCGTGGCGGCGATCTCGCTCGCCGGGTCCGGGCCGAGCCTGCGACCGTGACGGGCCAGCACGGCGTTGACGTGCCGCAACGTTGCTCCGGGGCCGACGCGCACGCGCCGGCCGTCGTCGAGCACCTGGACGCCCCGGAACGACCTGCGCACGTCCACCAGCCAGTCGTCGGTGACACCCTGCCCGGAAAGGCTCGTCCCGCCCGAGCGGAACGTGATCCTGCGGCGGTGCTGCCTGGCCTCTGCGAACAGGGCGGCGACGTCCGTTGCGGACTTCGGAGTGATGACCTCGCTGGGAGTGAGCAGGAAGTGCGACGCGTCGTGGGCCCGCGCCCGACGCGTCAACGCGCTCGTGGTTCGGAACATTCCTGCGGTGTCCACGCCCACAGCCTAGCCACAGGACAGTTGCGCGGAAGCCGTCTCCGCAGGCGGTACCGGACCCCGAATCGCCAACCAGCCGAGGTTCCGGTAGTGTGTCTGCTGCTGCGGGCGTAGCTCAATGGTAGAGCGCCAGCTTCCCAAGCTGGACACGCGGGTTCGATTCCCGTCGCCCGCTCCAAGGTGGGGGCCCACACCAATCGCCTATCGGCAGTGTGCGAGAACCCCGCGGGCGACGCGTTCGAAGCGATCCACGGGAAGCCTGGCGCCGATGCGGCGCACGCCGTCGGGGTCGATCCGGATGATCCGGTTGAGCCGGACCTCGCTGGGGCGACGCTGCCGGTCCCAGCCTCCGGTGCCGATATCCGTCCAGTAGCGGCCGACCGAGGCCTCCTGCGCGGCGTCCCGGTCGTGGTCCTGGGACGTGACCTGCAGCCCCAGCAGCCAGATGCCGTCCCGCCCGATGATGAGCACCGGCCTGTCCTTGCCCTGCGAGGCGTCCTCCTCGTAGGGGACCCAGGTCCACACGACCTCGCCAGGGTCCGGCAGGTCGTCGTCGACCGGATCGTAGGTGATGTGGGGGGTGCCAGTGAAGTCTCCGGGGTAGGAGCCGGGACGGGCGGACTCCCGGACGAACTGGGCGGGGCGGGCGGGTCGTCGCGTGGCCGTCCGCAGGATCTCCTGCAGGAGCCTGAGCCCCGCGTTGATGACGTCTTTCGGCACGTCGGTCAGGCTAGCGGAATCTGGGGAGACGGCCGTAGAAGACCTGCTCCGGTCGCCGGTATCCGATCGGGCGGTGCGCCCGGTGGGCCTCGAACTGGCGGAAGAACTCGGTCGTTCGGGGCAGGAACAGCAGCGCGGAGGCCGCCGCGGCGAACCCGACACCCACCAGGCCCCACCAGCTGAACAGCGCCGCGACGGCGCCGTTCAGCGCCAGGGCCGCGAGTGCCCCCCACCGGGTCCAGCGCCAGCCATGCCAGGCGTGATACCCGACGTAGCCGCTGAAGCCCGCCACCACGGCCACCACCACGGCCAGGACCACCTCCAGCGTCAGCGAGAGCCACTTGCCGGGGTCCGGCTGAACCCACCCGATGAGCCGCGCGGACGTCGGGTAGGTGGCAGGGTGGACCGCCGCCCACCAATGGAGCGCGTAGGTCACGGCCACGCCCGCGGCGGCCAGCAGCAGGGCGACCATCGCGACCAGGACGAGTGCGGGTCTCACGGGCTCCCCGGTCCTGGGGCTCCTCGCGTACTCGTTCCGCAGGACGGGAAGCGGGGGCAGCGTCGCGATCGGGGCCGCGCCCGGCTGGGCGGGCGGCCCCGGGACGGGGTCGGTCACTTCGCTCATCTCACCTCCGGGTGCCCAGCTTAGTCGCCGCTGGATTCACTCCCGGCCGGCGATGCGGGCCACCTGCAGGGAGGCGATCAGACCGACCACGAGCACCGCCACCGACGTCCAGACGGAGAACGCGGCGGCGCTCGCGAACTGCTCATGGGTGGCCTGGCGCAGCGTCACGTCGCCGAGACCGATGCTCAGCATCGTGCCGCCGAGGGCGGCGCCCATCGCCGAGCCGACCTGACGCACCGTCGACTGGACGGCCGAGCCGGTGCCCGACTGTGTGACCGGGACGTCCTTCAGGACCGTCGAGGTCAGCTGTGCCGAGGCCAGGCCGAGGCCGAGGCCGTAGGGCAGCAGGGCCGCGGCCACCCACCAGGGGCCGAGGTCGAGGTGGATGATGAGCGCGGTGCCGATGACGCCGACGACCTCGAGGGCCAGGCCGAGGACGACGACCCTGGGGGCACCCATGACCGCTGCGGCGCGTCGCGCCATGGCACCTGCGACGAACGCGCCGAGCGCCATCGAGGCCAGCACGAACCCGGCGTCCAGGGCCCCCAGCCCGAGGCTCATCGTCAGGTGCAGCGGCAGGACGAACACCAGCGAGAACTCGGCGACGGCGACCAGGCCGGCTGTCAGGTTGCCCCAGGAGAACGTACCGATGCGGAACAAGGTGGTGTCCATCACGACGGCGTGCCCGAGACGTCCGCGGGTGGCCTCCCACCAGACGAAGGTCGCGATCCCGACCAGTCCGATGGCCAGCGCCACCGGGACCGCCGACACCGCCGCATCGGTGGGCCAGGACCAGCCGGCAAACTCGAGCGGTTCCTTCGGCACCCACCAGCCCAGGTTGGGGCCCTCGATGAGGCCGAACACGAGTGCGCCGAACCCGACCGCGGACAGCACCGGGCCCAGCAGGTCGAAGCCGCGCTCCTCGTCGCTCGTGGTCTCACGGACGAACAGCGGGGCGGCGACGAGGATGGCCACGCCGATCGGGACGTTGATCCAGAAGATCCATGTCCAGTCGGCCTTCTCGGTGAGCCAGCCGCCCAGCAGCGGGCCGAGCGCTGCGGCGCCGGACATGACCGCGCCCCACACGCCGAACGCGGCGGCACGGTCCTTGCCGCGGAAGATGGCGTTCACGTTGGACAGCGTCGATGGCAGGATCAGTGCCCCGCCGACACCCTGGACGGCCCGGGCCGCGATGAGCGGGCCGGCGCCGACGGACAGGGCGGCGAAGATGCTGCCTGCGACGAAGATCGCGACGCCGGCCATCAGGAACGCGCGTCGGCCGAAGCGGTCGCCGAGGCGGCCGAATGTGAGCAGCAGGGCCGCGAAGACGACGCTGTAGAGGCTGTTGACCCACTCGGCGTCCGTGAGGCTCAGCTGGAGGTCCCGGATGATGGTGGGGAGCGCCACGCCGACGATGGTGCCGTCGAGCACGATCATGCCGAGGGCGATGGCCAGGACCCAGAGCCCGATCCAGTCCTTCCGGCTGGCGTTTGTCGGCGTGTTGCGGGGGGTTTGCATGGTGGCGGTCACTTGGATCGCGCCTCCTTCGAAGTTTCTTAGGGACAGGTGTCGCTAACAAGTGAATTGTATGCCTCGACAGGGTGTCGGCAAAACGGGCCCCGGAAAATGACCACTACGCTTGCGCACGTGAATGCACGAGACGGCATCGCGCCCGACACGTCGCCAACGCCCGCCAACTACGTGGAGACCTCGCGAGGGGACTCCGCCGAACGGATCCTCGCCAAGGCCGCCCTCGTCCGCCCAACCGCACGGCAGGCCACCTGGCAGCTGGAACAGCTGACCGCCTTCATCCACTTCGGGGTCAACACCTTCCTCGACAAGGAGTGGGGCGACGGCACCGAGGATCCCATCTGCTTCGATTCGACCGAGGATGTGGACGCCGATGCCTGGGTGCGGGAACTCCGCGACGCCGGTTGCCGGACGGCGATCCTCACGCTCAAGCACCACGACGGGTTCATGCTGTGGCCGTCTCGCTACGGCGACCACACCGTCGCCGCATCACCGTGGCGGGGCGGCGCTGGCGACGTCGCCGCCGAGTTCGTCGCTGCCGCCCGCAGGCACGGGATGAAGGTCGGCTTCTACGTCTCGCCCGCCGACTCGCACGCCGAACTGCTCGGCGTCTACGGCAACGGCTCGGCCCGCTCGCCGCGGACGATCCCGACGCTGGTTCCCGGCGACGACCGTGCGGGCCGGGAGCTGCCGGCGTTCACCTACGACGCGACCGACTACGGCGCCTTCTTCCTCAACACCCTGTACGAGGTGCTGACCCAGTACGGCGAGGTCTCGGAGGTGTGGTTCGACGGCGCGATGGGCAACACGGAGGCCACGGAGGTGTTCGACTACGACGCCTACCACGACCTCGTCGCCAGGCTGCAGCCCGGCGCCAACATCGCGGTGGGGGGCCGGGACATCCGCTGGATCGGCAACGAGGACGGAATCGCCAGACGCGACGAGTGGTCCGTGATCGCCGTCACGGACCGAGGGCCGGGGCTGATCACGCCCGTCGAGCAGGACGGCCCGTTCAGCGAGGACCTGGGCTCGGATGCCCAACTGGTCGCCGCGGTGCGTTCGGGCCGGGCGAACCGGCTGCACTGGTGGCCTGCCGAGGCCGACATGCGGCTCACCCCCGGCTGGTTCGCCCACGACGACGACGTCCCCAAGTCCGGGGGGCAACTGCTGCGTCACTACGAGGAGACCGTCGGCCGCAACGCCGTCATGCTGCTGAACGTCCCGCCGACGAGGACCGGCCGATTCGCGCCCGAATCGGTGGAGGCTCTCCGCGACTTCGCCGCAGAACGCCGCAGGGCCTTCACTGCCGACCACGCGAGCGGTCTCGCGTTCGGCGATGCCTCGCCGTACGTCCTTGACCTCGGCGCCGAACGGGCCATCTCGCGCATCGGTGTGTCCGAGGACATCCTGGCGGCCGGCATGGCCATCAGGTCGTTCACCGTCGAGACGGAGATCGGCGACGCCTGGCACCACGTCGCCACGTCGGGTGTGGTCGGGTCACTCCGCATCATCCGGCTGGACGAGCCCGTGACCGCCCGCCGCTGGCGAATCACCGTCACCGACGCGAGGGGCCCGCACGTGATCTCGGCTGTCCACCTGTGGGAGCAACTGGCCCAGGACCCGGGCGCCAGGTGAGTTGCAGCGCTCTTCGTGCCTCAGGGAACGAGTTGTGCCGCCGTCTGGGACGCCAACTTCCGATCGAACGTCCACAGGGGCTGGGCATGGTCCCGTTCTGCATGTTCGACCAGCAGACAGTCCTCGAACGACAGTTTCGGCGAGGTGTCGAACGTGGGAAGAGCGGCCAGTGCCTCGGGTGTGGCCCTGATGGGCGGCTGCCGGAGAAGCCGGCCGAGCGCCTTGCGGATCTGTGCGCGTGAGAGCCCGTAGTGACGATCGAGCACGAAGACGACCTCGGCCGTCGCGATGTCGGAGACCCTGAACTCCCCTCGGCGGATGAGGTTGACGGCGGCGTCGTGCTGAGCGGGGACATCGTTCAACAGAAGCCGCAGAAGAACATTGGCGTCCAGACTTCCGATGACCTCAGTCATTCCGGTGCTCCGAATAGTACGCGGACACGTCGATGACCGGCGTGGTGCCCGGCGCGATCCAGGACATGACCTCGTCCGTCAGGGAAGCGAGGCTTCCGAGTGGTGACAGGACGAGGTTGCCGTCCACGATCTCGAGTTCCAGTGAGTCGCCCTGCTCCAGGTCGAGGGCCTCGCGCACCGACACAGGCAGCGTGAGCTGACCCTTGCTGCTGAGTCTTACCGTTACGGACATGTAAGAAGGATACCTGGCGATCCGGCATGTGTGTCTCAGCCTGCGTCGTTGTGAAGCCTCCGAAGTGCCAGTTCAGCGAGCAGCGCGGCTCCGTCGGCGAGGACCGAGTCGTCGAAGCGGGCCTGGGGGGAGTGGTTGTTGGGCGCCGTGGCCGGGTCGAGTTCGGGCGGGGTGGCGGCCAGGCCGATGAAGCAGCCGCTCACCTGCTGCAGGATGCGGGAGAAGTCTTCGGCGCCGGCCAGCGGCTGCTCCCAGCGGCTGTGCCTGTCGTCCCCGAAGAGTTCGGAGGCGACGGCGGCCACGAAGTCGGCCTCGCCGGGGTCGTTGACCGTGATCGGATACTGCTCGACCAGCGTGTATTCGGCCTCCACACCGTGGGCCTCCGCGATGCCGGCCACGAGGCGCGGCAGGCGTTCCAGCAGTTTGGTGCGGGCGGCGTCGGAGAACGTCCGCAGGGTGGCGTCGAAGCTGCCGTTGGCCGGGATGACGTTGGCGATGGTGCCCGCAGACAGCCTGCCGACGGTGACGACGACGGGGTCGAAGATGCTGAAGTCGCGCGTGACGAGGGAGTGGGTGGCGGTCACCATCTCCGCAAGGGCGGGGACCGGGTCCTTGCCGAGCTGCGGCGTCGACCCGTGCGTGCCGCTGCCGATCACCTTCACCCTGGCGACGTCCGAGGACGCCATGACGGTCCCCGGCTTGGTGGAGAAGACGCCGCACGACTCCTGCGACGACCACACGTGGATTGCGTAGGCGTGGTCGGGGCGGGCGCCAGCGACGTCGAGCAGGCCTTCTTCGAGCATGTACCGGCAGCCGTCGACGCCCTCCTCGCCGGGCTGGAACATGAACACGACGTCGCCGGCCAGTCGTTCCCGCGCCGCGCACAGCGCCCGGGCAGCGCCGACCAGCATCGTCATGTGCAGGTCGTGCCCGCAGGCATGCATCGCCCCGTTCGTGCTGGCCCAGTCCAGGCCGGTGTCCTCGACGACGGGCAGCCCGTCCATGTCGCCGCGCAGCAGCACCACGGGCCGCTTCCCCTCGGTGGCGACGCCGCCGCGCAGGACGGCGACGACGCTGGTGACGGTGCGGCCCAGCGTGATCTCCAGCGGCAACCCGTCCAGGGCAGCCAGGATGCGGGCCTGCGTGAGCGGCAACTGCAACCCGATCTCGGGGATCTGGTGCAGTTCGTGCCGCAGGGCGACCAGTTCGTCGGCGATGTCGCGGGTGAAGGACCGGATGTTCACGGCCCCAGTCTGGCATGCGCGCCGCGACTGACGCGCGACGGCGAGCGCACCGGGACAGCCGGACTCCGGCCGATCGGCTGCCTCCGTGCGCGAAGCCAGTACTCTGTGTGAAGCCCCCGGGGGCCTACTAGGAGCACGAGATCCCCGGGGGCAGCCTAATTGGGCGCCGGTCACTCCTTCATGGTGCCGGTCTCGAGGAACCGGACGTGCCAGCCGAGCGCCTTCCGCAGATCGTGCGGGGTGTGGTGGCTGTTGGCGTGCTTCTCGGCCCAGGCGACGTACTCGCGCAGCGGCTCCTTGAAATCCGGGTGCGCGCAGTTGTCGATGATGACCTTGGCACGCTTCCGCGGCGACAGGCCCCGAAGATCCGCGACGCCCTGTTCGGTGATGAACGCCGTCGTGGAGTGCTCGTTGTGGTCGACGTGGCTGACCATCGGGACGATGCAGGAGATCGCACCGTGCTTGGCGGTCGACGGCGTCACGAACGTCGCATAGTAGGAGTTGCGGGAGAAGTCCGCGGAGCCGCCGATGCCGTTCTGCATCTTCGAGCCCATGATGTGCGTGGAGTTGACGTTGCCGTAGATGTCGGCCTCGATGAGCCCGTTGCAGGCGATGACGCCGAGGCGACGGATCACCTCCGGGTTGTTGGAGACGTCCTGGGGACGCAGGATGATCTTGTCCCGGTAGGAGGCGGCCTCGTTGTTCATCTTCGCGGCGGCAGTCGGGCTGAGCGAGAACGCCGTCGCCGATGCCACGGTCAGCTTGCCCGAGTCGAGCAGGTCGATCATGCCGTCCTGGATGACCTCGGTGTAGGACGTGAGGTGCTCGAACGGGCCGTCGAGGAGTCCGGCGAGGACCGCGTTCGCGATGTTGCCGACGCCCGACTGCAGCGGGAGCAGGTCCTTCGGCAGATGCCCGGCCTTGACCTCCATCGTCAGGAAGTCCAGCAGATGGCCTGCGATGGCCTTGGAGTCCTTGTCGAGCGGCTTGAACGGCGTGTTGCGGTCCTCGTGGTCGGTGACGATCACCGCGACCACCTTGTCCGGGTCGACGTCGAACCACGGCTGGCCGATGCGGTCCGCGGTGGCGGTGATCGGGATCGGGATGCGGTGCGGCGGCTGGCGATCGGTGCCGTAGTAGATGTCGTGCATCCCGAGCAGTTCCTCGGACTGCCACTCGTTGACCTCGATGACGATCTTCTCGGCGTGGTCGAGGTAGGTGCGGTTCATGCCGACCGACGACGACGGCACGAGCTTGCCGTCCTCGGTGATCGCGGTCACCTCGACGACGGCCAGGTTGAGCCTGCCGAAGAACCCGCGTGCCACCTGCTGGCCCATGTGGGACAGGTGGATGTCGCAGTAGTCGCTGATGCCGGCGTTGATGGCCTTCCGCATGTCCGGGTCGGACTGGTAGGGGGCCCGGATGTTGATGCCGCCCGTCTTGGCAAGTACGCCGTCGAGTTCGGGTGCGGTGGAGGCCCCGGTCAGGACGTTGATGCGGAACTCCTCGCCTGCCGCGTGCGCCGCGTCGATGCGTGCTGCCAGCGCTGTCGGGAACTGCTTCGGGTAACCGGCCCCGGTGAAGCCCGAGAACCCGATGGTCATGCCGTTGGTGACCATTCCCGCGGCATCCTCGACCTTCATCACCTTGGAGCGGAAGCCCTCGTTGCGGATGCGACCCGACATTGTTCCTCCTAGTGGACGCTTATAGATGGATCAGCGTAACGGACGGGGGAACCGCGGGGGGGCTGCACCCCCCAAGTCAGCGGTCGAGGGCCAGTGGTATCACGGCGTCGAGCCTCGGGTAGCCGACGGCGACGTCGGCACGTTCCGCGGTCACGGGCTTGGCGCAGTAGGCGACCCCGAGCGCGGCGGAGGCCAGCATGTCGAGGTCGTTCGCACCGTCGCCCACCGCGACGGTGAGCGCGGGGTCGACGTCGTACAGGGCGGCGAAACGCGCGAGGTCCCTCGCCTTCTGGGCGCGGTCGACGATGCCGCCCAGGACCTTCCCGGTCAGGACCTCCGTGCCGCCGGTGGTCGTCGTCTCGAAGACGTTGGCGCTGACGAAGTCGATGCCGAGGCCCTCGGCGATGGGGTCGATGAGCTGGGCGAAGCCGCCGGAGGTGAGACCGATCCGTGAGCCCTGCGCGTGGGCCGCGTCGACCAGCTCCAATGCCCCGGGGGACAGGGTCATGGCCGCGCGGACGTCGTCCAGGAACCGGGTGGGCAGCCCTGCCACGGTGGAGACGCGGAGGCGGAGCGAGGTGGCGAAGTCGAGTTCGCCGCGCATCGCCCGATCCGTGATGGCCGCCACCTCGGCGCCGTGCCCGGCATGCTCGGCGAGCATGTCCAGCGCCTCGGTGGTGGTGAAGGTCGAGTCCACGTCGCACAGCACGAGGCCCGCCGGTCTCGTGGCCAGCGGGCCGGTGATGACTGCGACGGTCACCCCGTCGGCCGCCTTGCGCAGGCGGCGGCGCAGGGCTCCCGGATCGGGGACGTCTGCCAGGATGTGGATCGCCTGGCCGTAGCCGCCCTCGGTGATGCTCCGCTCGCCCGGATCGGGGACGAGTGCCACCAGTTCCTCAAGGACCGGAGTGGGGGACACGAACACGACGCGGGTCAGCACGTCCGCAAGGCTACTGGCTGGCGGCCCGCAGCGTCACCGTGACCGTCTGCTCGCTGCCGCCGCGCATGACTGTCAGCGTCACCTGCTGTCCCACCTCGGAGGACCTGATCAGCGCCACCAGCGCCTCCGACGAGGAGACCGGGCGCCCGTCCACCGCGGTGATGATGTCGCCCACCTGCAGGCCTCCCTCCGCGGCCGCCGAGCCTGCGACGACCTGGGCCACCTGTGCGCCCAACTGGCTGGAGTTGGTGACGTCCTTGGCGCTGACGCCGAGTTGGGGATGCTTCGCGGTGCCGTTCGCGATCAGCTGGTCGGCAACGGAGCGGACCTGGCTGGACGGAATCGCGAAGCCGATGCCGATGCTGCCGGACTGTGCGGAGGCGTTGCTGGTCAGGGTGGCGATGGAACTCGTGATGCCGATCAGTTCGCCGGCGGAGTTGACCAGCGGGCCGCCGGAGTTGCCCGGGTTGATGGCAGCATTGGTCTGGATGGCTGCCGTCACGACCGTGCCGTTGCCGGAGTCGCCGACGGTCGGCGACACCTCCCTGGTCGTCACCGGCCTGTCCAGTGCGGAGACGATGCCGGTGGTCACGGTGTCGGACAGGCCGAGCGGGTTGCCGATGGCCATGACCGGATCGCCGACCTTCAGCGCCGAGGAGTCCCCGAACTTGATGGCGGTCAGATTGCTCGGCGGATTCACCAGCCGGATGACGGCCAGGTCGGTGGAGGGGTCGGCGCCGACGACGCGCGCGTCGTAGGCCCGATTGCCGATGAAGACGGTGATCTGCGCCCCGGCACCGGCGCCGGAGGCGACGTGGTTGTTCGTGACGATGTTGCCGTGGCCGTCGAGGATCACGCCCGATCCCTCCCCGCCGCCGTTCGCCCCGGTCACCCGGATGGCGACGACGGCATCCGAGACCGCCGCCGCGGTGGCCGCCCAATTGGGATTGCCCGGATCGGCCTGGACGACGTTGGTGATGGCCGCCTGCTGGGTCCCGTTCGAGCCACCGGTGATGGCCAGCGTCGTCGCCGCGCCCGCCGCGCCCCCGGCCCCGACAGCTAGGATCGCGAACGCCGCGAGCCCGGCCAGCATGGACCGCTTCCTGCGTGGTTCGGTGCGGAATGCCTGTGCGGCACCGTATGGCGGTGCCTGCCGGGGAGGCGGCGGTGCCGGATGGCCAAGCTCGCGCGGCGTCGTCGGAAGGGGGTTCGTCGCCGGGCCCTGCGGATCTACCGCCTGTGCCGGGTGGAAGTTGGGGTACTGCGGGTTCTCGCCGTTCATCTGGTCTCCAGCGTTCATCTTGCTCGCCTCCGTCTTGGCCTACGCCCCAACTGAACCGTCGGTACCTGTGGGTTTCCTGTGAGCGCTCTGCGGGGTGGCTGTGGGAGTGGTCGGGGCGTGGGCTCAGCCTCGTTTCGTGGCGACGGCGACGGTGTAGCTGCGGTCCTGTGCGACGACCCGGGTCCGGCCGACTCGCACGTTCAGTTCGCGCCGGTAGGGGAGGTGCGAGTTGTAGACGCACCAGACCTGACCGCCGGGGCGCAGCACCCGGGCGGCCGTGGTGAACATGTCCAGGGTGTCCGAGGAGTCCTTGGTGGTGCCCTGGTGGAACGGCGGGTTGGTCACGATCGCGTCGAGCGACGCGTCCGGCAGGTCCGCGATCCCGGCCGCCCAGGAGACGTCGATGTCCAGGCCGTTCGCGGTGGCCGTCTCCCGGGTGGCGGCGAAGGCGGACCAGGACGCGTCCCTCGCCGCGACGGTGTGCCCCGCCCGGGCCAGAACTGCCGCGATCACGCCGTTGCCGCAGCCGAAGTCGAGCACCTGTTCACCCTCGATGTCGAGATGGCCGAGCAGCAGCCGGGTGCCGGCGTCGACCTTGGTTCCGGCGAACGTGGCGCCGTGGGCGAACAGGGTGAGTCCGAGGTCCTCGTGGCGGCGTGCCTTCGGCCATTCCGACGCCCTGCCCTCCGGGCCCCATGCGCGCAGCGCCCGGGCCTTCCGGTGGCCGAGCGTGGCGGTGACCGCCGCGAAGTGCTTTCCCAGCACCTCGTTCATGGTGCGGTTCATGTGCTTCATGCGCCCGCCGGTGAGGAAGGTGACGTCGGGTGCGCCCTGGATGCTCGCCGCCTGTTCGTCGAGGGCGGCCAGCGACTTCGGCAGGTGGCCCAGCGCCAGGTCCACGCCGCCGAGCTGGGAGGGGTGGGACACGAGCAGCCGGTCCTGGACGAGTGCGGCGTCGCGGATGTCGTCGCACCAGACGCGGACGTCGTTCGTCAGTGACAGCGCGTGCGGCACGACGTCGGGTGCGTCGATTACCGCGACGGCGGTTGCCTGCCCGGGGCACTCCGCGATCAGGAGTCCGTCGATGGGGTCCATGCCGGAGATGGTCTCATGTCCGTGGGACAAGGACGAAGAGATCGGCGCCCCGCGCCGGTACCTGCGACACGAGTTCTGCCGACGCCGACCCGAGGTCCGCTCGATCCCACACCGACCGCACCTGCAGGGACCCGACGGCGCCGACCTGTGCCAGGCCTGTGCCGATCTCGCGTGCGGAGCCGGTCGGGTTGTACAGCGCGACGGCGATGCGGCCACCGGTCAGGTCTCTGGCCCAGACCTGGGTTCCGTCGTCGTTTCGTGCAACCCTGCGGGCCTGCCTTCCGAGACGGTCCTGGTCGATGGCGATCATCTCCGGGTTGGTCAGGATCTGCAGCAGCTGCGGATCGAGCTCGGGGATGCTGGTGCCGACCATCAGCGGGGCGGCCAGCATCGCCCACATCCCCACGTGGGCCCTGTTGGCGTCCATGTCCCGGGCGAACTCGTCGTTGCCGACCTGCAGCATGTCGGGGTCGTTCCACGCCCCCGGCCGGGCGTGTGGCCACAGGTCGGCCTGGCAGTCGATGATCCACGAGACCGACGCCCACGACGCGTCGATGTCCTGCGTGGTCCGCCACGAGTTGGCGACGTCGCCCGCCCAGAGCCAGGGGGAGTCGACGCCGTACTCGGAGATGGCGTAGACGATGTCGCGGCCGGTCCGGGCCAGTTCGTCTCGCATGCGCGTGAAGGCAGGGATTTTGACGGCACCGGCGTTGACATGCGCGTCGCACCAGTCGTACTTGAGGTAGTCGACGCCCCAGTCGGCCCAGGTCTTGGCGTCGATCCCCTCGTGGCCGTGGCTGCCGAGCCCGGTCACCGGGTAGTCGTCCCAGTCGTTGGCGCAGGTTCGGGTTCCCGGCACGCCGTAGATGCCGAACTTCAGGCCCAGCCCGTGGATGTGGTCACCCAGCGCGCCCATCCCGTCGGGGAATCGACCGGGGTGAGAGAACAACCGGCCCGTCCCGGGGTCACGGCCGCCCTGGTAGCAGTCGTCGACGACGATGTAGGAGTACCCGGCCTCACGCATCCCGTTGTCCGCCATGGCCTCGGCGGCGGCCCTGACCACGTCCTGTGTGAGGCCGTGGCACCGCACCTGGTTCCAGCTGTTCCAGCCCATTGGCGGCGTGCGGGCGAGTCCGTTCTCCATGCCTGAGACCCTACCCGTGAACAGTCCTGCGCCCGGCAAGCCAGGCGACGGTGTCCGCGAGGGTCTCCGACATGGGGCGGGGTTCGTAGCCGAGTTCCGTGGTGGCCCGCTGGTGGGAGAAGTTGGACGGGCTGTGGAGGGTGCGCAGGGAGTAGCTGGTGAACAGGGGCGCAACGCCCCTGAGCCTCGCGACCTGTTCAGCGGCCGGTGCGATCGCGCGTGCGAGCCAGAGCGGCACCTTGACCGGGGGCCGTCGTCGGCCCGCCAGCCGGCACACCTCGCGCACCAGCTCCGCGACCGCGAAGTGCCGGTTCGAGAGTATGTAGCAGTGGCCGTTCGTACCGCGCAGCACGGCGGCGACGATGCCGTCCGCCACGTCGCGGACGTCGACGAAGTCGTAGCCGCCGGAGACCATGGCGGCCAGGTTGCCGTCGGCGGCGTCCCGGACCATGCGGGTCATGTGGGTGTCCCCGAAGTCGAAGGGGCCGATCAGCCCGCTGGGATGGATCACGACGCGCCACAGGTGTGTGGCGGCCAGGACGGCGGCGGTCGCCTCGGCCTTGGTGCGGGCGTAGGCGCCGACCACGAGGTCCGGGTCGAAGCCGGTGGGGTCGTCGAGTTCCCTGATCGTGGCCGTCGGGTCCTCGGGCTCGGGGATGGCGTGGACGCTGGAGATGTATGCGAGACGCTCCACTCCCGTGACGCGGCAGGCGGCGACCACGTTCGCAGTGCCCTCCACATTGATGCGGTACAGCAGCGGCGAGACCTTCCCCGCGATGGAGACCATGCCTGCGCAGTGGACCACGAACGCCCGGGTTCCGGCCTCGTGCGTGAACGCGGCGGCGACCGAGGCCCGGTCCGTGACGTCCATGCGGACCACGTCGCAGGCGAGACCATCGAGCGACTCGGGTGGTTCGGTCTCGATGATGCAGGCACGAACCCGCCGTCCGTCCTCCAGCAGGGTGCGTACGAGCGTGTTGCCGAGGAAGCCGGCCGCGCCGGTGATGATCCAGAGGGGTTCGACGTCGGTGGGTCCCATATGCCAGTGTCCCACCAGGCCCCGACGGTTCCTGCGGCGGGGCGCTAGTGTGGCTGGGATCCCGCTACGGAGGTAGGAGCGTCATGCGAATCGGTGTGCCGAGAGAGGTCAAGAACAGCGAGTTCAGGGTCGGAGTGACCCCGACGCTCGTCCACGAGCTGGAGAGGCGCGGCCACGACGTCGTGATCGAGTCCGGCGCGGGCGTCGGCTCCGGAATCCCGGATGCCGTCTACGAGGCCGCCGGGGCGACGATCCTGCCGGGAGCCTCCGAAGTCTGGGGCACGGCCGAACTCGTGGTCAAGGTGAAGGAGCCGACACCTGAGGAGTACGGGTTCCTGAGGGACGACCTCACGCTGTTCACGTATCTGCACCTCGCCGCCGACGAGCCGCTGGTGGACGCGCTGCTGGCCGCCGGCACCACCGCCATCGCCTACGAGACGGTGCAGCTGCAAAGCGGGCTGCTGCCGCTGCTCTACCCCATGTCGGAGGTGGCCGGGTGCCTGGCGCCGCAGGTCGGGGCCCAGGCGATGCTGAAGAACCACGGCGGCGGGGGGCTGCTGATGGGCGGTGTCCCGGGCGTCCCGAACGCGAAGGTGGTCATCCTGGGTGGCGGGGTGGTCGGCCAGAACGCGGCCAACATCGCGGCGGGCCTTGGCGCCGACGTGATGATCCTCGACAACGACATCGAGAAGCTGCGGCTCAGCCACTGGCGGCACCAGAACCAGGTCCACCAGCTCATGTCGTCGGCGATGACCGTCAGGGAGCAGGTGCTGGAGGCGGACATGGTGATCGGGACGGTGCTGGTCCCGGGCGCCCGGGCGCCGAAGCTGGTCACCGACGAGATGGTCGCGAACATGAAGCCGGGATCGGTGCTGGTGGACGTGTCGATCGACCAGGGTGGCTGCTTCGAGAACAGCCGCCCGTCCACGCACGAGGAACCGACCTACCGCGTCCACGGGTCGGTGTTCTACAGCGTCGCGAACATCCCGAGCGTGGTACCCAAGACCTCGACGGTGGCGCTGACCAACGCGACGATGCCATACGTGTTGAGGCTCGCCGACCACGGCTGGTTGGAGGCCATGCGCGCGGATCCGGCGCTCGCGAAGGGGCTCAACGTCCAGGGCGGGAGGCTCACCTCGGCAGCGGTCGCGGGTTCGTTCGGCCGCGACTTCGTGAAGCTGAAGGCCGTCCTCGGCTGAGGCAGCCGGTTCAGGGCAGCGAGCTCGCAGTGACCGGTGGCAGGGCCGACCAGGGGAAGGTGATCCACAGGTCGGTGCGGCGCCAGAGGTAGTCGGCCTTCACCACGGATGGGGACTTCTCGTAGATGACTGCCGTGCGGGCCTCCGCGACGTGGTCCCTGGCAAATGCCAGCACCAGCTCCAGCGTCTTGCCGGTGTCTGCGACGTCGTCGACGACCAGCACCTTGAGGTCGTCCAGTTCGGAGGGTGTCAGGTACGGCGGCAGCATCATCGGCGCGTCGAGGGTCTCGCCGACGCCGGTGTAGAACTCGACGTTCATCGTGAACAGGTTCCTGCAGTCCAGGGCGTAGGCCAGCGACCCCGCCGGAATCAGGCCGCCCCGGGCGATGCCCAGCACGACGTCGGGCACGAACCCGGAATCGGCGATCTGCTGGGCGAGCTCCTGCATGGCATCGCCGTACATTGTCCAGGTCAGGATCTCGCGCTCGGTGGTCATGCGCACATCCTCCTACAGACTGCGCCCATTCGTTGATTCGAATTCGCAACAGGGCTCCCTGGTGGGACCATTCGTTGCATGACCGTCCCCGTACCGGACTCGCCGGCTCCGCAACCGAAGGCTCAGCCGGTTATCCCCCCAGAGCCGGAGGATGTCCGGCACGGCCCGCTCGGGCCACTCGCGCTCGGTGCCCTCGGCGTCGTCTTCGGCGACATCGGAACCAGCCCCCTCTACAGCCTCCAGACCGTGTTCAGCGCCGAGCACAACGCCGTCGCACCCACTCCCGAGGACGTGTACGGGGTGATCTCGATGGTGCTGTGGGCGATCACCCTCGTCGTGTCGTTCAAGTACGTGTTCCTCGTGATGCGGGCGGACAACGACGGCGAGGGTGGCATCCTGGCCCTTGTCGCACTCCTGCGGCTCAAGCTCGGCCAGAGCGGACGCCGGGCCGCGGTCGCCCTCATCATGGGCATGTTCGGGGCGGCGCTGTTCTACGGCGATTCCGTCATCACGCCCGCCATCTCGGTGATGAGCGCGTTCGAGGGCCTTGCCGTCGTGAACGGTAGCCTCGAGGCCTACGTGCTTCCGCTGTCGCTGGTGGTGCTCACGGTGCTGTTCGCGGTGCAACGGTTCGGAACCGCGGTGGTCGGACGGTCCTTCGGCCCGGTGATGGTGGCCTGGTTCGTGACGCTGGCGCTGCTGGGCGTCCCCCAGATCGTGGCGAACCCGGCGATCCTCCGGGCGATCTCGCCGACGTATGCGCTGGCCTTCGCCGTGAAGAGCCCGTTCATCGCCTTCATCGCGATGGGCGCGGTGGTGCTGGCGATCACGGGCGCCGAGGCCCTGTACGCGGACATGGGCCACTTCGGGCCCCGGCCGATCAGATTGTCCTGGTTCGCCGTCGTGTTCCCTGCGCTGGCGATCAACTACCTCGGCCAGGGCGCGATGATCCTGCGCGACCCCGCCACCGTCGCAAACCCGTTCTTCCACCTTGCGCCGGAGTGGGCGACGCTGCCGCTGGTCGCGCTCGCGACGATCGCCACCGTGATCGCCTCGCAGTCGGTGATCTCGGGTGCGTTCTCGGTGTCGCGTCAGGCCAGTCGGCTCGGGCTGCTGCCGCGCCAGGACGTGAAGCACACGTCCAAGGAGGAGGGCGGCCAGATCTACATCGGCTCGATCAACTGGATCCTGTTCGTCGGCGTCCTGCTGCTCATCGGGGTGTTCCGGTCATCCACGGCACTGGCCTCGGCCTACGGACTGGCCGTCACTGGCACGCTGGTCCTCACCACCTTGCTGTTCCTCTACTTGGCGCACCAGGTGTGGCGCGTCCCCCTGTGGAAGATCGTGGTGGCCATCGTTCTGGTTCTTGCGGTCGAGTCGGTGTTCCTGGCCGCAAACCTGGCGAAGCTCCTCCATGGCGGCTGGCTGCCGATCGTGATTGCGGGCGCGCTCGTCACCGTGATGATCATCTGGCGCGACGGCACGGCCAAGGTGTCCGCCGGACGCGTGGCCATGGAGGGTCGCCTGGACGACTTCATCGAACGCGTGCACAACGAGGAGATCCCTCGGGTGCCAGGCATCGCGGTGTTCCCGCACCCCAACCGCACCACCGTCCCGCTGGCCCTGCGCGAGAACGTCGACTTCAACCACGTCCTCCACCAGCACGTCGTGATCGTGACCATCGTCTACGAGAACGTGCCGCACATCCGTCACGTCGAGCGGGCGAGCGCATACGATCTCGGATACTCCGACGACGGGATCGTCTACGTGCAGTACCGGGTCGGCTTCAATGACACCCAGGACGTGACGAAGGCGCTGGAGTGGGCGCAGGGCAAGCTGCCGGAGATGGACTTCGATCCCTCCCAGGCACACTACTTCCTGTCGGTGCTGCGGCTGACCCACGGCGGCGCTCGCTCGTTGCGGACGTGGCGCAAGCAGGTCTTCCTGTGGTTGGCCGCGACGGCAGCCAACAAGATGACCGTCTTCCACCTGCCACCCGAGCGAACGGTCGTGATGGGCGGTCACCTGGAGATATGACGCCGGGTGCCGACCGCCTCTGTCGTAGGCTGACCGGGCCGGTTCACGACGGAAGGACGCAGCGATGATCGATGGGGCGATGACCGATGGGGCGAGGGAGGAGATCGCACGAAGGTTCGCGTTCGCGTCGGAGGTGATCACTGCGGCGGGCGCTCTCGCGCTGGAGCACTACCAGAACTTCACGACGCTGGAGGTGCGGAACAAGGGTGTCCAGGACCTGGTCAGTGAGGCCGACGTCGCCGTCGAGCGGTTGATCCGTGACCGGTTGGCCGAGGCCTTTCCCGGCGACGACTTCCTCGGTGAGGAGAGCGGCTACAGCCCGACACCCGGGGCAGTCGGCGTCTGGGTGGTAGACCCGATCGACGGCACCCAGCCGTTCCTCACCGGAACGCCGACATGGTGCGTCTCGATCGCCTTCGTCCGTGGCTCGCAGGTGGAGTTCGGGCTGGTGTTCAACCCGGCCCTCGATGAGTTGTTCACCGGCGGCGTCGGCTTCCCCGCCACCCGCAACGGGCGCCCGATCGCGCCCAGCACCGCGAAGACCCTCGCCGAGGGGATGACCTACATCGGTGCCTCGCCTCGGGTCGGCCCGGAGCAGGTGGTTCCGGTGCTGGACCGGCTGCTGCGCGCCAACGGCATGTTCGTCCGCGTCGGATCGGGCGCGCTGGGGCTGTGCGACGTCGCCTGCGGCCGCCTCATCGGCTACGTGGAGGCGCACATCAACTCCTGGGACTGCCTCGGCGCGGTCGGCGTGCTGCAGGCCTCAGGGTGTCGCGTGAACGACTTCCTCGCCGGCGACGCCCTCCTCAGGGGCAATCGGATCATCGCAGGACCCCCCGCCGTCTACGACCAGTTGGCTGCCCTGCTGGACTAGCGCTGTCGAGACCCCCGTCTGCCGGGGTGGTGGTCTGTTGCGGTCGGTGTCGGGGTCGGGGCTCATGGCGCCGTTGTGGGTGGGTTCGTCGTGGTTGTGGTGGTGTGGCTGGGGTCGGGTTTCAAGATCTTTACGCGCCCTGATCCCCGACCCCGACACCGCCCCCGACGCTTGGGCTCTGCCTGTTGGCGGGCCTTCTCCGACGCTGGTCGAGACCCCTTCCCGCTGGTCGAGTAGTGCCCCTCGACGAAGGAACCGTAGTTCCGCTGGTCGAGTAGTGCCCCGCGAGGAACGAGCCGGGCACGTGTCGAGACCTCGGCCAAGTCTCCGTGGACCGTCGCCGGATCTCGACACGGCCGCTCGTTCCTCGTCGGCTACTCGATCAGCGGTTGTGTGGTTCCGCTGGTCGAGTAGTGCCCCGTTCTTCCGCTTGTCGAGTAGTGCCCGGCGCCGAAGGAGCCGAAGTTCCGCTGGTCGAGTAGTGCCCCGCGACGACTTGTACTGAGTAGCAGCGCGAGGAACGAGCGCCGCGTGTCGAAGTGAGGAGCCGGGCACGTGTCGAGACCTCGGCCATGTCCCCGGGGACTTGGTCGGGGTCTCGACACGGACGCTCGTTCCTCGCGGCCTACTCGATCAGCGGATTGGGGTTCCGGCTGGTCGAGCCCCCCCACCGTTGGTCGAGCCAGCGAGCGCCAGCGAGCGTCGGTCGAGACCCCCGGCACCGCAGGCCTGAAATCTGTTGGGGGGAATTGCCCGGAAACCCTTCGCTATCCGAACAGGCGTACTATACTGGGGTTCATGGATGAGACACAGCGGAACCGGGCAAGAGGGTTCGCAGACGCGCTCGCCACCGCCCGGCAGGCTAGGTTGCGGGCCGAGGCCGATGAACTGCTGCACCTGACCGAACTGGCCG
>JBDHZH010000016.1:0-45216 GCA_039811745.1 Arachnia sp.
CGTCGTGGCGGATCCTCGAGATCACCCGCGACCAGGTGCTGGTCACGCCGGCCCCCGGCCACACCGGGCGGCTGCCGTTCTGGCACGGCGAGGACGAGTCGCGCCCGGCCGAGCTGGGCACCGAGATCGGCCGGTTCCGACGCGGCGCGCTCCGGGACCCAGACGCGCTCGAGGCCGAACCGCTCGATGCCAACGTCCGCGTCAACATCGCCTCCTACCTCCGGGAACAGGCCGAGGCCACCGGCCAGATCCCGGACGATCGGACGATCGTGGTGGAGCGGTTCCGGGACGAGGTCGGCGACTGGCGGTTCGTGCTGCACTCCCCCCTCGGCCGGGCGGTGCTTGCGCCCTGGGCACTGGCCATCGGGTCGTCGTTGCGGGACGCCACGGGCATCGACGTCACGCCGTCGGTCTCCGACGACGGCATCATCTGGCGGCTGCCCGACTGCGATGCCGCGGAGGCCATCACCGGGCACCTGCTGCCCGACCCCGACGACGCCGCCCGGCTGATCACCGACGAGGTGGGCGGCACCGCACTGTTCGCGGCCCGGTTCCGCGAGTGCGCGGCCCGCGCCCTGTTGCTGCCGCAGCGCGACCCCGGCCGCCGCAGTCCGCTGTGGCAGCAGCGGATGCGCGCCGCGCAGTTGCTGGCCGTGGCCCGGCTCCATCCCAGGTTCCCGATCATCATCGAGACCGTCCGCGAGGTGCTGCAGGACGTGTACGACCTGCCCGAGCTCGTCGAGCTGCTGCGGCGGCTGCGGGCGGGCCGGGTCCGGCTCGTCGAGGTGACGACGTCGTCCCCCAGCCCGTTCGCCGCCGGCATGCTGATGCGGTATGCCGGCGAGTTCCTGTACGAGGGCGACGTGCCCCTGGCCGAGAAGCGCGCCGGCCTGCTTTCCATTGATCCGGCGCTGCTCGCCGCCGTGCTGGGCACCGTCGACCTGCGTGAGCTGCTGGATCCCGACGTCATCGCCCAAGTCGAGGCGGAACTCCAGCACCTGACCCCCGACCGCCTGGCCCGAACCGTCGACGAACTGGCCAACCTGCCCCGCCGCCTCGGCCCCATCCCCCTTTCGGGGGTACCCGATCGGGTGATGCCCGAGCTGCTGGGCACACTCGGCCTCGATCTGTCAATACCCCGATCGGGTACCCCCGATCGGGCCATGCCTGCCCCGCCCGGCGCACCCTTGGTTGAGCCGACCGGCGCCCGCACGAGCGACTATCGCTTCCAACCCCCCGCACAAGCGCAAGAGGTTTCGACCAACCTGCCGGGCTCCTCCGTCGCCGGGCAGGCGCTCAACCAGCGAATACCGTTGGTTGAGCCAGCGGCCGGCGAGGAACGAGCCGGCCGCGACGGTCGAAACCAACGCCCCACACCGTCGCAGCTGACCGCGGTGCTCGGCAACAGGGCGCTCGTCCTGGACATCGCGGGGGGTCCGCATCTGGTGGCGGCGTCGGACGTCGGGCTGCTGCATGAGGCACTCGGCATCCCGCTGCCGCCGGGCGCCGCCGGGGTGACCGACGCCGGGCGCGACCCCCTGACCCAGCTGGTCGCCCGATACGCCCGAACCCATGCCCCCTTCACGACGGCGCAGGTGGCGGGGGCGTTCGGGTTGGGGCAGGCGACGGCGCAACTGGCACTGGAACGCGAGGTGTCGGAGAAACGCCTGCTCACAGGCCATTTCACACCCGGCCGCACGGACGTCGAGTTCACGGACCCGGACGTGCTGCGTCGCATCAGGAACCGTTGCCTCGCGCTGGCCCGGGCACAGATCCGGCCGGTGTCCGCCTCTGGGCTGGCGCGGTTCCTGGCCGCGTGGCACGGCGTCGACGACCGGCCGATGTCCAGCCCGGACGAGGTGCTGATCGCGCTGCAGCGACTGGCCGGGGCGGCGCTGCCGGCCAGCGCCTGGGAGACGCACATCCTGCCGGCGCGGCTCCGCGACTACTCGCCAGCCCACCTCGACGAGCTCATCGCCGAGGGTGAGGTGGTGATCCGGCTGCGTGGCTCCGTCGGCCCGGAGGACCCACTGGTGGCCCTGGTGCCGGTCAACGACCTGGATCTGCTCGCGCCGCCGGAACCCGCAGCACCGGAGCTCCTCGAACTCGCGCACGACCTGGGAGCCGTCGGCGGACTCTTCACCGACCTCCGGGCAGCCCGAACACCGTTGGTTGAGCCAGCGGCCGGCGAGGAACGAGCCGTCCGCGTCGATCGATTCCAACCCCCCGCGCAGGAACAAGGGGTTTCGACCAACCCGCCGGGCTCCTTCGTCGCCGGGCAGGCGCTCAACCAGCGAATGCCGTTGGTTGAGCCAGCGGCCGGCGAGGAACGAGCCCGCCGCGACGGTCGAAACCAACCCCCCGCACAAGCGCAGGAGGTTTCGACCAACCTGCCAGGCTCCTCCGTCGCCGGGCAGGCGCTCAACCAGCGAATGCCGTTGGTTGAGCCAGCGGCCGGCGAGGAACGAGCCCGCCGCGACGGTCGAAACCAACCCCCCGCACAAGCAAGAGAGGTGTCGACCACGCTGCTGGAACTCTGGTGGCGGGCGGCCGAGGCGGGGCTGATCGCGCCGACGTCGATGGCACCGATCCGTGCCCGCATCGGCGGCTCGACGCGAGGCGCACACAAGGCGCAACGCCCGGCGCCCCGCGGCCGGGCGCGACTCCCGCGGCCAGGCCGGGCACTCCTCGGCAGACCCGCCGCCGACACTGCACCGCCCACGGTGGCGGGCCGCTGGTACGTCGTCCATGATCCGGCCACCTCCGCAGCCGAGCAGGCCGTCGGCCAGTCGTCGGCGTGGCTGGAGCGATACGGTGTCATCACCCGGGGGGCTGTGATGGCGGACCCACCCGAGGGCGGGTTCGCTGCCGCTTATCGGGTTCTGGCGCAGCTTGAGCGCGCCGGGAAGGTGGTGCGCGGCTACGTCGTCGAAGGCCTGGGTGCGTCCCAGTTCGCCACACCGGAGATCATCGACCACATCCGGACGTACGCGGACGCCGCGGACGGCGTCGGGTGGCCATCCGGATCCGCCCACCCGACGCCGATCCTGTTGGCCGCCACCGACCCCGCCAATCCCTTCGGTGCCGTACTCCCCTGGCCGGACCACCCGTCGGCCCACCCCTCGCGGGCGGCCGGGGCGGTCGTCGTCCTTGCGGACGGTCTCTGTCTGGCGCACCTCACCCGCGGCGGCAGGAACCTGACGGTGTTCGAGCCGCCGCACTCGTCCGGCCCGGATCGTGCGACCCGAATGCGCCTGATCGGGCGGGCACTGCAGAGCGCGGTCTCCGAGGGCCGAATGTCGAGAATCCGCATCGAGGAGATCGACGGCAGACGCGCCAGCGCCGGACCCGAGATGAAGGCGCTGCTGGAGGAGAAGGGCCGGATCACCCCGCAAGGAGTCGCCTTCGACGCAAGATCCACCTGACATGCACCGTACCCCCAAACCAACACCACCCACCCCAACCCCCGGCGCGCCGCCTCCTGCCGATGCGCCCGCTGAACTCGACTTGACATCACCCGAGCGACCGTCTACGGTTTTCCGAAACGGGATAGTTATTGCATTGGCAAGCTCGACCTGTTATCCACACGTTTACCGCGTCCGCGGAAGACGTTCCGGATAACAGGTCTTTTTGTTTTTGTTGGGAGTGAACGGTGAGGTTCCGCAAGCGGCTGAACAACAACGTCGTCGTCGCCGTCGGCGACGACGGCTGCGAGCAGGTGCTCTTCGGGCGCGGTCTCGGGTTCGACCTCAGGAACGGTGAGGTCATCGACACGGCCCGCATTGAGAAGGCGTACGTCCTGGCCGACGACCCGTCCTCCCAGAAGCTGCAGCAACTACTGGCGTTGATCTCCATCGAGTACGTGGACGTCGCCCAGCAGATCTTCGAACACGCCAGGGCAACGCTCCCCGTGCCGATCAGCGACGGCGTGGTTCTGCCGCTCGCCGATCACGTTCACATGGCCGTCACGCGCGCCCGGCAGGGCGTCGACATCCGGAACATGATGCTGCTTGAAATCCGGCGGTTCTACCGGGACGAGTTCTTGGTCGGCCAGTACTCGACGGGCCTGATCAACGAGCGGTTCGGCACCTCGCTGGCCGATGACGAGGCCGGGTTCATCGCCCTCCACCTCGTCAACGCAGAACTCGGCTCCGGCGAGGGCTCGGCCTCGCTCACCAAGATCACGGACGTGATCAAGGAGATCGAGCGAATCGTACGGATGCATTACGTGCGCGAGATCGATGTCGAGTCGGACCAGTACCGGCGCTTCGCCACCCACCTGAAGTTCTTCGCCGAGCGGTTGTTCCAGGACCGGATCCACCGCAACGACGACGTAAGTCGCATGCTCAGCGCCGTGAGCGAGACCTACCCGGAGGCCACGGGTTGCGTCTGGCGCATCGGCGAGTTCCTGACCGCCCGTCACGGACACATCATGTCCGACGACGAGCGGCTCTACCTCACGATCCACGTCGCCCACGTCATGGATCACCGCACCTGAGCCGGTCGATCGACAGGCTCCCCCACCAACCACGAATGCCGGCAGAACCACCCCACCCGGGCTGCCGCATACCCGAAAACCCCCGAACCAGAGAGGAATCCCCAGAGATGGGCAAGTATCAAGCACTTGCGGAGGCGATCGTCGCCAACGTCGGAGGCGCCGAGAACGTCAGCGGCCTGACGCACTGCATCACACGGCTCCGCTTCAAGCTGAAGGACGAGTCGCTCGCCAAGGATGACGCCCTTCGCGGCCTCGACGGCGTCGTGACACTGGTCAAGAGCGGCGGCCAGCATCAGGTCGTCATCGGCAACCACGTCGCCGACGTGCACGCGGAGGTCGCCTCGCTGCTCGGCACCACGGCCACCGACGAGGGGGCAGGAGACCAGAAGCAGGGCATCTTCAACCGCTTCATCGACCTGATCTCGGGTATCTTCCAGCCCATCCTCGGCATGATGGCCGCCGCAGGCATGATCAAGGGTTTCAACGTCTTGTTCAAGACCCTCGGCTTATACTCGCAGAACTCCGGCGTCTACACCATCCTGAACGGCATCGGGGACGCCCTGTTCATGTTCCTGCCCATCTTCCTCGGCTTGACAGCCGCCCAGAAGTTCAAGGTCCGCCCGATGGTGGGCCTCGTGCTCGGCGCCGTCCTCTGCTACCCGTCGCTGCAACTCTCCACACTGTCCGCCGGCAATGCCCCGCCGCTCTACACGTTGTTCGAGGGCACACCGTTCACCTCGGCCATCCATCTGACCTTCGCCGGCCTCCCTGTGATCTCGATGGACTACCTCTCAACGGTCATCCCGGTGATCTTCGTCGTCTACTTCGCCTCCAAGGTGGAGCGGTTCTTCGACCGGATCGTGCCCGCGGTGGTCAAGTTCTTCTTCGTGCCAATGCTGACGGTCCTGATCGCCTCGGTCGTCGGGCTGCTGTTGATCGGCCCCGTCACCACCTTCGGCGCCACCCTGATCTCGGAGGGTGTCCTGGCTCTGCGCGCCATCTCCCCGCTGGTGGCGGGCGCTATCGTCGGCGGCACCTGGCAGATCCTGGTGATCTTCGGCCTCCACTGGGGCTTCATTCCCGTGTACATCAACAACATCATGACGCTGGGCTACGACAACGTGATGATGCCGTTCTTCGGCGCAACGTTCGCCACCAGCGGCGCGGTGCTGGCCATCTACTTCCGCACCAAGGACAAGCGTCTGAAGGACCTGTCCGTGCCTGCGTTCATCTCCGGCATCTTCGGCATCACCGAGCCAGCCATCTACGGCATCCTGCTGCCCCTGCGTCGTCCGTTCATCATCAGCTGCATCGTCTCCGGCATCGTCGGCGGCTTCTTCGGTGCCTTCAACCTGCGCAAGTTCATGATGGGCGGGATGAGCTTCTTCGAGTTGCCCGCGATGATCGAGCCCGACGGCTCCCTCGGGAACCTGTATGTCGCCATCACCGGCATCGTTCTGGCCTTTGTGCTCGGCTTCGTCGGCACGTTCATCTTCTTCAAGGACGACCCCAAGGCCGAGGCACTGATCGATGCCGCCGTCGACGAGACGCCCGTCGCTGCCACCGGCGCAGAACACGCAGCATCCCTCTCCGATGACACCGCCAAGGCCGTCGCAGTTCTAGACGCCATCATCGCCAGCCCTCTGACCGGCCGCGTGATTCCGCTCGCAGACTCCGCGGACGCCGCATTCGCCTCCGGCGCACTCGGCCTGGGCGTGGTCGTCGACCCCAGCGTTGGCGTCCTGGTGGCCCCCTTCGACGGCGTCGTCACCGTCTTGTTTCCCACCCTCCACGCCCTCGGCCTCACCTCCGACGACGGCCAGGAACTGCTGGTCCACGTCGGACTGAACACCGTCGAGCTCGACGGAAAGGGCTTCACTGCCTTCGTCCAGCAGGGCGACCGTATGACGAAGGGTCAGAAGCTGCTGGAGTTCGACCTGGCCGCCATCCGCGCCGCCGGCTACCCGACCGAGACCCCGGTGATCGTCACGAACTCCAAAGACTACCTCGACGTCATCACCGAGCCCATCGCTGCCGTCGAGTGCGGTCAGGCACTGCTCGACGTCGTCGTCGGCCACACCAGCACCGCGGCGACTCGTGAGGCCAGCCATGCCGCTTCCTGACGGCTTCCTGTGGGGCGGTGCCACCGCCGCCAACCAGTGCGAGGGCGGCTTCGACCAGGGTGGCCGTGGCCCCTCCACGATGGACATCTGCCCGAGCGGCCCCCGCCGGACCGAGGTGATCCGCGGCCACCTCGCCTCCCTGGAGACTGATCCAGCAGAGCGCTACCCCGCCAGGCGTGCGATCGACCACTATGGCCACTTCCGGGAGGATGTCGCGCTGTTCGCCGAGATGGGCTTCAAGGCCTACCGGTTCTCCATCTCGTGGAGCCGGATCTTCCCCAACGGCGACGAGCCGGAGCCCAACGAGGCGGGTCTTCGGTTCTACCGGGAGCTGGTGGCGGAGTGCCTGGCCCACTGCATCGAGCCGGTGGTCACGATCTCCCACTTCGAGGCCCCACTCGGGCTGGTCCGCTCCATCGGGGCCTGGCGGAGTCGACAGATGATCGACCACTACCTCAGGCTGTGCCGAGTGCTGATGGAGAACCTGCCCGAGGTGCGCTACTGGCTCACGTTCAACGAGATCAACATGATCCTGCACGCCCCCTTCCTCGCCGCCGGCATCGTGCTGGCCGACGACGAGGACGCCGAGCAGGTCAAGTACCAGGCCGCCCACCACCAACTGGTCGCCAGCGCGCTGGCGACCCGGCTGGCCCGGGAACTGTCCCCGGGCAGCCGGGTGGGCTGCATGTTCGCCGCCGCCAGCGTGTACCCCTACTCCTGCAAGCCGGCCGACGTGCTGGAGGCCAGACGGGTCTGTGAGGAGGACTACTTCTTCGTCGACGTGCAGGTTCGGGGCGCCTACTCCCGCCACATGCGCACGGTCACGAAGCGGCGCGGGATCCACATCGAGACGGCGCCCGGAGACGAGGAACTGCTCGCCGCCAACACGGTGGACTTCGTCTCCTTCTCGTACTACAACAGCCGCACGGCCGTGGCCGACCCTGGCGACGCCTCCCTGGCCGAGGGGAATCTGTTCGCGAGTGTGGAGAACCCCTACTTGAAGGCGAGCGAGTGGGGCTGGCCGATCGATCCGGTGGGTCTCAGGATCACCATGAACGAGGTCTACACCCGCTTCCAGAAGCCCCTCTTCATCGTCGAGAACGGACTGGGAGCCGCGGACAAGCTGGAGGCCGACGGCACCGTCGATGACTGGTACCGCATCGACTACCTGCGCGACCACATCGAGCAGATGATCCTGGCCGTCGAACTCGACGGTGTGGACCTGATCGGCTACACCAGTTGGGGGCCGATCGATCTGGTCAGCGCGTCGTCCGGGGAGATGCGCAAGCGCTACGGGTTCATCCACGTCGAGGCCGACGACGAGGGAGGCGGCACGCTCCGGCGACGCCGCAAGCGATCGTTCGACTGGTACCGCAGGGTCATCGCCTCGAACGGGGCAGACCTGGGCCGGGACTGACGTCGAACCTCGCCTGGCGCGAGCAGGCGGCGAGGGAGTCTACGTCCTTGGCTGGTAGGTCTGTTCGCGTCAAGGCGAACAGATCTACCAGCTAGTGTCCCTGTCCCGGCCGGCTTTCGGGGGCGTCGGCCACCGGAGGGGTCTTCCGCTCGATCCGCCTGAGCCTGGCCGCGATGTCCGTCAGCCCCGTGGCCGGGAGCCCGGAGCCGACCCGGCCCACGTAGCGCAGCCGGCCTTCGACGTCGGGAACGGCAACCAGCAGGGAGCGCAGCCGGTCGTCGGCGTCCGATCGCCACCCGATGACGACGACGGCCTGGTGGGGGCGGTCCTTGAACTTGAGCCAGTCGGACGATCGACGGCCCGGCACGTAGATGGAGTCGGCCCGCTTGGCGACGACCCCCTCCAGGCCCAGCTCCCGGCTGTGGGCGCGGGCGGCGGCGAGGTCGCCGCGACGGCCTACATCCTGTTGCGCAGGACGCTGGAGGAGACGCGCCGGAGCGCCGTCGTGAAGTTCACGCTGCGGCAGAAGACGAGGCTGGGGACCCTGCGCGTACGGGACGAGGCGCTGGTGCTGCAGTCGCTGCTGTGGGACGACGAGGTCCGGGAGCCCGAGTTCGCGGCGATCGCCTCCGATGTGAGGATCTCCGACGCCGAACTGGCGATGGCCCAGATGCTCGTTGACCAGTTCTCCTCCGACTTCACCCCGGAGGCGTTCGTGGACGAGTACCAGCTGGAACTGCGCGCGCTGATCGAGGACAAGATCCGACGCGGCGAGGTGGCGGGAACCGAGGCGCCCCCACCGGCCGGCGACGAGCAGGGCGAGGTGGCCGAGGTCATCGACCTGATGGAGGCGCTCAGAAGGTCCGTCGAGCGGACCAAGCAGCGCGGGGGGCCTTCAGTTGGGACTTCTGGATGAACGACCAGCCAGAAGTACCATCTGGGAGTCCTGGACCCGGCCCCGGACCGCGGCTCACCGGGCGTCGGGGGCGACGAGGCGGCGGCCCACACGCGCACCCCGGCCGTTGTCGTCGCCACGGATGACCCTAGGATCTGGTTCCCGGGGCGCGTCATTGCGGGCTGTGCGACGATCGGAGGGGTGCGTGGACGAGGATCCGACGACCGGGCGACTCAGGTCGCGCATGGATCTGGCCGTCGCCACGGGTGAGGCCGGGGACCTGCCCGGGGCGATCCGAATCCTCACCGACCTGTTGCCGGACCAGGCCTGCGCGCTCGGCCCCGATCATCCGCTCGTGCTCACCACCCGCAACCTCATCGCCACCTGGACCGACGGCGTCGGCGACCGGGTGACTGCCCTGGGAATGTTCGACGAGCTGCTGCCCGACCTGGTGCGCGTCTTCGGCGAGGATCACCCCGGCGTCACCATCACGCGCAACTTCGTCGCCGACAGGACTGCCGCGCTTGGGGATCCGGCGGAGGCGCTGCGGCTGTTCACCGCCCTCCTGCCTGCCCAGGCACGGGTGTCGGGCCCCGATCACCCCGGAGTGTTGGCCACACGGCACCGGATCGCGGTGCTCACTGCAACGACGGGTGATCGGGCCACTGCGCAGCAGATGCTGGAACGGCTGCTGCCGGACCAGCAGCGCCTGCTCGGGGCGGAGCATCCCGCCACAGTCACAACCCGGGGGGCCCTGTCGCAGCTGTAGCCCGGCGGGATATCCTCGTGGCCACACCCCCGGCGGTTAGGAGCAGCGATGCGCAACCAGGTCCAGCTCATCACCTACGCGGATCGGCTGGGAGGTGACCTCCAGGGGCTCGCACGGGTGCTTCGCTCGCCCGAGTTCGCCGGCGCGTTCGGCGGCGTGCACATCCTCCCGTTCTTCACGCCCTTCGACGGCGCCGACGCCGGGTTCGACCCGATCGACCACACCGTCGTCGATCCGAGGCTCGGCACCTGGGCGGACGTCGGCGACATCGCCACCACCCACGACGTGATGGTGGACCTGATCGTCAACCACGTCTCCGCGGACTCCGAGGCGTTCCAGGACGTCGTCGCAAAGGGCGAGTCCTCGCCGTGGTACCCGATGTTCCTCACGATGTCGACGGTGTTCCCCGACGGCGCAACCGAGGACGAGCTCACGCGCATCTACCGGCCACGGCCGGGATTGCCGTTCACGCCGATCAAGCTGGGCAACAAGCTCAGGTACGTGTGGACGACGTTCACCCCGAAGCAGATCGACATCGACGTCCGCTCCGAGCTGGGCATCGGATACCTCGAATCCATCCTCGACGCCGTGTCGGTCGCGGGCGTCAAGCTCGTCCGGCTCGACGCCGTCGGCTACGGCGTCAAGACTCCGGGCACCACCTGTTTCATGACGCCGGAGACGTTCGCGTTCATCGAGGAGTTCACGAACAAGGCGCGCGCCCGTGGCGTCGACGTGCTGGTCGAGGTGCATTCGTACTACCAGCGGCAGCTCGAGATCGGCCGCTCGGTGGACCTGGTCTACGACTTCGCCCTCCCGCCGCTCGTGCTCCACGCCCTCTACACCGGCGACGGCACCGCCCTGGTGCGCTGGATGGACATCCGGCCCGCCAACTCCGTCACCGTGCTTGACACCCACGACGGCATCGGGGTGATCGACGTCGGCCCCGACCAGACCGCCCCCGACCGGCCCGGCCTGCTCACCCCGGCCCAGGTCGACGAACTCGTCGAGGGCATCCACGCCCACACCGAGGGAACCTCGGCCAAGGCCACCGGGGCGGCGGCCTCCAACCTGGATCTCTACCAGGTCAACTCGACCTTCTACGACGCCCTCGGCCGCGACGACAAGCGCTACCTCGCCGCGCGGGCCATCCAGCTCTTCACCCCGGGAGTCCCGCAGATCTACTACGTCGGCGCGCTGGCCGGCGGCAACGACATGGCACTGCTGGAACGCACCGGTGTCGGCCGCGACATCAACCGCCACCACTACACCGTCGACGAGATCGCCGCCGACCTGGAACGGCCGGTCGTGAGGGCTCTGCTGGGTCTCTGCCGCCTGCGAAACAGCCTCTCCGCCTTCGACGGCGACCTGGAGATCGAGCTCGACGGGACCCTGCTGACGATGACCCGCCGCGGACGGGAGGCGGCCGACGCCGTCGCCACGCTGGAGGTGGAACTGACCACCGGCGAGGCTTCGATCACCACGGTGCAGGGCTCCGAGACCCGGCGCGTCGAGGACCTGCTGGCGCTGGCCGATTACCGGTAGCAGGCCTCAGAGCGGCAGCAGGTCGAGGGCCGCGACCGGCCCGATCACCGTGATCGCGGGGCTGACGATGCCGGCATTCCTGGCGTCGGCCGGTAGCTCGGCGACTGGGGCGCGCAGGACCCGGCCGTGCGAGTGACCGGCATTCTCGACGATGGCGGCCGGGGTGTCCGGGGCCAGACCGCCGTCGAGCAGCGCCGCGCACACCTCGGGCAGCGTCTTGACGCCCATCAGCACCACCAGCGTTGTGCCCGTGTTGGCGAGCGCGGCCCAGTTGAGCGTCGAGGTGGGTGATTCGGGCCCGACGTGCGCCGAGACGACGGTGAATCCCTGGCTGACGCCGCGGTGCGTGACGGGGATGCCCGCCAACTCGGGGCCCGCGACCGCGGACGTGACCCCGGGGATGACCGCCACAGGGATGCCCGCCTCCGCGCAGGCCAGCACCTCCTCGCCGCCTCGGCCGAACACGAACGAGTCGCCGCCCTTCAGCCTGACGACGTGACGCCCCGCCCGGGCGTTCTCGATCAGGAGCCGGTTGGTCTCCTCCTGCGGCGTGAACTGGCCCCAGGGCAGTTTGCCGACGTCGATCCGCTCCGCGAACGGCGGCGCCTCGTCGAGCGCCTCCAACGGCGCGAGGTGGTCGTAGAGCACGACGTCGGCGCACCGCAGTGCGTCGAGCCCGGCGACGGTCAGCAGCCCGGGGACACCCGGCCCCCCGCCGACGAGCGTGACACGGCCCGGCACGTCGGCGGCCGAGGCGGTCGGGGCAGCGGGTGCGGCGGGCGCGGCGGGCGCCTCGAAAGCGTCGAAGGCCTGGGCCGCCGCCTGTGCGGCGCGGGGCAGGACGTCCTCGATGCGGCTCAGCACCTCGTCGTCGTGGGCGGCGGAGACGAACCACGCCTCGAACGCCGACGGCGGCAGCATCACGCCGTCGGCCAGCATCCGGGCGAAGAACGCCGAGAAGAGCTTGGTGTCCTGACCCTGGGCGTCGGCGTAGTTGCGCACGGGGGCCGCGGCCGGGCCTTCGCCCCAGAACACGGAGAACAGGGACCCGGCCCGCTGCACGCGGTGCGGCACCCCGGCGGCATCCAGCGCGTCGCCCACGGCCTCCGAAAGCCGGGCCGAGGCGGCGTCGATGGCTTCGTAGGCGGCATGGTCGGCGAGCCGGAGCGTGACCAGCCCCGCGGCGGTGGCGAGGGGGTTCCCGGACAGGGTGCCCGCCTGGTAGACGGGGCCGACGGGTGCCAGGAGGTCCATCAGGTCCGTCCGGCCGCCGACGGCTGCCAGCGGCATCCCGCCGCCGACGACCTTCCCGAACGCGAACAGGTCCGGCGTCCACTCGGCGCCAGGCGCCTCCAGCCCCCACCAGCCGGCGGGGCCGACGCGGAAGCCGGTGAGCACCTCGTCGAGGATGAACACGGCGCCGTGCTGCGTGCAGAGTCGGCGGATGCCCGCGTTGAACCCGGCATCGGGCGCGACGACGCCCATGTTGGCGGCGGCTGCCTCGGTGATGACGGCGGCGATGCGACCGGGGTTGGCCTCGAAGGCGGCGGTCAGTGCGTCGAGATCGTCGTATTCGACGACGATCGCCTGCGCGGCCACGGCCTCGGTCACCCCTGCCGAACCCGGCAGGCCCGCCGTCGCGACGCCCGAGCCGGCGGCGGCGAGCAGGCCGTCGCTGTGACCGTGGTAGCAGCCGGCGAACTTGACGATGAGATCGCGGCCGGTGGCGGCGCGGGCGATGCGCAGCGCCGTCATCGTCGCCTCGGTGCCGGTGGACACGAACCGCACCTTCTCCGCGGCCGGGACCCGGCGCCGGACTTCCTCGGCCAGCGCCACCTCGCCCCAGGTCGGGGCGCCGAACGACAATCCGGCGGCGGTGGCCGTCGTCACGGCCCTCACGACGTCGGGGTGGGCGTGGCCGAGCAGTGCGGGCCCCCAGGACCCGACGAGATCCAAGTAGGGGCGGCCCTCGACGTCGAAGACTCGCGCACCCTCGGCCCGGCTCAGGAACACCGGCGTGCCCCCGACCGACCCGTAGGCACGCACAGGCGAGGACACCCCGCCCGGGATCACGGCCCGTGCCCTTGCGAACGCTTCAGTCGAGTCCATCGTCACGTCTCCAACCAGTCGCCTCATACGCGGACGGCCCGGACGCCGCCCCGGACTGCACGATATCGCTCCCGCAGGACGTTTCGACCAGTCGGCGGGCTCGTTCCGGGGTTCCGCTGGTCGAGCCAGTGCCCGGCGACGAAGGAGCCCGGCACGACGGTCGAGACCCCGACCAAGTCCCCGGAGACCGTCACCGGATCTCGAAGGCGCCTCCTCGTACCTCGTCGGCTACTCGATCAGCGGAAGCGCAGTCCCAACGCCGGTCGAGCGGCGCCCCGCCATTCCGCTGGTCGAGCCAGTGCCCGGCGACGAAGGAGCCCGGCACGACGGTCGAGACCCCGACCAAGTCCCCGGAGACCCTCACCGGATCTCGAAGGCGCCTCCTCGTACCTCGTCGGCTACTCGATCAGCGGGAGCGCAGTCCCGCTGGTCGAGAAGAACAGGCCGCGGGTGGGTTCCGGGCGATGGCATGGCGACGACGAAGCCGGTAGCGTGTCATTGCCCCGGAGCCCACGAAGGAAACCAGATGCACCTGAGCCCACGCCCCAGCCAGCGCATGCTCGGAGCCACTGCATGAGTGGCCTGCCGGAGTTCTCGTCGCGCCGGGTGGCCGCGGCACGAAACGGTGACCTGCTCGTGTTCGGGGTCAATGGGTTCGCGTTCGCCTCCTGGATGTCGAGGGTGCCGGACGTCAAGGAGGCATTGGACCTCACACCGGGAATGCTGGGGACGCTGCTGCTGTCGGTGTCCGTCGGATCGTTGCTCGGCCTGCCGGTGGCCGGCCGCATCGCAAACCGTCTCGGCGCGGCCAAGACGGTGCGGTTGGGCGCCTCGCTCGCGGTCCCCGGCCTGATCCTGGCGGCGCTCGCCATCCGCCCCGGGGCGGGCCCCCTCTGGCTCATGCCCGGATTGTTCCTCCTCGGCCTCGGGGTGGGCGTCTGGGATGTGGCACAGAACCTGGAGGGCACGGTCATCGAACGGGCCCTCGACAGGGCGATCATGCCGTGGTTCCACGCCGCCTTCTCCGGCGGCACCGTGCTCGGCGCCCTCGTCGGTGCCGGGCTGGTGTGGCTCCGCACCCCGTTCACCGCCCACCTGATCACCGTCGCCGTCCTCAGCGGGCTGGCAGTGTGGTGGGGCACTGCCAGGTTCCTGCCCACCTCCCCCGAGGTGCCGGAGGGGCATGCGACGACGACGGGGCGGTCCGCATGGCTCGAACCGCGCACCCTGCTGATCGGGCTGATGGTGCTGGCAGCGGCATTCACCGAGGGCACCGCGAACGACTGGATGGCGGTCGCGTTCGTCGAGGGCCACAGCCTGGACAACGCACTTGGGGTGGTCGCACTGGCAGTGTTCCTGTCCTTCATGACCGCGGGCCGCATCCTCGGCACGGGGCTGCTCAACCGCTACGGCCGCGTGCCGGTCCTGCGCGGACTCTTCGCCGCCGCCATCGTCGGCTGCGCCCTCGTCGTGTTCGGCAACACGTGGCTGGCGTTCGCCGGCGCCGCGATCTGGGGGCTCGGCGCCAGCCTCGGCTTCCCCGTCGGCATGTCCGCCGCGGCCGACGACCCCGTCAAGGCCCCATTGCGCCTGTCCGTGGTGTCCACAATCGGCTACGCCGCCTTCCTTGCCGGGCCTCCGCTGCTGGGGTACCTCGGCGACCACGTCGGCGTCCTGCGGGCGCTGCTGGTCGTCGGGGCGGTCTCGATCCTGGCGATGCTGGTCGTGCCCGCGGCCAAACCGCTCGACTCCACCTCGAGCTGAGTCCATCTCGCGGATCAGATGGTCCCGGGCGATGACGTCGACGTCGCCGTGGTGGCAGGCGGATTGGGATTGGTGGTGTCCACAACGCCGCCCAGGAGGCTTGTTAGGATCAGGCGTGCTGTTGCTGACCGTGGGGCTGGGCCATCGCCGGGTCACCGCCGACGTGATCGCAGCGGTCGGGGCGCGCAGCGATGTGGTCGCCGCGTCCCTTCTCGGGCACGACGACGTCGCGGGGCTGATGCCGCTGGTCACCTGCAACCGGGTCGAGTTCCACATGCAGACCACGAGTTTCCCCGAGGCGATCGAGGCGGTCCTGGCAGCCGTCTCCGAGGCGGTGCCGGAGCGGGCCGGCGCGGTGATGGAGGCGCTGGAGGTGTGGGCCGGGGACGACGCCGTCCGGCACCTGTTCGAGGTCGCAAGTGGCCTGGATTCGATGGTGGTCGGCGACGCGGAGATCACCGGCCAGCTGCGGGAGGCGCTGCAGGCGGCCGCACCGTCGCTCACCCCCGATCTGACGCGCCTGGGTCAGGCTGCCCTCGCGGCGGCGCGCATCGCCAACTCCGGCGAGGGGCTGTCGGCGGCAGGCCGTTCGCTTTCGTCTATCGGCCTGGACCTTGCCCTGCCGGACGGTCGGGCCTGGCCGGATGTCGGAGCCCTCGTCCTGGGCACGGGCAACTATGCGGGCATCGTCGTGGCGGACCTGCTGCGGCGTGGCTGCACCGACATCGCCGTGCATTCCGGCAGCGGCCAGGCCGAACGGTTCGCCGCCACGCACCCGGTGCGCCCGGTCGCAAACCTGGCCGACGCCGTCGCCGACTGCGACCTGGTGGTTGCGAGTTCCGGGCGCCGGGAGGCCCTGTTGACCCCTGACGTGCTGGGTGCCTGCCGCCCCACCGTCCTCGACCTGACGGGCGGCATCGACGTCCCCGGAGAGGTCGGCAGGCTCGCCGGTATCCGGCTCATCACGATCGACGACATCGCCGCCCACGTCCCCCCGCATGAGGCGAAGGCCCTTGCCGGGACGAGGTTGGTCGTCGACAAGGCGGCCGAGGATTTCCTGGCCGAGCGGCGGGGCAGACGGGCGGCGGCGACGATCGCAGCGCTGCGCACCAGGGTTACGCAGGTCGTCGACGACGAACTGGCCTCCGTCGGCGGCAAGTACGCGCCCGAGGTGGTAGCAGCGATCGAGCGTTCCCTGCGCCGCGTGTCCGGTACGCTCCTGCACGACCCGACGGTGCGAGCCACCCGATCCGCCCGATCCGGCGAGCTCGACGACTACCAGGAGGCACTCGCCAGGGTGCTGGGAATCGAGGTGGACCAATGACCGGGCTGCTGATCGCGGGCACCAGTTCGGATGCCGGCAAGTCGCTGATCACGGCCGGGCTGTGCCGGGTGTTCGCGAGGCGCGGCATCTTGGTGGCGCCGTTCAAGGCGCAGAACATGTCGAACAACTCGATGGTGTGCCCGGACGGTTCCGAGATCGGGCGCGCCCAGTACCTGCAGGCCATCGCGGCCGGGGTGGAGCCGACGTCGGCGATGAACCCGGTGCTGCTGAAGCCGGGCACGGACCGGCGCTCCTTCGTCGTGCTGCGCGGCGAACCGGCCGGCGCCCTGGAGGCCGGCGAGTACGCCACAGGAAGGGCGCACCTGCGCGAGGCCGCCTTCGACGCCTATTCGGAACTGGCCTCCCGCTTCGACGTGGTGCTTTGCGAGGGGGCTGGCTCACCGGCCGAGATCAACCTTCGCGACGGCGACTACGTCAACTTCGGGCTGGCCCGCCGGTTCGACCTGCCGGTGGTGCTGTGCGGGGACATCGACCGCGGCGGCGTGCTGGCGTCGATCTACGGCACCTGGGCCATCGTCGAGCCCGAGGACCGGGCGCTGCTCGCCGGCTACCTGATCAACAAGTTCCGCGGCGACCAGTCCGTCCTCAATCCGGGACTGTCCGAGCTGTCCTCCCGCACCGGGTTGACGTCGTTCGGCGTGGTGCCGTGGCTGACCGACGTCTGGCTCGACGGCGAGGACGCGCTGGCCTTCGCGAAGTGGCCGCGCATCCTGGGACGGCACGGGACGCTCCGGATCGCCGTCGTCCGGCTGCCGCGCATCTCGAACGCCACCGACATGGACGCGCTGGCCGCCGAGCCGGGCGTAGAGGTGTTCGCCACGGCCAGCCCGGCAGAGGTCGCCGACGCCGACCTCGTGGTGCTGCCCGGCACTCGTGCCACGATGTCGGACCTGCAGTGGCTCCGCGAACGCGGGCTCGCCGACGCCGTCGTCGCCCGGGCGGCGGCCGGCAGGCCGGTGCTCGGCATCTGCGGCGGCCACCAGATGCTCGCGGCTACCATCGACGACGACCTCGAGTCGGGCGACGGCGACGCCGTCGGGCTGGGCCTGCTGCCGACCAGCGTCCGTTTCCAGCGCGACAAGGTCCTCGGCCGCCCGCAGGGCGAGTGGCAGGGGCATGCCGTGGCCGGATACGAGATCCATCACGGCGTCGTCACCTCCGACGGCGGCGAGCCGTTCCCGGGCGGCGTCCGCGTCGGAAACACCTGGGGCACGATCTGGCACGGAACCTTCGAGAACGACGCCTTCCGCCGCGCCTGGCTCACCGAGCTCGCCGCCACCGTCGGCTCGACCTGGGCGCCTGACGCTGCGGCCCCGGGCTTCGCCGAGCGCCGCGAGCACATGCTCGACACCCTCGCCGACGCGCTGGAGCGGTGCGTCGACGTCGACGCCCTGGTCGCGCTCGCCCGCTGACCGGGGCCTCGCCGTGGTGTGAAGTTGAGCGCCTTCTGTTCGGGTCAGAACGGCACGCCGCAACGCAGGATCACGTTGGCGTAGGGGACGGACGCCCCTGTGCGTACAACGAACCGAGCACCGGCCACGAGGCGCTTGAACTCCTCGTGCGGGACGTTGCCGACCGGGCAGGCCAGTCGGGGGGCGATGATGCCCTCTGCTGGACCGCCCAAGGCCTCAGTGGCGATGGTGGCTGCCTCGACGACCACTTCGTCGAGGATCGGGTCCAGAACATCGCCGAAGCCGGGGACTCCAAGGACGACGGCCAGGTCGATTACGGGCACGTCGCGCGGTATGGGAAGCCCGCAGTCCGCGACGACGAACGTGTCCGTGTGTCCAAGCCGTGCAATGGCAGCGTTCAGAGCTGGGTTGAGAAGGCCGTGCCTTTTCATGTGACCTCCGGAAGTTGGGCCCCCGGCAGGGGGTATGACGATTGGGCGCCGTCGAACTGCACCGTGTATGCGGCGAACCTGACGGCAAACTGCGCCGCCGTCGTGAGCCCGTCACCTGTGTCCAGCCTGGCGGCAAGCGCGCCGACGAACGCGTCGCCGGCGCCGACCGTGTCGACCGGGGTGACCCTTGGCGACGGCACGGCGACGACGCCCGAGGCGTCCCCGACCAGCGCGCCGGCCGCGCCGAGCGTCATCACCACCGAGGGGACGCCACGAGCCAGCAGGCCCGCAAGGATCTCCCCGGGGTCCGTGAGCGTCGCACCCCCCAGCAGCCGCAGCGCCGCCTCCCCCTCATGCTCGTTGACGACGAGCGGGTCGGCGCGCAGCAGCAGTGCAGCCGGGACGGTGATGGCCGGTGCCAGGTTGAAGACCACCCGGCCCACTGCGAGGTCGGCAGCCTCGGCGCTGCTCTCGGCGGGGATCTCGCCCTGCAGCACCAGCACCCTCGCCGCCGAGATGAGCGAAGCCCAGCCCTCGACCTGTGCGGGCGTGACCAGGGAGTTGGCGCCGGGCACCACCACCACGGTGTTCTCCCCCCGCGCGTCGACGGTCACGACGGCCAGTCCGGTCGGCTCACCGTCCAACGTGAGGAGCCGCGAGATGTCCACCCCGCCGCGCCCCAGCAACCGGAGGGCCGCATGCCGGGCCTCGTCCGCGCCGACCGCCCCGAGGAGGACGGTCGGCGCGCCCGCCAGTGCGCACGCATAGGCCTGGTTCGCTCCCTTGCCGCCCGGGGAGAACGTGCCACCGGAGGCCAAGAGGGTCTCGCCGGGCAGCGGGTGGCGCTCCAGACGGAGGTGGAGGTCGGCGTTGACCGACCCGACCACTACGACGCTCATTTCAGATAATCGCCCACGTTGTCGGAGGTGATGGTCTTGACGGGAACGGGGGACACCGCATCGATCGACTCACCCTTGGCGGCCTTCGCGGCGAACTCCACGGCCTTCTTGCCCAGTTCCTTGGGCTGCTGTGCGATCGTGCCGACCAACGTGCCTGCCTTGATGGCCTTCAGCGCGTCGTCCGTACCGTCGAATCCGAAGACCTTGACGTCCTTGCCTGCCTTGGCACCAAGTGCCTGGATGGCACCAAGGGCCATCTCATCGTTCTCCGCGAAGATGCCCACCACTCCGGGGTTGGCCTGCAGGAGGTTCGTGGTGACGTCGAGAGCCTGGGCACGGTCAAAGTTGGCGGTCTGCTTCGCGACCACCTTGATGCCCGAGTAGGAGGTGATCTTGTCACCGAATCCCTTGCCACGGTCGTTCGAAGCAGATGTGCCGGGAACGCCCTGGAGGATGATGACATCGCCCTTCTCCCCCAGTGCCTTGGCAAGTCCCTCGGCTGCCTGCGAACCGCCCGCGACATTGTCGGAGGCAATGAACGACGTGACTTGGGCGCCCTCGACCGCCCGGTCGACCGCAATGACGGGGATCTTGGCCGTGATCAGTGGCGCGACGGCGGGGCCAGCGGCTTGCGAGTCCACTGCGTTGATGATGACGACCTTGGCTCCTGAAGACTGTGCGTTCGCGGCCTGGTTCGCCTGAGTGGCGGCGTCGTTCTGGGCGTCGGAGACGTCGAGACTGATGCCGGCCGCCTTCGCAGCTTCCTGCGCGCCGTCGCGAAGATCCACGAAGAAGGGGTTGTTGAGGGTGGAGAGCAGCAGCGCAACCTTCTCCCCACCACCACCGCCACCGCCGGTGGACTCGTTCGTGCAGCCGACGACGGCAACGGTAGCGGTCGCGAGGGCGGCGATGCCGAGATTCCTGCGAGTGATCATTGACTTGTTCCTTCCGGTTGGTTGTCGCTAGTGCGACGCTTCCTTGTGGCGCAGCATGTCCAGCGCCACAGCGACTGCGATGACCAGGCCGATGACGACCTGTTGCCAGAACGACGAGACGTTCAGGATGTTGAGGCCGTTGCGGATCACGGCCAGCAGAAGGGCACCGATGAGGGTGCCGGTGATCTTGCCAACGCCGCCTGCCAGGGAGGCACCGCCGATGACAACGGCCGCGATGGCGTCGAGTTCGTAACCCAATGCAGCCTGAGGCTGGGCCGAGTGGAGGCGACCTGCCAGCACCATGCCCGCCAGAGCGGCGAAGGTGCCGGACAAGGTGAACACGAGGACCTGGATCTTCTTCACTGGGATGCTGGCCAGTCGTGCCGCCTCGATGTTGCCGCCGACCGCATACATGGCGCGTCCCCATGTGGTGCGGTTGAGGATGAAGGCGGCAACGACACCGGCGACGATCAGCACGAGCACCGGGGCGGGCAGCACACCGCCGATGTCGCCACCCAGCGCGTTGATCGCGTCAGGGGTCGCGATCGGTCGGCCGTCGGAGACCACCAACGTCAGCCCCCGACCGATCGACAGCATCGCCAAGGTGGCTATGAAGGACGGCAGCCTCAGATAGGCGTTTGCCATGCCGTTGATCGCGCCGAACAGCGCCCCGACCAGTAGACCTACGATGAGGGCCAGCCAGCCGGGCAACCCGGCGTTGCTGAACATGAAGGCCGCCGACATGGACGACAGCGCCGCCAGGGAACCGACGGACAAGTCGATGCCTGCTGCGACGATCACAAATGTCATGCCGAAGGCGAGGATGGCCACTGTCGCGGCCTGAACCCCGATGTTCAACGCGTTGGCTGGGGTACGGAACGCCGGGGCGACAATTGCGAGGATGAGACTGAGGGCTATCAGGCCCACCAGCGCACCATTGTTGGCCAGGAAGGACTTGACCGTGATGCCTCCGGTCCTTGTCTGATTCATGCTGCTCCTTCTGATGAGTTCGAGACTGCGAGGGTCATCACCGCGTCCTGCGTTGCCTCGGCATGCGACAGTTCGCCGGTGATCCGGCCTCCGCTCATGACGACCACCCGATCTGCCATGCCGAGCACTTCGGGCAGTTCGGAGGACACCATCAAAACGGCACCGCCGAGTTGTGTGATCTGGTTCATGAGCTGGTAGATCTCCACCTTTGCGCCAACATCGACGCCGCGAGTGGGTTCGTCGAGCAGCAGGACGGTGGACTTGGCCATCAGCCAGCGGCCGAAGACGATCTTCTGTTGATTGCCGCCGGACAGCGTCTTCACCACCTGGTCGAGCGACGTCATTCGGATCCTGAGTTGCTCAGCCACCACGCCTGCGCGTTGCCGCTGCCCGCCGAGGTCGGCGAGGATGCCGCGCCCCGAACTGAACAGCGTTGCCAGTCCCATGTTGTCGCTGACATTGGCCTGAATGACCAGCCCTTGAACCTTCCGGTCCTCCGGGACGTGCCCAACTCCGGCCTTGAGCGCAGCGACCACGCTGCCTTGCGACAGTGGGGTGCCGTCGATCCGGACCTCGCCGCTGTCGTACCTGTCTGCACCGGCGATGGCGCGCACCACCTCGGTGCGCCCCGCTCCCACAAGCCCCGCGATCCCGACAATCTCCCCGGCGTGAACGGTGAAGTCGATGTCCGTGAACGCGCCGGCCCGGGTCAGTCCACGCACCTCGAGCATCGGCTTGCCCGGGGCTGTACGTACCCGCGGGAACTGGTCGTCGATGTCGCGTCCCACCATGAGCTTGACAAGCTCGGGTTCAGGAGTGGAGGCCGGAACCTTCTTGACGAACTGGCCGTCGCGAAGCACGGTCACGACATCGCCGATGCGGGCAATCTCATCGAGGTGGTGACTGATGAAGACCATCGCCACGCCCTTGGAGCGCAGGTCCTCCATCACCTCGAACAGCTGGGCGGCCTCATGCTGGGTGAGGGCAGCCGTCGGCTCGTCCAGGATCAGCAGTCGCGAGTCCAGCGAAAGCGCCCTTGCGATCTCGATGAGTTGCTGCTGCGCGATGCCGAGCGTCCCGACCCTCCGGTTCACATTCACCTTCAAACCGATGCGTTCGAGCGCCGACGCGGCATAGGTGCGCATGCCCACCCGATCGACCAGTCCCCCCTTGGTGGGTAGACGCCCCAACATGATGTTCTCCGCGACACTCAATGTGCCCACCAGGTTCAGCTCTTGGTGGATTGTGGCGATGCCGAGTGCCTCGGCCGCCTTGGGGGTGGGCAATTTGGTGGGCTGACCATCGACGATGATCTCGCCGTCATCCGGGGTGTAGATCCCCGCCATCATCTTGATGAGGGTGGACTTCCCCGCCCCGTTCTCACCGAGGAGGACATGCACCTCACCCGGGTTCACGTCAACGGTGACGTTGTCGACGACCGTGACGCCGCTGAAGCGTTTGCTCACGCCCTTCAATGTCAGGATGCTCATCTTGTCCTTTCTCGCGGAGCGGTGCCGCTGGATTCGCGGATCACCAGTTCGGTCGGAATCCGGATGCTCATTGGCTTCTTGCCATCCAGGACCTCGAACAGCGTCGAGACAGCCAGGCTTCCCATCTCCGCCACCCCTTGGCGGACGATGCTTACCGGGGGCGTCATGACCTCGAAGACGGGGATCTCGTCGAAGGAGACGATGCTCACATCCTCAGGAATACGGAGCCCAGATCGCGAGAGGTGCCGCAGAGCGGTCACAGCGTTCGGGGAGTAGCCGAACAGCAACGCCGTACATCCCACGGCCAGCAGCTCGTCGACCGAGCTCCTGCAGAGGTCCTGGTCGTATCCGGCGGGCCGGTCATGCACTCCCTCTGCATCCAGGAGCCTGCCCGCCTCGCTGCGGTAGACGGCGAGACGCTCCCGTCCCGTGGACGTGTTGTGAGGGCCGGCCACGAATCCGATCCGCGCGTGGCCAAGCCCCCGAAGATGCAACAGCGCCTGGGTGATGCCCGGCCGGGGGTCCGAGTCCACCACGGGTACGACCGGCGAAGGCAGTCTCCGATCAACGAACACCAACGGCACACCCTGAGCAGCAAGGCGTTCCAGTTCCACAGAGCGCTCACCCTGGGGGGCGGCAATCACACCGTCGATGCGCTGATTGCGCAATGCCCGAAGGTGCTGGTCCTGCAGTTCCTCACGCTCGGAGGCGTTGCCGAGAAGCATGGAGTAACCACGGCTCCACAACGCGAGCTGCACGGCATACGCCAACTCGGCAAAGAACGGATTGCGGATGTCCGAGATCAGCAGACTCACCACCTGTCGTCGAGCCGATTTGAGGGACCGCGCGAGGCTGTTGGGGCTGTAGTGCAACTCAGCCGCCGCCTGGCGGACTCGCGTTCGCGAGGCTTCGGAGGTGGACGCATGACCGTTGAGGACCCGGGAGGCCGTGGCCACCGACACGCCGGCACGTGAGGCCACATCCCGAATCGTCGGCTCCTTCATCGCCACTCCCTCGTAGCCATGGAAACGTTTCCATCATAGGGGGCTTGACGGCCTTGGTGTCAAGGGTTCGGTGTGGAATCACCAGGTAACGATTCGGACACGAAACGAGACTGGCCTCGCGTGGGGCGTCCCATCCTTCGCTGCGGCTCCACGTCCTGACGCATCCTTGAAGGTGGACGGACCCGTCCACCCAAGGAGGGGAAGAACATGAAGATCGCAGTCCTCGGCACCGGCAACGTGGGCCAAACCGTCGCCGGAAGGCTGGCAGAACTCGGCCACGAGGTGACCGTCGGCACCCGAGACCCTGAGGTGACCTTGGCACGCTCCGCGCCCGACCAGATGGGACGTCCTCCCTTCCGGGCCTGGGCAGAGCAGTGGCCGAACATCCCACTGGCGACGTATGCGGATGCCGCCTCCACTGCCGAACTCGTTGTGAACGCGACCTCGGGAGCGGCGACCCTCGCTGTCCTGGAGCAGGCAGGGGCGGAGAACCTGGCCGGCAAGGTGTTGATCGACATCGCCAACCCGCTGGACTTCAGCCGCGGAATGCCGCCAACCCTTATCGTGAAGGACACCGACTCACTCGGCGAGCAGGTGCAGCGGGCCTTCCCGACCGCTCGGGTGGTCAAGACTCTGAACACGCTGACGGCCAGCCTGATGGTCCATCCAGAGACCCTCGGAGAGCCGACGACCGTGTTCGTCTCCGGTGACGACGCCGACGCCAAGGCCCTCGTCACCAGGCTGCTGCAGTCGTTCGGACACACCGACGTGATCGACCTTGGCGGTATCGACACGGCACGGGGCACCGAGATGTGGCTTCCGTTGTGGTTGCGACTGATGGGCTCGCTCGGCACTCCGGCGTTCAACCTCAAGGTCGTTCGCTGATCCTGTGACCCAGATTCGGCGCCGTCTGTCCCTGACGAGGCCCGTCGCCCCAACGCAGCCCGGAGCCTGCGACCCGTACCGGGCTCCGGGTCTCAGCTCTCAATGACGAGCAGGTCCCAGCCTGCGATGGTCACGTCTTGGCCGACCATCAGTTCACGGCCAGTCAACACGTCCCGTCCGGAGACCGGCACAAGGAGGGTGACCGGGTCCTTCGAGTAGTTGAGCAGGAAGGCGACGTCACGACCGGCGGCGTTGCGGCCGCGGCGCACGGTCACCACGCCGGCCAGGTCCTGGGCCCAGTCGAGCGCGTCGGCGTCAGCGGCGACCAGTCTGAGCACCTCCGACAGGACGGCCGTCGACACCATGGTGCCGACGTGTGTGGCCGAGCCGGACCCGAACCGGTTCCGGGTGATGGCCGGGTTGTGCCAGGCGTGATGGTCGTAGCTCGCGAGCACCTCGACGGTGGATCCCTCCGGCGGCACCAGCAACTCCATGAAGTGTGAGACGGCCAACGCATCGCTGTCCAGGCCGGGCGCCGCCTCCGCGAGCGCACCGTCGAGGCTCACCGCGACACCGGGCGGCCGCGTGAACTGGTCGTAGCCGAAGCCGAGGACGTCGGTGAGGCCGTGCGGGGCCCTGTCGGCCCAGACCTTGACGTGTTCGTCGGTGACGAAGCTCCGGAACGTGCTGACCAGGTGCCCGCCGCCGGCGACGTAGTCGCGCAGCCGATCGAGCACGTCCTGCGACGCCACATACAGGGCCGGCACGACCACCATCGGGTAGCCCGCGAGTCGGTCGCCCAGATTCGTGGCGGAGACGTCGAGGAAATCCACCTCCAGGTTGAGGTCGAACAGGGCGTCGTAGACCCAGCGCAGGACGTCGTTGTAGCCGAGGCCCTTCGACGTCGCCATCGGGAATCCCGACTCGATCCCGAACCACTGCAGCGCCGTCAGTGCCTCGTTGCTGACGAGGATGCCGACGCGGTTGGACTTCCTGATGCCGCGCAACGACTCCCCCGCCGCGGCCAGCTCCGCGCCGATCCGGCACGCCTCCAGATACGTCGGGTTGGGCGCGAAATCCTGGCTGAGCACGCCCTTCCAGTACGTCTCGAAGGCGTTGTGGGTGGAGTGCCAGTGCCAGTACATGACGCCGTCGGCGCCGCTCGCGACGTGGCTGAACGCCTGCAGCCGCAGCTGCACGGGATACGGCAGCCAGCCCATCTGGCCCTGCGCCTGCGTCTCAAGGACCAGGTAGTTGGCGCCGTCCTTGACCGAGCGGGTCATGTCTCCGCCGAAGGCGATCTCCCTGCCCGTCAGCGCGTCCTGGCTGGGGTGGTAGATGTCGACGCCCGCGATGTCGAGGCTCTTCGCGACGGCGAAGTGGTCGACGGCGGGCTGCAGCCCGTAGGACCAGCCGGGCCCCCAGTCGAAGTCGAGGTTGTGGGTGACGAACTGGTCCGACCTCGAGTACTCCCGCACCAGCCCCGCCTGCCAGTTGAGGAACTCGGTCACCAGGCCGCGCCGGAACTTCTCCCAGGCCGCGCCCAGCGAGCCGTTGATGGTGCCACGCACGTCGGGGAAATCCTCCCAGGCGTTGATGCGGTTGGACCAGTAGTCCAGTCCGTAGGCGCGGTTCAACGCGTCGAGGTCGTCGTCGAACAGAGTGCGCAGGTGCTTGACGAACCGGCGCTGCACGTCCGGCGAGGCGGTGTCGAAGTACTTGGTCTCGTTGTCCACCTGGAACCCGATGACGGCCTTGCGGTGTGCGGTCCGCTCCAGCAGCGCACGGATCACACGCTCGGCATGCCACAGATAGGCCGGCGAGGTGATGTTCATGATCTGCCTGGCGCCGTAGCGGCCGGGCCCCTGCGACGTCGTGGCCAGCACCTCCGGATAGGACTGCACGAGCCACGTCGGCACCGCATAGGTGGGGGTGCCGACGATGACGCCGATGCCGTCTGCCTCCATGGCGTCGATGGCCCGATCGACGTGCGTGAAGTCGAACACTCCCGGCTGCGGCTCGCACGTCGACCAAGTCGACTCGGCGATGCGGACCGTGTTCATGCCTGCCGCGCCGATCATCGCGACGTCCTCGGCGAGCCGCTCATGCGGAATGTACTCGTCGTAGTAGGCGGCGCCGAAGAGGATCTTCTTCGTGGTCACTTGGTTCACCTCAGGAAAGAGTTGAAGGAGCAGGTTGCCGGGTCGGCGGTGAAGCTGCGGGCTGGGTTCTGCGGGTCGGCGAACGTGAAGGTCTGCACCCTGTCGAGTGCGTTGCCGTCGATGACCGCCAGTGTCTTGTCGGGTTCTCGAACACCGCGCTTCAGGACATGACTGTAGTGGCGCTTGACGTAGGTCGCGGATGAACACCCGCCGGCACCCCGAGGGCGGCTGAGCCCTGCGTCGGTTCAGCCGGCCGCGACAGGAGGTCCACCAGTTGCGGCACGTCCCGGACATCGACGGCGCCGTCGAGGCCGAGGCCTGCCAGGATGCGCAGGACTGCGGGCTGTCTCAGACGGGCGGCGCCGACCAGTGCGGCGTCGCCCAGCAGTTGCACGGGATCGCCGTGACGGAGGACACCGTCGTGAAGGACTGCGACGGTGTCGGCCCAGGCCAGGGCGAAGTCGACGTCGTGGGTGGCGATGACGACGGTGGTGTGGGCGGCGAGCAGTCGCTCCAGCGCATCCACCATTTCGTCGACGCCCTGCGGGTCCAGCCCGGCTGTTGGTTCGTCGAGCAGCATGATGCACGGATGCATGGCGAGCGCGCCCGCGATGGCCACCCGTTTGCGCTGGCCGTAGGACAGTCGGTGGATGGGACGTTCGGCGAGATCCGAGATGGACAAGACGTCCAGGGCGTCCTCGACGCGCCGTCTGACCTCGGCCTCCGGCAGCCCCAGATTCATGGGGCCGAACGAGACGTCGCGGAAGACGTCGGCGGCGAACAGCTGGTCGTCGGGGTCCTGCGCCACCAGTTGCACCACCTGGCGATGCTGCCTCAGCCCCGAACGGTCGTGCCTCAGCGGCACTTCGTCGACCGCGATACTGCCCGCGTCGGGCCGCACGGCACCGGAGAGGCAACGCAGCAGCGTGGTCTTGCCCGAACCATTTGCGCCGAGCAGGGCGACGCGACCGCCCCGCGGGACGACGAGCCCGGCGTCCACGAGGACCTGGCGGCCGTCGTAACTCACGTGCAGGCCGCTGGCCGACAGCTGACGGTGACTCATCCCACTCCCCCGGGAACCAGCAGTCCGACGGCGGCCAGGCCTGCCAACAGGGAGAGGCTGGCGAGGAGGAACACCGCCGAGCGCCGTCGTGGGGGTTCCAGTGTTGCGAGCGAGTCCTCGAAGCCGCGGCCGGCGAGGCCGGCCTCCAGTCGTTCGGCGCGGGTCCAGGCACGCACGAACACGGCTCCGGTGGCCATGGCGGCCGAGCGCATGCCGGCCCGACGGTTGACGTAGCCCAGCCTGGCCTGCTGCGCCTCGTGGATGGCGCCTGCGCTCTCAAGCAGCCCGAACGTCAGCCGATACACGAGGGAGGCCACCTCCACCAGTGGCGCGGGAACCCTGGCCTTCCGGAGCGCCCCGAACAGGTCGATCATGGGTGTGGTCGTGGCCAGGACGAACATCGCAAGCACCGCCGCGGTGGCCCGGATGGCGAGGTCGCGGGCCATCGTCAGGCCTGCGCCTGTGACGCTGAGCCGCAGCCCGTCGGCCCAGCCGACGGACACGGCCACCGTCGCGACCCCGATGAGGATGGAGACGACCGGCAGCGCCATGATCCGGGCCAGCCGCGCCGCCCCCACCCGGGCGGGGCCGAGAAGCAGGGTCAGGGACGCAAGGCCGCAGGCCGCGGCGCCGGGCCAGGGCGGCATGGCGATCGCAAGGATCAGCAGCCCTCCGGCGAGCACACCCTTGTCGCGTACGGAGCGGCCACGCCATGGGCTGGCCCAGGCCGCCTTGTCCAGTGTGAGCGCGTGGGCCACTAGGGGGTCTCGTCGACGGCGGCCGCCACGGCCCCTTCAGCGGCGGGCGTCGCAGCACCGCCCCTGCGGTTCCGCCCCCACAGGGCACCGATCGCGAAGCCGAGCACGATGCCACCCAGGCCCGCTTGGAGCGCGAACAACCCCGACTCGATCTCCCCCGAAGCGGGCTCGAACAACGGCGAGAACCAGGGCTTGTAGTCGGGGTTGATCTCGCTGATCTGCGAGGTGGCGGCGCCGTCGGAACCGGCGAAACGCTCCTCGGGGTCGGTGTGGTTGCCGCCGATGATGAAGCTGAACGCGAAGATTGCCGCGACGGCGACAACGAGCAGGATGTTGACGGTCCACTTCTTCATGTCAGGCTCCGACCTTCTCAGCCACTTCCGGCCTGAGGACGCCCAGCTTGGTCAGCTGCGGCTTGGCGACATCGACGAGGATCCGGAACACCAGCACGCCGAGCAGGCCCTCCGCCACGGCCAAGGGGATCTGTGTGATCGCGAAGATGGACAGGAACTTGGCGATGGAGCCCGCCAGTCCGCTGACCGGGTCCGGGAAGGCGAGGCCCAGCTGGAAGGAAGTGACGACATAGGTGGAAAGGTCCGCCATCGCCAGCGCAAGGAACACCCCGACGTCGCGGTTCCAGCGCAGTCGGGCGGCAAGCCGGTAGCAGCCGTAGCCGACCCATGGCCCTGCGATGCCCATGGAGAAGACGTTGGCGCCCAGCGTCGTGAGCCCGCCGTGGGCGAGCAGCAGTGCCTGGAAGATCAGGACGATCATGGACAGGAACGCCATCACCGGTGGCCGGAACAGCACCGCCCCGAGACCGGTCCCGGTCGGGTGGGAGGAACTGCCGGTCACCGACGGCAGCTTGATCGACGACAGGACGAACGTGAACGCACCCGCGGCGGCGAGCAGCAGCCGCGATTCGGGGCGCTCCCTGGTCTCGCGGATAACGGCGCGGGCGCCGTGGATGACGAACGGCGTCGACACGACGAACCAGCCGACGGCGTGGGATACGGGTAGGAATCCCTCTGCAATGTGCATGAGTTCCCCTTCTAGGAAAGTGGCCCAAAGGAACTGCCGCAGCAATGAGTGTCTGACTCCCCCTGTTGGGGTCACAGTGGCCGTTCCGTCCCGGGTTCACACCGGGTTCCTCACGACTGCGTCACCGGTCATCCTGCCATGCCCGTCATCTGCGCGAGACGGCGGGGTCGAGCCTGCCCTCTGATAGGTGGGGCGCCGGCAACGGTTGACCATTGCCCGCGCCCCAGCTAGGGGGTCAGGCGTCCTTGACCGCGCCCCAGGCGGTGACGGTGCGGGCTGGCCGGAAGCCGGTGAACCGTCCGATGGGTTCCGCGGCCTCGACGGCGACGCGCGTCAGGTCGCCGCCGCGGGCCTTGAAGGCCTCCAGCAGCAGGGCATCGGACTCGGCGGTGACGCTGTGCGCCACCAGCCTGCCGCCTGCGGGCAGGCGGTCCCAGGCCGCCGCCAGCACCGTCGCGGTGATGCCGCCGCCGATGAAGACGGCATCCGGGGCGGGCAACGCCAGCAGCGCGGGTTCGATCGCGGAGGCGACGACGTCGAGCTGCGCGGAGACGCCGTGGCGTTCGGCGTTGGCGTGGATGCGCTCCAGCCGCTCGGGGTTCCGTTCGACGGCGACGGCGCGGTTGGTCGGGTCGAGGCGGCACCACTCGATTCCGATGGCTCCGGTGCCGGCGCCGAGGTCCCACAGCAGTTCGCCCGGGCGAGGCGCCAGCCAGGCGAGCGCCGCCGCCCTGAGCACCCGCTTGGTCAGCAGGCCGTCGCTGAGGAACGCGTCGTCGGGAAGCCCCGCGGAGAGTTGTCCGGTCACAGGGCGACCCTATCGACGGTGCGGCCCCGCTCCCAGTTGGGGGATTCGGACGAATGACCAGCCGAAAGTGCCAAGTGGAAGGGCCCCGGCCGAGATCTGAACCCATGGGGCAGAATCTCCGCCATGGCGAAGGGCACACCCGACCAGATCCCCGACGACGGACTCACCACGCGTGAGCGGCGGCTTCGGCCTGCGCTGATCGTCAACACCGGCGACGGCAAGGGGAAGACGACGGCGGCGTTCGGGACGGCGCTGCGGGCCTGGCACCAGGGCTGGTCGATCGCCGTGTTCCAGTTCGTGAAGTCCCCGAACTGGCGAAGCGGCGAGCGGGAGGCGTTCGAGGCGCTGGGCCGGCTGCACGACGAGACCGGCGCCGGCGGGCCGGTGCAGTGGCGGGCCGTCGGGTCCGGCCGGACGTGGACCCGTCGCGCCAAGGACAACCCGGACCAGCCCGTCGCCGCCCGCGCGGCCTGGGACGACGTCAGGGCCCTGATCGCCGCCGAGACACACCAGTTCTACGTGCTGGACGAATTCACCTACCCCCTGACGTGGGGCTGGCTGGACATCGACGAGGTGGTCGGCTTCCTGGCAGGTCGTCCGGGCACGCAGCACGTCATCATCACCGGCCGCAACGCCCCGCCCGAGCTGCTGGAGATCGCGACGACGGTGACGTCGATGACCAAGGTCAAGCACCCGTTCGACCAGGGCCAGAAGGGGCAGGCGGGCATCGAATGGTGAGCATCCCGAGGCTGGTGGTGGCCGCGGCGGCGTCGTCGGCGGGAAAGACGACGGTGGCGACCGGGCTCATGGCGGCGCTGGCCGCGCAGGGCGATGCCGTCGCCGGGTTCAAGGTCGGGCCCGACTTCATCGACCCCGGCTACCACTCCCTGGCCACCGGCCGTCCGGGCCGGAACCTCGACCCAGTCCTGACGAGCGAGGAACTCGTCCGCCGCCTGTTCCTGCACGGCGCCGCCACCCCCGCACCCGCCGACATCGCCGTCGTCGAGGGCGTCATGGGGCTGTTCGACGGCAGGCTCGCCGGCGGCGGCTTCGGGTCGACGGCGCACGTCGCCCGCCTGCTGGAGGCGCCGGTGCTGCTGGTTGTCGATGCTGCGGGCAGCTCCCGGACGGCGGCGGCCGCCGCGCTCGGGCTGCGCGACTTCGATCCCCTGGTCCGGGTCGCCGGCGTCGTCGTGAACCGGGTCGCGAGCCCGGGCCACGGCAAAGAGCTGTCCGACGTGTTCGAAGCGGCCGGGTTGCCGGTGCTGGGGCTGATCCCCAAGTCGGGGACGATCCACGCGCCGTCGCGGCATCTCGGGCTGGTGCCGGCGGCTGAGCGGGGCGAGTCGCGGGCCACCGTCGAGGCGCTCGCCGGCCACATCGCGGCCCACGTCGACCTCGAGGCGGCGCGGGGCCTCGCCGCCTCGGCCCCGGACCTGACGGCGACGCCGTGGCGGCCCGAAGACGTAGTCGGGCGCGTGGTCGGCAACCCGCTCGTCGGGGTGCTGGCCGGGCGCGCCTTCACCTTCCGCTACGCCGAGACCACCGAGCTGCTGCTCGCGGCGGGCTGCCGCATCGTCGAGATCGACCCGATGTGCGACGACGCCCTCCCCGCCGGCGTTTCCGCGCTCTACATCGGGGGCGGCTTCCCCGAGGTGCACGCCACGGAGCTCGGCGGGAACCACCGGCTGCGGGCCGACATCGCGCAGGCCATCGCCGACGGCCTGCCCACCGTCGCCGAGTGCGCGGGCCAGCTGTACCTGGGCAGGCATCTAGACGGGCATCCGATGGTCGGGGCGCTCGACGCGTCGGCGCGGATGACGCCGCGGCTCACGCTCGGCTACCGCACCGCCGTCGCTCCCGCCGACACGCTGCTGGCCCGCGCCGGCGAGGAGGTCACCGGGCACGAGTTCCATCGCACCCTGACCACTCCCCCGGCGGGGACCGCGCCGGCCTGGGCGTGGAACGACAAGACCGACGGGTTCTCCCTCGACCCGTCCGGGCGCGGCGCGTCCACCGTCCACGCCTCCTACCTGCACGTCCACTGGGCCGGCCACCCGCGGCTGGCCGGGCGTTTCGCCGAGGCCGCCGCCGACTTCGCCCGCTCGGCGCCCGGCCCCCGGCCCGGGCCCGCCCGCGACGGCGCGGCCGACGGCATCGACCTGCTGCACCACGGCGACCGGGACCTGGTCCCCGGCTCGGTCGACCTGGCCGTCAACGTCCTCCTGCCGACGCCGCCCGCCTGGCTGGCGGAACGGATCGCGGCCCCGCTGCTGGGCGCCTACCCGGACGCCGCCGAGGCCCGGGCCGCGCTGGCCGCCAGGCACGGCGTCGACCCGTCCATGGTCCTGCCGACAGCTGGCGGCGCCGAGGCGTTCGGCCTTGTCGCAAGGGGAATCGACATGGCCCACCCGATGGTGGTCCACCCCCAGTTCACCGAACCGGAGGCCGCCCTGCGGACCGCCGGGCGCGCCGTCCAGCGCTGGTTGCTGCCGGTGACCACGGGCGAGGGCGCGCCGCCGATCGGGGACCTGCCCACCTGGTGCGACGCCGTCTTCGTGGGCAACCCGACGAACCCCACCGGCTGGCTGCATCCGCGCGACGAGCTGCTGGCGGCGGGCGAGGGCCGGTTGCTGGTCGTCGACGAGGCGTTCATGGACGCCACGGACGAGGCCGAGTCGCTGATCTCGCCCGACATGCCCGGCCGGCTGGTGCTGAGGTCGCTGAGCAAGACGTGGGGCCTGGCCGGACTGCGCGTCGGCTACGCCGTCGGCGACCCGGATCTGATCGCGCTGATGGCGCGCATGCAGCCGCCTTGGTCGGTGTCCTCGGGGGCGCTGGCCGCGATGATCGCCACCAGCTCCGACGACGCGCTGGCCGAGGCCCGCGCCCGTCACCGGGAGGTGGCGAAGCGCCGCACCCGGCTCGTCGAGGCACTCACCGACGCCGGCTTCGGCACCGTCGCATCGGTGGCGCCGTTCGTGCTCATCGACACGTCCCGACTTGGGGCAGGCTCCGTCCGGGGCGCCCTGGCCGACCGCGGCTACGCCGTCCGCCGAGCCGAGTCGTTCCCCGGCCTGGGCCCGTCGTGGATCCGGATCAAGGTCCCCGACGACGTCGACGCCTTCGTGGCGACGCTGTCCTCGCTGTCCTCGCTCTAGTTCCGCCGATCGGTCACCGTGGGCTCCAGTGGGAGGATTGACGTCGTCTGAGACGGCAAAGCTCCCACTGGAAGCCCCGGGAGCGCCCAGAACTCAGACCCGAGAGGCGATTCCCATGAACACAACACCTTCCCCCGCGGCCCCGGACCCGGCGGGCTCCGAGGGCCGGCGAGCGCTGGTCCTCGGTGGCGGTGGCTCCACCGGCAACGCCTGGCTCATCGGCGTCGTCGCCGGCCCAGTCGACGCGGGTCTGGACGTGACGGCGGCCGACGTGATCGTCGGCACCTCGGCCGGCTCCACCGCGGCGGCGCAGATCTCGGGAGCCACCCCACCGGAGTTGTACCAAGCCATCCTGGCCGAGGGGCCCGCCGCGCCCGCCCCACCCCGCCAAGGCTCAGCTGCCGCCACGAACGACCACCTGGAGCGGCTGCGTCGGATGATCGCCGACTCCGACGACCTCGCCGACTTCCGCCGCCGCATGTCCGCGATGGCGTTGGCCGCCCCGGCCTCATCGGATGCCGCGGCACAGGGCAGGTGGCACGACACCGTCGCCTCCCGGTTTCCGTGCCGGACCTGGCCGGACCGGACTGTTCTCATCACGGCAGTCGAGGCCTCAACCGGCGAGCCGGTCGTGTTCGACCGCTTCAGCGGGGCGTCGCTTGTTGACGCCGTGGCGGCCAGTTGCGCCGGCGGCTTCGCCTACGGCATCGACGGAGTGCCACTTATCGACGGTGGCTACCGCACCAACTCCGACAACGCCGACCTGGCGTCCGGCTGCGGCCGGGTCCTGGTGCTGTCCCCGCTCGGCGGCAGGTCGTTTCACCCGGATGTTTGGGGAACCCACCTCGCGGCCCAGGTGGAGGCGCTGCACGCAGAGGGCAGCCGCGTCGAGACGGTGTTCCCGGAGCCGAGCGAGGGGCACCTGTTCGGCACCAGCGCCATGAACCCGTCGCTTCGTCCGGCAGCCGCCCGCGTCGGCCACGAGCAGGGCACGGCCCTGGCCGGGCACCTGACCGAGTTCTGGACCGGCGCCTCCCGGGGGGTCTGACCACACACCCGGCCTCCCAGTTGGGGATTCTGGCTGGTCATTCATCCAAATCCCCCAAGCGTGGCCCGGCGAGGGCCTGGCGAGGGCGGCGGTCAACCGCGGCTCAGCCGAAGGCTGCGATGTCGATCTTCTTCATCTCCATGAGCTTCTCGAATGCACCCGGCTTGGCCATCAGCTCGGGCAGGTTGCTGGGGACGATCTGCCAACTCAACCCGAACCGGTCGGCGAGCCAGCCGCACTGCTCCGCCTCCGGGACGGCGCTCAGGGCATCCCACCAGCGGTCCAGTTCGGCCTGCCCGTCTGCCTCCACGATCAACGACACGCCGCAGTTGAAGGCGGACTCCTGATCGGAGCCCGCGTCCATCGTCGCGAACCACTGCCCGAGCAGCGTGAAGTCGGCGAACATGACACTGCCCGCCGTCGCCGGCCCCATCTGCTCCGGCCACCGCACCAGCGTCCCGACCTCACCGCCCAGCACCGACGTGTAGTGGCCGATCGCCTCCTCCGCCCGGTTCTGGGCGAGGTTGCCGAACATGATGCTGGGGATGATGAACGGCCGCGGATCGCCGGCCGGGTTGGTGAGCATCAACTGCCAACTGACGCCGTAGCGGTCCTGCACCCACGCGTAGCGCGGGCTGAACGGATACTCCCCCAACGGCATCAGCTCGGCGCCGCCGCCCATGAGCCGCGCATGCAGTTCATCCAGGTGGGAACGCGCGTCGTCGTCGACGGACGGGTCGAAGTTCACCATGAACGACACCGACGGGTTCACCGGAAACTCCGGCCCGGCGTTGAGGAGCGTCATCCGGTAGCCGGACACCTCGACGGCGACGGTCAACGCCTGCCCCGCGAACTCCCTCTGGAAGTCCGCCAGCCCCTGCTCCGGATACCGGACGACGTCGACGATCCTGGCGTCACGGAACGAGTCGACGTAGAAGTTGGCCGCCTCCTCCGCGACATGGTCGAACCAGATGCACGGGACGATGCGCTGCACTTCAGATCCCCTCCGACGAGATGGCCAAGCATCAAGTCTGCCCCCGCAACCGCCCCCACACCAGAGCCCACCAGGAGCTCTCGGCTCGACGCAGGGGGCCAGTCCGACGTGTCGAACGTGGCGCCCCCAGTTGGGGAGTTTGGCTGGTCATTCATCCAAATCCCGCAACTGAGAGCCACCGGTGAAGACCACACCGGCCCAGCGCTCCGCTGAGCCACACTCGGATGCGCGAGCATCGGGCAGTCAGGACGCCCTGGCGTACTTCGCGTGCGCCGCCTGCCGGGTCATACCAAAGGCGGCTCCGGTGGCCTGCCAAGTCGCCCCATGGGCGCGAGCCGCGGCAACCGTCGCCGTCAACGCCGCATCGGCGGCAGCGGCGCCCCTGCGCGCCAGGATCAAGGCCTCCAAGTCGCTGTTGTCCAGTTCGGCAACCACGTCAGGGCCCTCGCCACCGTGAGCCGACTCGAAGGAATCGGCGGCCGCATCATTCGTCATCATCGTCATGCCACCCTCCCCTCTCATGACTCAGCCCTGCTCCCCTGCCAGCGACACGAGGATCGGCCAGTGATCGGTCCCGGCACCCGCACCCCAGCCCTCGACGCCTGAGGTGTCGACGTCGCGCAGCACCTCGAATGTGGATGCGGCCGGGTCGAACGGTGGACCGACCATGGCCCGATCGATGGAGACGCCCAACCATGACGGAAGCCACGTGGGCCAAGTGCTGACCGCCCCGGCACGATGCTCGACTGCGACGTCGGCGCACCGGCCAAGCGTCCGGCCTCCGAGCTGATTCAGCGTGGAGTTGAAGTCCCCGACGGCCAGCACGTACTCGTTGTCCTCACACATCTGTCGAACCCACGCCAGGTGTTCGGCACGGGTCCCCAGGTGGCCCGGCGACGGTCGCTGGACATGTACGGCCACGATGGCGGGACTGGTTGCCGATGGTGAACTCGGGACAATTGCGATGCCCGCCCACGGCGGGTTTCCCGGAACGACCTGGTAGCCGGCGGCATCGGCCAGCGCCCGCCGCACAATCACCGCCGTCCCCTCGGGTCCGAAGTAGGCGTTTCGCCAGCCCAGCCTCTCCAACTCGGCGGCCGCCCTCTCACCGATGACGGACCCGGTCTCGGGCAGGACCACCATGTCAACCGCCCGATCCTCCACCACTGCGATGATCCTGTCCATCATCTCCTCTGGCGGAACCCCTTGGGCATTCCACGACAACACGGTCAAAGACGAAGCGTCGGGCCGAACGTCGACGGGATTCACCATCCCCTGGGCAAGCGCACGGCCCCCGAAGAGGGCGGCGCCGATCAACCAGGCCGCCACGACGATCGCTCCCCGGCGACCAGCCTTGGATACGAAGGCCAGCACCGCCAGCAGGACCGAAAAAGAGATCATGCCGACGCCGATCGCCACGTCGGGCGCCACCAGCATCGCGACGACCTCGACCTCGCGAAACGGCGTCCAAGGGCTGACCCAGAGAACAACGAGCAGCCCCAGAACGACCCAAGCCGCGCGAGCGCACCAGACGAACCAAGACATGAGCCGGAAGATAGCACGACACCGCGTGCCATCGGAGCCATAATGGCTCCATGCCGAACATTCAGATCAAGGACGTGCCCGAGGATACCCACGCGGTCCTGAGGCGGCGGGCGAGCGCGGCCCACCAGTCGCTGCAGGAGTACCTGCGATCCAAGCTGATCGCGGAGGCCGCACAGCCGACGGTCGACGAGGTCCTGGCCCGCGCCGGCGAACGGGCAGGCGGATCGCTGCCCATGGCGGACGCGGTCAGCGCGCTTCGGTTCGAACGTGCTCGTCATTGATGCCAGCGTCCTGGCCGTCGCGCTGCTCGACGACCATCAGGACGGCGATGCGGCACGAGACCGGCTGAGAGGCGAGCAACTGGCCGCGCCGGCCCTGATCGACATCGAGGTGACCTCGGTTTGGCGAGGCCTGGCCCGCTCCGGCCATCTGGATCCGCGACGGGTCGGGTTCGCCCTCGACGACCTGCGCGACCTACCCATCCAGCGCGTCGAACAGACCCCGCTCCTGGCTCGTTGCTGGGAACTGCGAAACAACCTGACCATCTACGACGCCGCCTACGTCGCCCTCGCAGAAGCACTCCAGGCGACGCTCCTCACCGGCGACCGCCGACTCGCCAGAGCCACCGGTCCTCGCTGCACCATCGAGGTCATCAAGACCCATCACTGACCGCCCGCCCCTGCGGCCGACGACCGGAGCGTTCCCGGTTCGCCCGACCGCTTCCCCCCCACATGCCACCCAACTTCCCAGTGTGGGATGTAGGTGGGATGTTATGTGGGAAGCTCCCCAGCTGCAGGGGCCCCGCCGCTCAGCCCTGCCCTCCTGCGAGCGACACCAGGATCGGCCAGTGATCGGTCCCGGCACCCGATCCCCAACCCTCGACGCCCGGGCACCCTGCGCACTCAACCGACGCGAGGCGTGGATCAGACCTGGTCAAGGTACTGTGGGCGGGCCTTCATGGCGTGGATGATCAGTTCATAACCATCGTCGAAAACCAGGACAACCAGTTCAAGGAGGCGACCAGTTCAAGGAGGCGACCCGCGCGGTCAGCGCCGACCTTGAGCCAGCGGCGAGGGTCATCGTCGTCGTCAATCGGACTCGAATGCAGAACATGTGTGGCCGCATACAGGACCGCGTCGTCATCGAGCCGATCCCGCTGATAGTGCTTACGAGCAGACTGGTGCAGGTCAGGCACCGAAGTCGCGATCCAGAGGCCTGTCACGCCAACCCGAGCCCGAGTCCAGTAGATAAGCGTAGACAAAACGGCCTAGACTGGCTCCATGAAGACGATCACCGTCGGCGAGTTGCGCCAGAACCCCACAGCAATGCTGGACGACGTCGAGGCCGGCGGGACGTACCGGATCACGAGGCACGGGCACGACGTCGGTTTCGTCGTGCCACCCTCGGCCGAACCCCAACTCATCCCCCCCAAGCGCTCCGGCGGCGCACGAACGACCACGCTGCCGCGCATCGACCCCAAGGACGGCATCGGCATCGACGAACTGCTGGACGAGATGAAGGGGCAGTGGTGAGACGGTTCCTACTCGACACGTCGGTGGCGGTAAGGATCATGTACGGGCACTCACCCAAGGCGGCCCGCTGGTTCGACGCCGTGACCAGCGACGACGATTCCATGGTCCTGGCGTCCCGCCTCCTGAAGACCGAACTCACCCGGGTTCTGCGCCGAGACGAGGTCCCGGTGCAGCGTCGCGACGAGATCGTCGATCACCTGCACCTCATCCCGTTGACCGACGCAATCCTCGCCGAGGCGGAGGCGATCATCCCCCACATCAGGACCCTCGACGCCATCCACCTGACGTCCCTCATCCACACCGGCCTCGACGCCGTCGTCGTGACACACGACGCCACCATGCGCCAGGTCGCGGAAGTGATCGGCTACGAGACCCTCGACCCCGTCGAGGCCTGAGGCCCGGCTCAGCCGGCCTCCCAGTTGGGGATTTTGGCTGGTCATTCGTCCAAGTCCCCCAACTGAGAGCCACCGGTGAAGACCACGGTCCGCGGGCACGAGGGGGCCGACGGACAACTCCGCCAGCGTGATGGCCGTGATGCACATGGCACTCTCCGACAAACGACCGCGTCGGCAGCCAAACCCATCCGACCGAGCGCACCGTCGCTCCGCTGCCCTCACCGCTCCACGTTCGGTGGCGACAGGACTCCACCAGAAGACCGGATCACGCACGACTGCGCGTGGATGGCCGCTCTGGCGGAGTCCTGTCACCACGCAACCTGTCAGGCCACAGATGTGGCCAAGGCGTCGAGATCCGCACGCATCCTGGCGATCACGACCTTGGGCGCATCCGCAGGGCTCGCCAACTGGGTCAGCAACACGTCCCGCGCCAAAGTTGAGACGGGGATGCCGCGGGCCTCGGCAACGTGCACTAGGGCCGCCAACTCCTCGTCATTCAGCCGTACCTGCAGGGTCCGGCTCCGCCGATGTCCACGCGTGACCCGCGACCCCACTTTGAGCGGCGCATCCATGTTCTGCTCAGCGGCCTCCGCCTCAGCCTTGATCAGCTCCTCAATGCTCATCGCCAGCATCCTCTCTGTAACGTCTCTCGTCCGTGGAGTTGGACGGCCAGGCGTTGACTCCCCAAGTCACGCCGTCTTCCGGCAGTACGATCACCGTGACCAGCTTTCCCAGCGAGTGGCACCACCCGACGATCCGGACAGTGCGCCCCGACTCCGAAGCCGGATCCGGGTCGATGACCAACCGGTTCGGATCCTCAACGGCTTCGTCCGCCAACGACGGCGTCATCCCGTGCTTGGCGATGTATTCACCCCGATGACGCCAGGCGATCACCGCATCCACGACTTCATTGTATTACGTACGTACTGCATCGCAAGCGCCGGGCGGTCGGTGAACTTCGAGTGCCGTCGGGCAGGTCGGCGGGTCAGCGTCGTGCGACAGGTGACACCCCACCGAGTCCCGCTCCGACACGCCACCCCAAAGGAACGCTTTTGAACTATCCTTTCTTATGGATCGCGTAGGGAAAGGATCGACGGTGACGCAAGGGGACTCGGACACCAGGTGGCCGGCGCTGAGCTACGAGACCCGCGACTGGCAGGGCTCCTGGAGGACCTACCAGTCGGCCGTCGTGCCAAGGATCCAGGGGCTGGACATCGTCGACTTCCTTGACGTCTCCACCGCCGCCGAGGTGGGTGCCGCGCAGCACGCCGTCACGTCGTTCGATCAGGAGATGACCGAGGCATTCGGCCAACTCGAGCTCGGCACCATCGAGACAGTCCTCATGCGGTCCGAGGCCTCATCCTCATCTCAGATCGAGCACCTGACCGCATCCGCCAAACAACTGGCCCTCGCCGAGTTGGGGGCTTCCAGGAGTGTCAACGCCAAGCTGGTCCAGGCCAACGTGCAGGCCATGCAGGGCGCACTCCACCGGGATCTGCCGCTGGGCACCGACTCCATCATCGACATGCAACGCGACCTGCTCGGCGAGACCGGCCTGCACATCGGGCTCCGCGCCGAGCAGGTCTGGATCGGCACCTCGGAGTCCTCCCCCATCGGAGCCGACTTCGTCCCACCGCACCACGAGCGCATCGCCGACGATCTCACCGACCTGTGGGCCTTCCTCCGGCAGCCGACCCCCCTGCCGCTCGCCCACATCGCCGTCGGCCACGCCCAGTTCGAGACCATCCATCCGTTCGTCGACGGCAACGGCAGGGTGGGACGCGCCCTCGTACAGCGGTACCTTCGGACATCCAACCTCACCTCACACGTGACCGTCCCGGTCTCGGCCGCCCTGCTCGCCAACACCGCAGGCTACGTCGAGGCGCTCACCGCCTACAGACTGGGCGAACCGCAACCGATCATCCGGTTGTTCGCGAAGGCCTCCCTCGACGCCGCCGCCGTGGGCAGGGAACTCGTCCGTGAACTTCAGACCCTCAGACGCTCCTGGGACGAGCGGATCAGGGCCCGCCGGGACTCGGCCGCATGGAGGATCGCCGACGGCCTGATCGGGCACCCCGCGTTGACCTCCGAACTCGCCTCCGCCGTCGCCGGGGTCACCGCCGTGGCAGCACGCGCGGCGATCGCAGCCCTCGTCGAGGCGCAGGTACTGACCAAGGCCTCCACCGGCAACCGGAACCAGGTCTGGGTGGCCGAGGAGGTCACCTCCATCTACGACCACGTGGCCGTCCACATCGGCCGACGAACCACCTACTGACCGGCGGCGACGGCCGATGAACGTTACCGGCCGGCGCTCGGCAGTGGCTCCCGTAGGTCGTCTTCACCCACCGCGGACAGGGCCGCCTCCCCGTCGGGCGACGATTCGGCGGGCGCTTTGAGGAAGAACGACGCGACGACGACGCCGAGCCAGATCACGGCCGCGGCCAGGAATGCCCATCTGGCGCCGGCGAGCATGGCCTCTGCGGCGGAGTTCGCCGTCGGCTTGGCCGCGGCCTCGCGCACCGCGAAGACGGTGATGAACACGGCGGTGCCGACGGCCCCGGCGACCTGCTGCACTGTCCCGAGCACCGCCGAGCCGTGCGAGTACAACTCACTGGGCAGCGCGCCGAGGGACAGGGTGAACAGCGGGGTGAAGATCGCGGCGAAGCTGACGCTCATCGCGATGTGGCCGGCCATGATCGCCCACCACGGCGTAGACGTCGTCATGGTGCCGAACAGTCCGAGCACCAGCAGCACCACCAGCCCGGCGGGGATGACCAGCACCCGCGGGCCGGCCTTGTCGAACACGCGTCCGACAAGCGGCGACAGCACCCCCATCGCGATGCCGCCCGGCAGCAGCATCAGCCCGACCTGCAGCGGCGGCAGCCCGTAGGCGCGTTGCAGCAGCAGCGGCAGCATGATGATGGTCCCGAACAGGGCCATCATCGCAACCGACATCATCCCGACGCTCAGCGTGAAGGCCGGGTGGTTGAAGGTGCGAAGGTCCAGCAGGGCGGCGCCGCGCCGCTGCAGCACGATCTGCCTGGCGACGAACGCCGTCAGGGCAGCCACCCCGACGCCGATCGCGGTGGCGGGCAGCCACGCCGCGACGTCCTGCGCGCCGACCAGGCTCAGCCCGTACACCAGCGGCCCGAACGCCAGCACCGTCAGCGGGATGGACCACACGTCCAGCGGCGCCCGCCTGGTCTCGCCGACGTCGACGAGCAGCCGCGCCCCGAGCGCCAGCACGGCCAGCGCGATCGGCAGCACCACGCCGAAGATCAGCCGCCACGACCCGAACTGCAGGATGATCCCCGACAGCGTCGGCCCGAGCGCAGGCGCCACCGAGATCACCATCGAGATGTTGCCCATCACCTGGCCGCGGTGATCGGCGGCGACCAACTGCATGATGGTGGTCATCAGCAGGGGCATCATCATCGCCGTGCCCGACGCCTGCACCACGCGTCCGAACAGCAGCGGCTCGAACGACGGCGCCACCAGGCACAGCGCGGTGCCCGCGCTGAACAGCGACATGGCGAGCATGAACACCCGCCTCGTCGGGACCCGTTCCAGCAGCCAGCCCGTGATCGGGATCACGACCGCCATCGTCAGCATGAACGCCGTCGTCAGCCACTGCACGGTGCGCTCGGTGACGCCGAGGTCGTCCATGATCCGGTTCAGGGCGACGTTCATCGTCGTCTCGTTCAGGATCACCACGAATGCAGCCACCAGCAGGATCGGGATCACACCGCGGGTCGAGGCTCGAGAATCAGACATGTAGCCCTCTCTGGTGGCTGCGAGGCAGGCCGCACGTCGCAGAAACGACGATCGAGTCTAGTTCGAACCCCACCAGCAGCCAAGTTGAGGAACCGGTGTCCCCAAGTGGTGGACGGTGTCACCGTCATGGCGATCGGGATCGCCGTCTTCCGACTCAGCCGATCCGGAGCACGGGCCCTGCTTGGATAGCTGGAGAGAGGTAGGCGCGTCGCGACGCAGTCGACGGCACCGAAGCCGCGGACCAGACGAGGGGGGAAAGCCCATGATCGAGACGAGGCCACGCCGGTGGCTGGCATGGGGATGGACGGCAGTGGCTGGCGTCATCCTCGCGTTGGGCATCGTTCTTCTGGTTGCCACCCATCCCCTCTGGAGCGGCGGCAGCTCGGAGGCTGCGGCGGTGCTCGCCGGGATCGAGCAGCACTGGGGCTTCCACCTTCCCGACGACCCGGACTCCCTTGAGGCCTGGTCGACGGCCGATGTCCCCCACGGCGACGGGACCACGCTCGTCGTCGCCCGATACCGGTCGACGGCGGGCGAACTCATCGAGCGGACACACGTCCCGACGGCCGCCGGCACCCTGACCGACTGCACGGCCATCGACGAGGCGCTCACCGGCCTCCCGGCCCCCGGCATCACGTGTGACAGCGACCTCCTGGGCGCGACGGCCCTCCAGCTGACCGACGGCTACGACCACCTCTGGGTGGTGTGGACGGAAGGCCTCATCGTGGTGATCCAGGCAACCACCTGACCCCGAGGCTGAACGGCGACGGAACCCACTACCCGGGCCGTCGGACCTGTAGCGTGGGGTTGTGTCAACCGATACTCAGGGGTCGCGAACACATCGCCCACTCGTGGCAACCGTCTGCTGTGTCATCCTGTGTGTCCTGCTCATCGTGGCACCCTGGGTTGCACTGGCAGCAATAGGCGGCTTGATGGTGGCCGCCGGAGTGGCGTTCACCAGCTGGCCGCGATTGGTGCGCGTCGCCCTGACGCTGATCGGAGCGGTGCTTCTCGTAGCGCCCTGGCTGGCGTGGCTCGATTTCACCCTCGGCTCCGGGTCGGTCACGACCTACTGATCAGCGAGTGGCAACCCTGAGAGGCACCGCCGTCAGTCGCCACGCAAGTAGATCTCCACATGCGCACTCGTCCAGGTGGACACTCCAACACCGAAGAAGTCCCGATCCTCCGTCCAGATCGGACAGGACAGCGCCAGGGCCGCAGCAACGACCGTCCAATCCATCGGATCACGTCCACCGATTCGCTCCATCGCCACACTCCGCAGCGGAGTGGTCACCTCTGCTTCCACGACGTCGACGACGACACGCAGTCGATCCAGGGCTTCGATCAGCAACACTGCATCATGACCGCGCCTCGCGGCGATCACAGGAAGATGCCTGGCCGCTTCTTCGAACGCCAACTCAGGCGCGAAGAACGACGTCTCCAACCCGTACCGCTCGATGAGCAACGGCACGTGACTTCCGAGCACCGCCCGGATGAGAATGTTCGCATCCAGGACGATCCTCCTCGGAGTCACGCGCTCTTCTCGGCTTCATGCCCGGCAGCCCGGAGGGACTCGAACTCGACGACGACCTCATCCTCGGTGACGCCCCACCGCGCGAGCAGGGCGTCGGCCTTGGCTGCGGCCTCGACGTATGCCGCAAGGTCCGCCTTGCGGTCCCGATGCACGGGGATGAACAGTCCAACGACCTGGCCATGCCGGGTGATCGTGACCGGTTCCGTCTGATCGATGTATCCGGCCAAGTCCTGACGGAACTCCCGGACCCCAACCGTCGCACCCATTTCGCGCCCCATTTCCTGCTTGTGTATCGTTGTGTACAGAATAGCAGGATGCCTGGGAGGACTCCCGGTCCGCAGACGACCCCGGGGCGAGCGGCATGGACCTGTCGTGCGATCGGTCTTCCTTGGGTGTAGCGGAGATGCCCGTCCATGGGCATCCGCGCTACACCGAACGTCCGGCATACCAGACTCGCCGCGCCGCCCCGCGACACCTTCGCTGATAAACTCCCCTTATGAGCTTGGTTGTCGAGTACCAGCAGGCGCGTCGCCAGGAGGACGTTGCCCGTCTCCGCCGGGCGCTGGCTCTGCGCGGCATGGTCGCGACCGGTTCCAGCCAGCGCGAGATCGCGGCCGCTCTCGGGATCAGTCAACCGGCCGTCAGCCAGCAGCTGAAGTCGGCCAGCACCGCGACCAACGTCCACCCGGAGACCCTACTGGCTGCGGCGGCCCCGATCCTGGTGGACACGGCCCTTTCGCGGGGGTTCTCCCGCTTGGCCGTGTTCGGGTCGGTCGCACGCCAAGAGGCCCGAGCAGACTCCGATATCGACCTGCTGGTGGAGCCCCCGACCGGGGCCGGCATCAAGGAGCTGGTGGAACTCCGTCGCCTGTTCGAGGAGATCCTCGGTCGAC
>JBDHZH010000017.1:0-42848 GCA_039811745.1 Arachnia sp.
CCTTGCGCCTGGTCTCCAGGCTGAAGACGCGGCCGGGCGGCAGGGCGTCCGACTGGACCCGGGCCGTGATCCTCTCCGCCCCGAAGTTCAGCGCCGTGACCTGCGCGGCGCCGGAGGCCAATTCGTTGACGAGCACCAGCAGCGAGCGATGGCCCACGTCGGGGACGTCGACCAGCCGGCCGGTGGCGAGGCCATGACGACGCCGCACCTTCAACAATTGGGCGAGGCGTGAGGCGAAGGACGACGACTGCTCCAGTTGCTGCGGCACCGGACCGTACAGCTCCCGCGCCCGGGGCATGCCGGCCGCGGACCTCCTCGCCTCGGGGGCCTCGCCCAGCAGATCGTAGGCGCCGCGGTGGATCCAGCGAGTGTCGCCGCCGCGGATCAGGGCCGACACCTCGGAGCGCGGCAGGGTCAGGGCTCCGACGAGGTCCCAGCCGGACAGCGCGAACACACCCGGCTGCCAGGCGCCGAACATGCAGAGCAGCAGGTGGGCGGCGGTGATCCTGCGGACGTCGGCGTCGGTGATCGCATCCACATCGGAGATCCCGAGCGCCGCGGCGATGATGGAGGCCGTCGTGCTGGCGATGCCGTTCTGTGTGAACGTGGCGTTGTAGGGCGCGGCGTCGCCTGTGAGGCGGTCCTGCAGGTCGGTCCGGATACGGTCCGCGAGCTGCAGGCCGGTCAGTTCCTCGCCGCCGAAGGCGTACACCTCGTCCCGGTGGGCGGCGGCGAAGTGCACCAGTTCGTAGGTGAGCTCGTCATGGTTCTGCAGGGCGTGGACGAGCGAGGCCTGGTCGATGCCGATCGCCATCGACTCCCGCAGCACCAGCCGCAGGAACTCCGTGTCGCCGGTGGCCAGGGCGTGCCAGGCGGCGGGCCGGGTCACGAAGTCGTACGACAGGTCCGGGCCGACGGCGCCGGTCCGGGCGATGTCGTCCATCGCAAGGTTCAGCTCCTGGAACGTGAACCCGCCCACCTTGCGCACGAGCGAACCGATCAGCTGGTTCGCCGCCAGCGACAGCGGATGCCCCTCCGACCAGGCAGGCGAGTGGTCGAAGCAGCGTTCGACGCCGAGGAAGCCGTTGGCGTCGAGCCGCAGGCCGCCGGAGCCCAGGTCGAGCAGGGAGTGCAGGGCATCGCCCATCACCAGCCGCATGCCCGCACAGGTGGGGTCCAGCCAGTTGATGGTGGGCTGGCCCTCCTTGAAGTAGTGCAGGTACACCCAGCGCTTCAGGTTCCCCAGGTAGTCGCGGATGGGTGGCGTCACCGACCAGTTCGTCTCCTTGACGCCGGGCTCGAAGAAGATGACGCGCTGCAGGGCGCCGATGATGTAGCCGGCCTCTGCCAGGGCAGCCTCGGCCTCGGGCGAGATGTTGACCGAGTCGCGTCCCTCGGGGACGTCCGGCAGCAGGTGCCATGCCTCCTCGGGGATGTCGATCATGTGGTAGATGCCCGGGTAGTCGCGGTAGTTCAACTCGGCCAGGCGGAAGTCGGCGCCCTTGCCGGTGTGGCCGGGGACGATGTCGTCGATGACGGTCCCGCCGTGGCGTGCGGCCGTCCGGCACAGCGACCGGAAGTCGTCCTCCGTGCCGAACATGGGATCCATCGCCATGCTGATGCGGTCGAAGTGGCCATCGACGCTGGGCGTCGTGTGCCAGCCGTCGATGCCGCCGGCGAGCTTGACCGGGCCGGTGTGCAGCGCGTCGATCCCGATCTTCGCGAAGGCCGCCCACAGCTCCTCCGACCCGAGTGCTCCGAGGAACGTCTGCCCCGGGCCGGTGATGTGGGACAGCGGGTAGGCGGTGTACCACACCGACGCCCGGGCCAGCGCGGCACGCGGGTCGGGGGAGGCGTAGGGGTTGGCCCACATGGTGTGCTTGCCCGCGAGCTGGCGGGAGATGAGCCCGGCGTCGTGGAGCATCGACTGCTCCTCCAGCCACTCCACCCAGGCGTGGTTGGTGCCGATGGCCTCGAAGGGGGGAGTGATGGGGCTGTAGCCCTCCTTGTGGCGGCGCGCATGGGGTCGCAGGCGCGACGGCCGGGCCGCGAACCGCTGCTCGTCGAAGCTGAGTTCGGGCAGTTCCTCGGGTGCCTCTGCGGGCTCCTTCGGTGACTCCGGTGCTGCCGTGGACGACTGCTCCTCGGTACGGGAGGAAGCATCTGTGCTCATGCGCACAACCTATCCCGCAGGGCGCGGCCGCGGGACCGGTTGCCTGCACCGGCCACCCCTCTCCTCGGGGCGCCCGCTGCAGGTCGCTCAGGCCGCGACCTCCAGTGCCTTGGTGGGCGAGGCGCTGAGGGCCCGGGCGACGATGACCGCGGTCAGCGAGCCGGCAGCCAGGACCGATGCCAGCACAACCACCTGGAATCGGCCCGCCTCGAGCGGTGAGGCGCCGCCGAAGATGGCCCCGACGAAGGCGCCGGGCAGGGTGACGATGCCGGTGGTCCGGGTCTGGTCCACCGTCGGGATGAGGGCCTCGTGGACGGCGTGCCGCGCGATGTCGAGGGTGGAGCGCGGCGGCGGGGCGCCGAGGGCCAGCCAGCCCTCCACCTCGTCCCAGCGGTCGGTGACGCCCTGCCGGACCCTGCGCCCGGTCAGCGTCGTGATCGACATGACGTTGCCCACGACGATGCCGCCCAGCGCCAACGCATACCGCGGGGTGGTCTCCAGGGCACCGACGCCGAAGGTGATCCCGAGCGCCACGACCACGCCGGCCGCCATCGCGCCGGCGACCAGCCCGAGGTACCGCCAGCCGCGGCCCAGGCGCCTGGTCGCCGTCCAGGCGGCGACGCAGAACATCACCAGCAGTGCCGCGCCGGTCCACAACGGGCTGGTGATCATGCCGGACAGCACCGTGCCCAGCAGCGCCAACTGGATGACGGCCCTGAGCACCGCCCAGGCGGGTCGCCGGAACTCCGGCGTGCCGTAGCCCCAGAGCACCGTCGAGGTGACGACGGCCAGGAGCGCCACCGCGATCAGCGTCGGCCAGAGGTTCTGGAGCAAGGGCATGCCCGATCTTCGCACCCACGCGGCCCACGCCCGCCCCCACCCCACCGGTTTCGATCCCCGAGCACGGATAAGTCCTGTCACATTGCGATTCCCGGTGTTTCGGCCCGACTCCGGGTGAGTCGACTGCGTTTTCCGACCCCACGGCGGGGAATGGGACTGTGTCGAACAGGGTTGAGTGAGATAGACTCAACCCTGAACACCTGACTTGGATGCACATCCGGAGGAACCCCTTGAACACCGAGAAGCTCACCACCAAGAGCCGCGACGCCGTTACGGCGGCTGTGCGGCAGGCACTGACCAACGGCAATCCGAACGCCGAACCCGAGCACCTGCTCCACGGGCTGCTGCTCACCCCCGACAACACCGTCGCCCCGCTGCTGGAGGCGCTCGGCGCCAGCGCCGAGGCAGTGGACAACGCCGCGCAGCAGGCGATCGCGAAGCTGCCGTCGTCCACCGGCTCGTCCGTGACCCAGCCGGCGCTGTCCGGTGCGTTCGCGCGCGTCCTGGCCTCTGCCGAGACGCTGGCCGACAAGCTGGGCGACCAGTTCGTCGCCACCGAGCATCTGCTGATCGGGCTGGCCCGCATCGACTCCCCGGCGTCTCGCATCCTCGCCAAGGCAGGCGTCACGCCCGAGCTGCTGGCCGACGCCTTCAACAAGTCGCGTGGCGGCAAGCGCGTCACCTCGGCGGAGTCCGAGGGCGGCGAGACCGCGCTCGACAAGTACTCCATCGATCTCACCGAGCGCGCCCGCTCCGGCAAGCTCGACCCGGTCATCGGCCGCGACGCCGAGATCCGCCGGGTGGTGCAGGTGCTGGCGCGCCGCACCAAGAACAACCCCGTCCTGATCGGCGAGCCGGGCGTCGGCAAGACCGCGGTCGTCGAGGGACTGGCGCTGCGTCTGGTCGAGGGCGACGTCCCCGACTCGTTGAAAGGCCGCCGCCTCGTCTCCCTGGACCTGGCATCGATGGTCGCCGGCGCGAAGTACCGCGGCGAGTTCGAGGAGCGTCTGAAGGCCGTCCTGAACGAGATCAAGGAGGCCGAGGGCCAGATCATCACGTTCATCGACGAACTGCACACCGTCGTCGGCGCAGGCGCCTCCGGCGAGGGCGCCATGGATGCCGGCAACATGCTGAAGCCCATGCTGGCCCGCGGCGAGCTGCGCATGATCGGCGCCACCACCCTGGACGAGTTCCGCGAGCGCATCGAGAAGGACCCGGCACTGGAGCGCCGCTTCCAGCAGGTGTTCGTGGGCGAGCCGAGCGTCGAGGACACCGTCGCGATCCTGCGCGGGCTGCGCGAACGCTACGAGGCGCACCACAAGGTGCGGATCACCGACTCCGCGCTGGTGGCCGCCGCCGAGCTCTCCCACCGCTACATCACCGCCCGCCGCCTGCCGGACAAGGCCATCGACCTCGTCGACGAGGCGGCATCCCGGCTGCGCATGGAGATCGACTCCTCGCCGGAGGAGATCGACATGCTGCGCCGCGACGTCGACCGCCTCACCATGCAGACCTTCCACCTGGAGAAGGAGGAGGACGATGCGTCCAGGGAGCGGCTCGCGGCCCTGCGCCAGGAACTGGCCGACGCGCAGGAGAAGCTGCGCGGGCTGGAGGCGAGGTGGGAGGCCGAGAAGTCGTCCCTGAACCGGGTGGGTGACCTGAAGGAGCGGATCGACGCGCTTCGCGTCGAGGCCGAGAAGGCCCAGCGCTCCGGCGACCTGACCAAGGCGTCCGAGATCCTCTACGGGGAGATCCCCGCCGCCCAGCAGGAGCTGGACGAGGCGGAGGCCACCGGCAAGGCGACGTCCATGGTGTCGGAGGAGGTCTCCGAGACCGACATCGCGGAGGTCATCGCCGCCTGGACGGGCATCCCGGTCGGCAGGCTGCTGCAGGGCGAGAGCGCCAAGCTCCTGGAGATGGAGGACCGGATCGGCAAGCGGCTGATCGGGCAGAGGCAGGCCGTGCAGGCTGTCTCCGACGCCGTGCGTCGCTCCCGGGCAGGCATCTCCGACCCGAACCGGCCCACCGGCTCGTTCCTGTTCCTCGGCCCGACCGGCGTCGGCAAGACCGAACTGGCCAAGTCGCTCGCCGACTTCCTCTTCGACGACGAGCAGGCCATGGTCCGCATCGACATGAGCGAGTACTCCGAGAAGCACTCGGTGGCCCGCCTCGTCGGCGCGCCCCCCGGCTACGTCGGCTACGAGGAGGGTGGTCAGCTCACCGAGGCCATCCGTCGCAGGCCCTACTCCGTCGTGCTGCTCGACGAGGTCGAGAAGGCGCACCCGGACCTGTTCAACATCCTGCTGCAGGTGCTCGACGACGGCCGCCTCACCGACGGCCAGGGCCGCACCGTCGACTTCCGCAACACGATCCTGATCATGACGTCCAACCTGGGCTCGCAGTACCTCGCCGACCCGCTGCTGGATGCCGAGGCCAAGCGTGAGCGCGTGATGTCGGTGGTCAGGCAGGCGTTCCGGCCGGAGTCCCTGAACCGGCTCGACGACATCATCCTGTTCGACTCCCTCACCCAGGAGCAGTTGGCCCGCATCGTCGACATCCAGCTTGACAAGCTGAACCGCAGGCTGGAGTCGAGGCGCATCCGCGTCGAGGTCACGCAGGCTGCGCGCGACTGGCTCGGCCACCGGGGCTTCGACCCCGTCTACGGCGCCCGGCCGCTGCGCAGGCTGGTGCAGACGACGGTGGAGGACCAGCTGGCACGGCGCCTGCTGGCCGGCCTGATCCACGACGGCCAGACCGTCCACCTGGACGTCGACGACTCCGGCGACGGGATCGTCGTCACCTGAGAGCGTTGTGGTGGGAGGGCGTCAGGGGCAGCCGCAGGATCGGCGGACGACGAGTTCGGTCGGGAAGATCCGGCCCCTGCGCCCGCCGTGGAGCAATTGCCTGACAGCGGCCCTCGCCATGTCGGCCATCGGGACACTCGACGTCGTCAGGGGCGGGATGGTGAACTCCGCCTCGGGAGAGCCGTCGAAGGATGTGATGGCGATGTCGCCCGGGACGGCCTTGTGAAGCTCGTCGAGGCCGGAGATCAGCCCGATCGCCTGCTGGTCCGACATCGTGAACACCGCGGTGCAGTCGGGGAGGTCGTGGACCAGCCGGGCTGCCGCGTCGCGGCCGCCGGAAGACGACCAGCCCACCCGGATGACCGCATCGGTGGCGAGACCTGCGGAGTTCATCAGGTCGTGCCAGGCCCGCTCGCGCTCGTCCATGATGCCCGCCACGCCGGGCTGGTCCGAGCCGGCCACCAGGGCGATCCGTCGATGGCCGTGCACCTCGATGAGGTGCCGCACGGCCTGGACGGTGCCGCCGTGGAAGTCGGGCAGGACCGACGTGGCATCCACCCCGGGGGGCACGATACTCAGCCGCACCACATTCACCCGGCCGCGCACCAGGGCCTCGACCGCCTCGGGTTCGGGGATCGACGAGGTGATGATCCCGGCCACGAGGTGCCCGCTGAGCGACTCGATCAGGGGTGCCATCTTCCCCGTCGTCCCCTGTGCAAGGACGAGGTTCACCCCCTCGGCCCTGGCCTCGACCTCGACGGCCTGCGCCAGGGCGCTGAAGTAGGGGTTGCGGACGTCCGGCACGATGAGACCGACCAGGTCCGACCGACCCGTCATGAGCGAGCGCGCGGCGGCGTTCGGCCGGTAGCCGAGCTTTTCGATCGCAGCCAGGACCTTGGCCCGGGTGGCGTCCGCCACCGGGCGCGGGCCGTCGTTGACGACGTAGCTGACCACCGCCGAGCTGACACCGGCCAACTTGGCGACGTCGTCGCGCGTGGCGCCGCGCGCCGGCTTGGTTGCGCTGTTCATGGCCGTCCTACGGGTGATTATGTTTTAGCCTAATGGTCATCTGCCCCGTGGGCAATCGGTCAATCCACAGCTTCGACGAGGTAGAGGAGTGCGTGGTCGGGATGCACCTGGGCCTCCATGAGTCCGGCAGAGGCGAGCACGCTGCCGGGCAGCACGACGCCCGCCTCGTCGGCGGTCGGCACAAGCCTGGGCGGCCTGCCTGCGACGAGATCGGTGGTCTCGGTCGACCAGTCCCGCTGCACGCCCCACCACTTGGGCGGACGCAGCCCCGAAGGCACCCGCCCGACCAGCACGGGTTGCACCCGGTACCTGCGCGCCGGGTCCAGCCCCGGCATGCGCAGATGCCCGCGCAGGCTGGTATCGGCGGTGGCGACGGCGGCATACGAGTAGATCGCGCGCGACTTGTCCGGGGCTACGACGCCGGCGGCCATCAGCGAGGAGTCGGGGTGGTCGATGCGTACCAGGTCGCCGCCGTGCAGCAGGTCGCGGTGGAGCTTGTGGAAGGCGATCCACTCGCCGAGCTCGGCCAGTTCGTCGTCGGAGGCCTGCCGCAGGTCCCATTCGATGCCGAGGTGCCCGAACAGGGCGGTGGCCGCGCGGAAGTTCAGTTCATGGGTGCGGCCGGTGGTGTGCGACGTGCGCGAGGCGATGTGCGAGCCCATCAGTTCCGGGGGTAGCAGCTGCGTCGTCCAGCGCATCATCTGCTGGCGCTCCAGCGGGTCGATGCAGTCGGACACCCAGACGCGGTCCGTGCGCTGCAGGATGCCGAGGTCCACCCGGGCGCCGCCCGACGAGCAGGACTCGATCTCCAGGCCGGGGTGGGTGGCCTTCAGCTCGTCGATCAGCCGGTAGACGGCCTCGGTCTGGGCGTGCACGCCGGCAGCGCCGAGCGGCCGCGTGCCGGCGTCGATCAGGTCACGGTTGTGGTCCCACTTGATGTAGGAGATGTCGTAGGTGTCCAGGATGGCGTTCATCTGGTCGCGGATGTAGGCGTAGCACTCGGGGATGCCGAGGTTGATGACCTGCTGGTGCCGCGTCTCCACGGGCAGGCGGGTGCCGGTGGCCATGATCCACTCCGGGTGGGCGCGGGCGACGTCGGAGTCCTCGTTCACCATCTCCGGCTCGAACCACAGCCCGAACTGCATTCCGAGTTCCTTCACGCGGTCAACCAGCGGGTGCAGGCCATTCGGCCACACATCCTTGGCGACCACCCAGTCACCGAGGCCGGCGAAGTCGTCGCGGCGGGCGCCGAACCAGCCGTCGTCGAGGACGTACCGCTCGACGCCGACCGCGGCGGCCTTCTCTGCCAGCTCCAGCAGCGGCTCCAGGCTGTGGTCGAAGTAGACCGCCTCCCAGACGTTGATCGTGACAGGCCTCACCGACGACGGATGCTGCGGCCGGGAGCGCAGGTACCGGTGGAAGCGGCGCGCCACCTCGTCGAGGCCGACGCCGTGGGAACCGTAGAGCCATGGGGAGGTGTAGGAGCCGCCCGGGGTGAGGACGACCTCGCCGGACAGCAGCAGCTCGCCGCCGCCGATCACCTGCTCGCCGGTGAAGGCGCGCTCGGCGAAGTGGGTGTGGTTGCCGCTCCACCCGACGTGGACGCCCCAGACCTCACCGTCTGCGAACCCGAATCCGGGGACGCCCGCGTGGAGGACGGTGGCGGCGTCGGCTCCGGTGCGGCCCTTGCGGCCCTCGCGCACGTGCGCGCCGACGGTGAACGCGCGGCGCTGCGGCACCCGCTCCTTGGCCCAGCGGCCCGCCTGGTCCTGCAGCTCGGAGGCCACGCCGGGGACCGGGAAGGCGAGCACGAGATCGTCAAGGCGGAAGTCGTCGTCGCCGACGTTGCGGAGCGACGCCCGGCTGCGCAGGATGCCGCCCTTGGTCAGCTCGAGCACGAGCGAGAGCTCCAGACCGGCCGTCTCGTCGGTTGCCAGCACCTCGACGGTTCCTGTTCCCATGGTGATGAGGTTGGGGGAAGCGCCGTCGGCGGGCGTCTCGACGCCGTCGATCAGCAGCGTGTGGGTGACGAACCTCGTCGACCATGCCGTCCCGTCCGCCCGGGAGCCCGACAGGCCGGGCCTGCCCAGCCAGCCGGCCCAGTGCTCGGGGAGGATGGACAGCCTGGTGGGCTCGTCGACCATGCTCGGGGCCGGCGGTGTGACGCCGCCAAGGGCCATGGCCGCGACGTCGTCGACGGTGAGCCCACCGAGGTCGGCGCCCCAGTGGAGGAGTGCGGGCAGGCGCCCGTCGGCGAGGTCGACGACGACCCCCACACCCTCGGCTGCGAGGTGGATGTAGGCGTTGATCTGCTGGTTCATGGGTTGGCCCTCCTGGGTCGGGTGTTGCTTGTGGGTGTGGGTCGCGGTCCGGCTGCTCCGCCGCAGCAACCGCCGTGTCTACGCATGTAGAAGTAATGATGACACAGGAGGAGCGCCCATACAAGCGCGAAAACTGATTTCGCAGAAGGACTTGCGCCAATCAATTGACACGCGTAGAGTTCAGGTCACAGACACGCAATCCCCCCGGCAGAGATGTCGGGGCAGTCCCAAAGAGGGGAACGTGGTGACTACAACAACGATCAGGCAGGGCAGGGCACCGGCCCGCAGGCCAAGGAACGACCTGAGGACGGCGCTGCTGTTCATCCTCCCGGCGGCGATCGGCTTCGGGGTGTTCTACCTGGTGCCGGCCATCCGTGGCATCTACTTCAGCTTCACGCAGTACAACATCCTGGGCACGCCCAAGTGGATCGGCACGGCCAACTTCGAGAAGATCGCCGTCGACCCGCTGTTCTGGAACGCGATGGGTGTGACCATCTGGTACGTCATCCTGAACATCGGCTTCCAGACGGTGATCGCACTGCTGCTGGCGGTCCTCATGCAGAGGCTCACCAAGTCGATCGCCATCCGCGGCGCACTCCTGCTGCCGTGGCTCATCTCCAACGTCATCGCAGCCATGCTGTGGTTCTGGCTCCTCGACTACCAGATCGGGCTCGTCAACCAGGTCATCGAATGGCTCGGCGGTGGCAAGATCGCCTTCTTCGCAGACGAGAGGTGGGCCATCCCGACGATCGCGTTCGTGAACGTCTGGCGGCACATGGGATACACCGCACTCCTGCTGTTCGCGGGCATGCAGACCATCCCCAAGTACGTCTACGAGGCCGCCTCCATCGACGGCGCCTCCGAATGGACGTCGTTCTGGAAGATGACGCTGCCCCTGCTGCGGCCGGTGCTCGCGATGGTGCTGGTCATGAGCGTCACGGGTTCATTCCAGGTGTTCGACACCGTTGCAGTCACCACCCGCGGCGGCCCCGTCAACGTCACCCGGGTCATGCAGTTCTACATCTACCAGAAGGCCTTCGGTGAGGGTCAGTTCGGGTACGGCAGCGCACTGTCAGTGATCCTCTTCGTCATCCTCGGCCTGCTCGCGGCGCTCCAGCTCCGCATGATGCGCGCCGGCCAGTCGGACCTCGCGTAAGGAGCCCCGCATGAGCAACACCACCGTCGCCGTCGCGGAGACATCGACCAAGGAGACACCCGCCAACGGCAAGCGCAAGCCCTCGGCCGGCCGCATCCTGGCCTGGGTGGCCATGATCGCCTTCCTCCTCCTGACCCTGTTCCCCTTCTACTGGATGCTCCGCACGGCACTGTCCACCAGCAAGTCCCTGCCCTCGGACCCGTCGTCGCTCCTTCCGGTCGACTTCACCCTCGGCGCCTTCCAGCGCGTCCTCGGGCTCGCCACGCAGGAGGCGGCCCGGGCAGAGGGCGGCTCCGGCGCATCGGTGAACTTCTGGCTGTACCTGCGCAACTCGACGATCTACGCCACGGTCGTCACCGTCGGCCAGGTGTTCTTCTGCGCGATGGCCGCCTACGCCTTCGCCCGGCTCCGCTGGCCCGGCCGGAACGTCGTCTTCGGCGTGTTCCTCGGTGCCATGCTCGTGCCGCCGATCTTCACCAGCCTGCCGAACTTCATCCTCATCAAGAACATGGGCCTGCTCAACACCCTGCCGGGCATGATCCTGCCGACGTTCCTGATGACGCCCTTCGCCATCTTCTTCCTGCGCCAGTTCTTCCTCGGTATCAACCGTGAGGTGGAGGAGTCCGCCTCACTCGACGGCGCAGGCCACTGGCGGACGTTCTTCCGGATCATCCTCCCGATGAGCACCGCACCGATCACGACGCTCGCCATCCTGACGTTCATCACCACCTGGAACGACTACTTCTGGCCGCTGCTGGTCGGCAACACGGAGCAGACCAAGGTGCTGACGGTGGCACTCGGCGTGTTCCGGTCGCAGACGCCGGCCGGTTCGCCCGACTGGGCGGGCCTCATGGCCGCCACCCTGATCGCGGCCCTTCCCGTCCTCATCCTGTTCTTCGCCTTCGCCCGCAAGATCATCGACTCGATCGGCTACTCCGGCAGCAAGTGAGCCTGACCGGCCCGATCAACCCCTCCCCATACCGACAACCCATCCCCATCCCAACCCGATGAAAGGCACAACCATGGCCCGCTTCACCCCCCGCCGCGCCGGCCTCGGCCTCGCAGCCCTCACCGCCATCTCATTGGCGCTCACCGCCTGTGGTGGCGGCGGAGAACCCGGAGCCTCAGGCACCGACGCCGCCGCAGGCGAGGACGTCTACGACACCGCCGGCGCCTCCGGCGAGGTCAGCTACTGGCTCTGGGACAACAACCAGCTCCCCGCCTACCAGCAGTGCGCCGCCGACTTCAACAAGTCCTCCGGCATCACCGTCAACATCACGCAGTACTCCTGGGACGACTACTGGACGGGCCTGACCAACGGCTTCGTCGCCGGCACCGCCCCCGACGTGTTCACCAACCACCTGTCCAAGTACCCCGAGTTCGTCACCCAGGGCCAGCTCGTTCCGCTGGACGCCACCCTGAAGGCTGACAAGGTCGACGTCGGCAACTACCAGAAGGGCCTGGCCGACCTGTGGGTCGGGCAGGACGGCAAGCGCTACGGCCTGCCGAAGGACTTCGACACCGTCGCGATCTTCTACAACAAGCAGCTCGTGGCCGACGCCGGGATCAAGGAGGCGGACCTCGCCAACCTCACCTGGAACCCGACCGACGGCGGCACCTACGAGAAGGCCATCGCCCACCTGACCGTCGACGCCAACGGCGTCCGCGGCGACGAGCCCGGCTTCGACAAGACCAAGGTGAAGGTCTACGGCCTCGGCCTCGACGGCGGCTCCGGCGGCGGCAACGGCCAGACCCAGTGGAGCATGTACACCGGCACCACCGGCTGGACCGTCACGGACAAGAACCCGTGGGGCAAGCACTACAACTACGACAAGCCCGAATTCCAGAACACGATCGCCTGGATGCGCTCGCTCATCGAGAAGGGCTACATGCCGAGCATCGAGGCAGTCACCGGCCAGAGCTCCGCTGACATCTTCGGCGCCAGCAAGTACGCGATGATCACCAACGGCTCCTGGATGATCAACCAGATGCACTCCTACAAGGGTGTCGAGACCGGACTGGCCCCGACCCCGACCGGCCCCGACGGCAAGCGCTCCAGCATGTACAACGGCCTCGCCGACTCGGTGTGGGCCGGCTCCAAGAACAAGGCCGCCGCGGTCAAGTGGGTCGAGTACCTCGGTTCGTCGGCCTGCCAGGACGTCGTCGGCTCGCAGGGCGTGGTCTTCCCGGCCGTCCCGAGCGCGACCGACAAGGCCGAGGCGGCGTTCAAGGAGCGCGGCATCGACGTCGCCCCGTTCCTCATCCACGTGAAGGACGGCACCACGTTCCTGTTCCCGATCACCGACTTCGCGTCGCAGATCAACAACATCATGAACCCCGCCGTCGACGCGGTGCTCACGGGCAAGGCAACGCCTGACTCCCTGACCGCGGCCAACGACCAGGTCAACGCCCTGTTCAACTGATCCCGATACACGACGGTGGGCCGGGTCCGAAAGGACCCGGCCCACCATTGTGTTTCGACGAGCCGGCGATGGATGGTCGAGCCGTACCCCCGCTGGTCGAGTAGCGCCCCGCGAGGAACGAGCCGGGCACGTGTCGAGACCTCGACCAAGTTCCCGGGGACTCTCGCCGGATCTCGACACGCCTCCTCGTTCCTCGTCGGCTACTCGATCAGCGGTTGGGGGTTCCGCTGGTCGAGACCGATTCCTACACCCAGATTCTGTCGAACACGTCGGCGACGAGGTCGTCGAACAGGCCGAGTTCCCAGGCGACGTCGAGTGCGGTGTACCGCGAGCGGTAGTACATGGCCTTGGGGAACGTGGCCCGCACGTCGTCGGCGGTGAGGCCGATGTCCTCGGGGCGTGACGGGGCGCCGGCGCGGCGGAGCATGTCGCTCAGCTCCGCGGTGGTGGTCAGCTGTTCGCGGAGGCGGACGGTGACGTCGGCCCAGTTGTCGATCAGCGGACGCAGGCGGGCGACCAGTTCGTCGCCGGCCAGGTACTTCGCCCTGGTCTCGCGGACCGCGTGGTCGGCGAGGGCACCGGTGAACCTGGACCGAATGTCGGCCTCGATCTGGTCCCACGGCTGCCGTGCGGCGGCGACGGCGGAGAGGTCGATCGTGCTGAGGTCGCGCTCCAGGAGCGCCTCGTAGAACGCGCACATCGCGAGCGACCCGATGGCCACCTTGAACCCGTGCGACAGCGGCGGGTCCCAGTCGGCGCCCAGATGGGCGAGCTCCCACAGGTGGCTGAAGTAGTGCTCCGCACCGGAGGCGGGACGCGTTCCGCCGAACGCCTGCATCGCCAACCCCGAGAGGCACAACCCCTCGACCAATCCGTCGAACGCCTCCGGGTTCCCGGCGGCGAGGTCGTCCGGCCTTGACAGTGCCGAACTGACGCCCGACTGCACCATGTCCCAGACAGCCGGGTCTATGGGCTCGACGCCGGTGACGTCGGCCAGGATCCAGTCGGCTCCGCCGGGGATCTTGGCCGCGAGGTCGCCGTAGCCGGATGCCACCATCCACGACGGCGCGGCCGCGATGACGTCGAGGTCCATGATGACGACGGCCGGAGCCTTGCAGTTCTTCGTCACCTTGACGCCGTCGGCGCTCATGGGGGCCCCGGCGCCTGTGTAGCCGTCCATGGAGGCGGCGGTCCCGACGGCGACGTAGTCGCGGCCGGTCTCGAACGCCGCCAGCTTGACGAGATCGTTGAGCGTGCCGGAGCCGAGTGCGATGGGCAGGGCCTCGCCGATCGCCTCCTTGATGGTGACGCAGTTGTCGTAGGACGCGTACAGGACGGGGCGGCCGGGGAAGACCAGCGGATCGGAGACGGCGGCGCCGGCGGCGAGCAGCGACTCCGTCAGCTCGTCCCCGCCCACCGCCCACGTGTTCTCGTCGGCGATGACCATGAAGGGCCCGGTGCCGAGCTGGGCGACGATGTGCCGCCCAGCCTCGGACAGGACCCCGCGCCCCACGGCCGCATCGACCGTGTCGGTGGCGCGGGCCAGCGCCTCGCGGAGAGTGTCACTGGTCACCGAGAATCACCACCGCCCCGGCCGCGAGGGCCGGCCTCGCGTCGACGCCGCCGAGGTGCACAGCGCCGGGGAGCCGCGGCTCCGAGGCACCGTCGAAGACCAGGGTCACGTGGCCCAGGTTCTCCAGGTTGGTCTCGGCGACATTGCCGATCGCGGTGATCGTCCAATGCTGGTCGGCGATGCGGACGCCCTGCCCGACGGCCAGCCCGCCCTCGAGCTCAGCCTTCTCGATGATGTAGCAGTACGAGCGGAGCGCTTCGGGCGCGTCGCCGGCGAACGTGATGGCCATGTTCTCCGCGAGGAAGTCCTCGGCGTCGGGTCCGACCTCGATGATCCTGGTGGTGTATGCCATGGTCTGGCTCCTTTCTCTCCTTGAACCTGATTGTGGCCTATGCGCCCGAGTAGAGGCCGATGCTTGCCAGCCACGCGATCGCGACGCGGGGCACGCCGTTCAGGAAGCGCGAGTACAGCACCGAGGGCACACCGACCTCGACGGTCTCCGGCAGTGCCTCGCCGAGGCCCATGCCGACGGGGATGAAGTCGGCTGCGTTCTGGGTGTTGATGGCGAACAGTGCGGGCAGCGACAGTTGCGGCGGGATGTTGCCCTTGCCGATCTCGACGCCGATCAGGGTGCCGATGAGCTGGCCGATGACGGCGCCGGGGCCGAGCAGCGGGGACAGGAACGGCAGCGAGCAGATGAAGCCGAGCAGCAGCAGGCCCCAGATGTTGCCGGCCAACGGGCTCAGGGACTCGGAGATCACCTTGCCGAGGCCCGAGGCCTGGATCACACCGATGAGCATGGAGACGAAGGCCATGAAGGGGATGATCGTGGTGATCATCATCTGCACGGCGTCGCGCCCGGCCTGGAAGAAGGTCGCGACGACCTTGCCTGCGCCGAGGCCGATCTTCTCCAGGATGCTCTTGTTCTTCTTCTGCGCCATCTGCTCGGTGAGCTTCATCGGACGGCCGTCCGCACGGCGCGGCACGTCCTTCACCGGGGCCGGGCCGTCCGTCGTCGTCTCGGTGGCCTCGGCGGCCTCGGAGACCGGGGCACCTGCACCGACGAGTGCGGCCTCGGCGGGCTGGACCTGGTTGACGCCGACCGCTGAGACGTAGATCGTCTCGTTGATGTACTGCGCCAGGGGACCGGTCTTGCCGGTGGAGACCACGTTGATCGTCGGGATGTTCTTCTTGGGGTACAGGCCGCAGCGCAGCGACCCGCCGCAGTCGATGACCACGCAGAAGTGCTCGTCGTCGGGAACGCTGGTGTTGAAGCCGTTGACGGGGATCGCCCCGGTCAGCTCGGCGATCCTGTCGACGACCGGAGGCCTCTGCCCGCCCCCGACGATGTAGACGATCTTGTTGCGCTTGTCGTCGGGAGTGAGCGTCAGCGGGCCGCCGTAGCCGCCGGGGCCGCGGGTGACCGTGATGGTTCCGTACTCAGACATTTGCATGCACCACCTTCGAGAGCGTGATGCCCTGCTGCTTGGCCACGTAGGCGGTGGTGAAGTCGGTCACCCAGCCGCCCGCGAAGTTGAGGAATGCGCCGACCAGCAGGTACCGAACGGCCAGCTCACCCTCGTTGAGGCCGAGCGTCATGATGCCGGTGGCGATGCCCATCCACGTGAACAGCTCTCCCGGGTTGATGTGCGGGAAGATACCGAGGCTGGTGTGGCAGAACTGCGCGGTGCTCGCGTAGTAGCTGGGCTTGTAGTACTCGGGCAGGAACCGGCCCATTGTGAAACACATCGGGTTGCACAGGAAGAACGAGGCCAGGAACGGCAGCAGCAGGTAGCGGCTGATCACGTTCTTGCCCGCGTTCTGCGCGAACCTGTTGATCTTGTCCTCACCGATCAACGCGATCAACGCATTCATCGCGACCAGCAGGACGAGTACCAGGGGGACGATGCCGGTCATCCACGAGATGAAGACCTCGCCACCGGCCTTGAACAACCCGACGAACCATGTCGCGGCGTTGACAATCCAGTCCATTTCCCACTCCCTTCAGGGGTGTTGGGGGCAGCGCTCACGCGGCCCGGTCAGTCCGCAGGCCCTCCGCTGGGCTGCGGTCATCCGCGGGCCTTTGGGCCCGGGAAACCTTGATGCGCACCTTCTCCGGTGCGACTGTGATCCCTGCGAACGCCTCGGTGGCCGCGTGGGCCTTCGCCCGCCTACGCCTGGACGCGAACTTCGGCATCGGGAGGCGGTTCAGCAGGCGTGCCATCGCCGTCGGCGGCTCGGGCGGATGGCCGCCCGCCGTGACGATCCGGAGGTTGTCCCGCGCGTTCTCGACGGCCTTGCGCAGCGGCCCGCCGTGACGCTTGGACCGCATCGGGTCGATCTCGTGCAGGTCCTGGCCGTCATAGAGGTCGAATCGCTTGAACCGAGCTGCGACGGTGACGCCCTGCAGCTTGTGGCCCTCCAGGATGATGCCGTCGTCGTCGATGGCGAACAGGACGATGGCGCCCTGCACGAGGCCGCCCTTGAACCGGCCCATGGCGACGCGGCCCTTGCGGCGCAGCTCGACGAAGAGCTTCCCGAAGGCCTGGGACTGCTTGAAGGAGAAGAAGGACTGGAGCAGCCAGGCGGCGCCCAGTGAGATGATCACGATCCAGAACATGGCGGTCAGCGCTCCCTGTCGGTCAGTGGGTTTCGTTCGAGGAAGTAGTAGAACTGCTCGTAGCTCGTGAGCCTGCAGATGCGATCCACGAGGTCGCGGCGGGCACCGAGGCGCAGAACCTCGTCGTACACCGCCACGAGGACCTCCTCGCTGCGGCCGGCGTCGGCCGGGACGCCGAGCAGGACGATGAGACGGACGCCGTCGTCGGTGGCCTCGTGAGGCACCACCCCGACGGCGAGCATCACGCCGCCCGGGCTGCTGAGCGTCGCGTGCGGGAAGGCGACCCATGGGTCGAGCCGCATCCCTGCCTTCGCCTCGCGCTCGCGGATGCGAGCGCCGAACCCTGACTCGACGTGCCCCCGGGCCTCGAGGTGTCCGGTCATGAAGTCGACGGCGTCGGCGTAGGCGGTCTCGGGCGGCAGGGCGAAGAAATGGGCCTCGTCGAGGGCGCCCGCCAGCACGGAGCCGCCGCGGCTGAGCGTCCCGCGCAACGGGATCTTGAGCTGCATGCGCTCGAGTTGACGCTCCATGGCCAGCCGGTCGAGCACGCGTGTGACGTGCAGCACCGGCGCGTCGGTCGTCACCTCGCCGTCGCCGGTCACCACGACGAGGTCGACGCCGGCAAGGGCTTCGCTTCCGGCCTGCCCCTCGGGCACGATGCGGAACTCCGTCGACGCGGGCAGGAGCCTGGCCAGTTGCAGGCGCACCAGCTCCGCGCGCACCACACCGGCCCCTGCTACGACAGCCACCTGCGGCGGCTTGACGACGTGCCGTTCGCCCGCCTCGAGGAACACCTGGAAGTAGGCGGCGAGGAATCCGAGCTCGGCCCGGTCGACGGGCAGGCCGACCCGTTCCTCCACGACCCGGCAGGCGACCGTCGCCATCCGGTAGGCGACGGGGTACTCCTCGCGGATGTCGGCGACGCCCGAGTCGTCGACCCAGATCCGGTAGCGCATGCGGTTGACGAGGAAGGCGAGGTGGCGGGCGAACTCGTTCAGGAAGTCGCTCCCGCCGAGATCGATGGCCATCTCGGCGTGGACGGCCGCGAGCATGCCCTCGACAAGTGCGTGCAGTTCGCCGTCGACCTCGGTTCCGGGGTCCTGCGTGCCGCTGGCCCTGGTCCCAAGCCCGGCCACCGGCAGGGTCAGGAAGATCCGCTCGTCGGCGCCCAACTCGACGCCGAACTCCTCGGTCAGCCGGTCCGCCAACCGGGACGCAAGCGCATGCGCCGGCGTCGAGGCGAGGCCACGGTACTTCTCGGGCAGGAACTCGGGCTGCTCGCCGGCTCCCGCACGGTCGAGGCTGACGACGGCCCAGCGGGTCCATTCGCGGGCCCGGTCGGGCACGACGTCGTGGTCGAACTCGCGCACGACGGCCCCGACCCGGGCCAACCGTTCGTCTCGACCGTAGGCGGAGTCGAAGTGGCGGCGCAGCACGTGCAGACGCTGCTCCAGCTCGGGGCCACGCAGCGCCAGTCCGAAGTTGGGCCGGCCCTCGATTGTGAGGTCAGCCTCCGCGACCAGGGCCCGGGCCCGTTCCAGGTCGGCCACGACGGTGGTGCGGCTTACCGACATCGCGGCGCCCAACTCCTCGATCCGCACCGGGGTGAGCGCCCGGAACAGGCGGGCGACGATGTAGGAGGAGCGGGTGGCGGGGTCGTTGAAGGTGGTCTCCGCCACCGCCTGCCTGGCCTCCGCGAAGCGTGCGGGGTCGGCGATCAGCAGGCGGTAGCGGCCGCCGTCGAGGTTGATCGACGCCGAGGTCCCGAGCAGGTCCTGCAGCGCACCGACCTCGGCCGTGATCGTGCGGCGTGACACCCCCAGTGCCTCCGCCATCTCGTCGACGGCGACGTATCGTGCGTCCTCCAACATGGCGAGGACGCGAGCGGCTCTGCTCACCTGGGTTTCGCCTCCTTCGACTGCCTGATCCGTCCCGATTCGTCCCGTCCCTGCCTACCGGCCGGACCCGTTGGTGCCAAAGAACGACTTGAACGGCACGTCGACGGCGCGGTCCAGGCCGACCACCTCGTAGAGGTGCCGCAGCATCGGGAACCTGTCCGGCGCGACGACGCCGCGCTCCGTGAGGCGGACCATCGCCCTGCCGATCACCGCGATGGCGGCCGCGCCCTCGAGTGTCACGCCGGGCATCTGGGCGCGGGCCTCGCTGAAGGTCAACCCTCCGCCGACGAGGCGTCCGCACTTCACGTTGCGTCCCCCCATGGAGGTGACGAAGCAGTCGCCGATGCCGGGCAGGCCGAAGGGGGTCGTCGGGTCGCCGCCGACCAGGCCCATGAACTCGATCATCTCGATGGAGGCCTGCCCGAAGACGGCCGCGCCGTAGTTGAAGTTCACGTAGCGGTCGCCTGCGGCCTCACCCATGGCGTCCAGGACCCCGTTCATGAAGCCCGCTCCGAACGCGTAGCAGTTCTTGGTGGCGGCGCACACCTCGACGCCGACGAAGTCGGTGTTGGTCCACACGTGGTAGCGGTCCGTCTCGAACAGGCCCTTCCACATGTCGAGGATCCCCTGGTCCTCGCCCGTGAACACCACCGAGGTGTGGCGGCGCACCGCCACCTCGCCCGCGATGGACGGCCCGGCGATGGCGGAGAAGGTCAGCCGCTCGCGCAATGCCTCGGGGATCTCGCCGGCGAGCACGCGCGGCAGGATGGTGAGGTTGCCGTCGTCGTCGGCCTCCATGCCCTTGGCCAGTGCGATGACGTGCATCCCGGGCCGCAGCAGGTCCGCGAACTGCCTGCCGGCCCAGTGCACGCCGAACGAGTTCACGCCGCTCATCACGAGGTCGACCCCGTCGAACGCCTCCTCGGCGTCCTCCAGCTGGTAGGCGACTGTGCCCTCCGGCAGCTTCAGGCCGAGATTCGGGTGCACACCGGTCGCCTGGATCGACGAGATGATGTCGCGGTCCAGGTGGGTGCCCACGAGACGCATCCGATGCCCGTTGTCCGCGAGTGGGCTTGCCAGTGAGCTTGCCATGATGCCTGCGCCGAGTACTGCGATGGTTGCCATGCCCGTCCTTGTCGTGGTTGCCTGCTTCCGGTGCTGCGGTGCGCCCGGATCATCCTTGTCCGAGCCCGACGCTATCTGTTCGGTACTCGCCGGCGGGCGGGAAATGGACCTGCCTTCTGCAGGCCCACGGTGAGGCTGTGGCCTAATCGGACACGCAAATGGGGCCCCTCCAAGGAGGGACCCCATCGTTGGTGCGGCCGTGGATCAGGCGGCGCCGAGGATCGCGGCGATCTCCTGGTCGACCAGTTCCATCACCGCCGACTTGGCCTCCTCGGGCGAGACGGCGTCCAGCACGGCGGCGAGCATCGCCTGACAGGTTGCCAGGTCGTGCTTGGCGAGCGCGGCCTTCACCACGCCCACCTTGCCGGTGGCCATCGACAGCGAGCTGATGCCTGCGCCGGCTGCGACCAGCGCCAGCAGCGGGTCGCCGCCGACCTCGCCGCAGATGCCGACGGGCTTGCCGTCCGCGCCCTCGACCGTCGCCACGATCAGCTCCCACAGCGCGGGCTGCCAGCCGGTCAGCAGGCCGGCGAGGCGGCCCTCCATCCGGTCCGCGGCGAACGTGTACTGCGAGAGGTCGTTCGTGCCGATCGACGCGAAGTCGCACTCGGCCATGACGTGCTTCGACCGCAGCGCGGCGGCGGGCACCTCGACCATCGTCCCCGCGGTCGGCAGGCCGGCGGCGCGGCACTTGCCGGTGAACCACTTCGCCTCCTCGGCCGTGGCCACCATCGGCGCCATCACCCACGCCACGGCGCCGGTGGCTTCCGCCGCCCTGGCGATCGCGGTGAGCTGGTCGTCGAGCAGGTCCTCGCGGACACGCTGGAGACGGAGCCCGCGCACCCCCAGCGCAGGGTTCTCCTCCTTGCCGAGGTCGGCGAAGGCGAGAGGCTTGTCGGCGCCCGCGTCGAGCGTGCGGATGACGACCTTGCGGCTGCCGAAGGCCTGGAACACCTTCGTGTAGGTCTCGGTCTGCTCGTCGACCGACGGCGCGTCGGGGCGGTCGAGGAAGAGGAACTCGGAGCGGAACAGGCCGGAGCCCTCCACGTCGGCCTTCGCGGCGCGCAGGGCGTCGTCGACGGTGCCGATGTTGGCGAGGATCTGGATCCGGTGGCCGTCCTTCGTGGCGCCGGGCCCGCCCGCCAGTGCCTGGAGGCTGAGGCGGAGCTGGTTGCGCTCCTCGAGCCTCGCGGCGGTGTCGGCGTCGGGGTTGACGAAGACCTCGCCGCTCGCGCCGTCGAGACCAACCGTCTGCGGCGCTGCCGCGAGGATGCCCGCGGCCTGGACGACTGCGGGAATGCCGAGCTGGGCAGCCAGGATCGCCGTGTGCGACGTGACGCCGCCGCCCTCGGTGATGATGCCGAGGACGAGTTCCGGGTCGAGGGTCGCAGTGTCAGCGGGTGCCAGGTCCTGCGCGATGATCACCCTCGGCTCGGTGAGCTCCGGCACCCCGGGGGGAGCCACGCCGAGGAGGACGGCCGCGGCGCGCTGGAAGATGTCGCGCAGGTCGTCCTGGCGTTCGGCCATGTAGCCGCCCAGGCCGGCCAGCAACTCGCAGTACTGCTCGATGGCGAAGTGCAGCGCGTCGACGGGGCCCTCGCCCTCTTCGATGCGTGCGGTCGTCGTGGACAGAAGGCTGGGGTCGCGCGCCAGCATCGCAGTGGCCTCCAGTACGGGTCGCGCCTTCTCCGTGGCCTTGAGGGCGCGCACCTCCATCTCGGCCGCGACCTCGCCGAGCGCCTGCGTGACCGCCTCGGTGGCGGCGGCCGGGTCGTCGGTGAGTTCGCCCGGCGGGACGAGCCGCACCGTCGAGACGATCACTGCGGGGCCGTGCGTTGAGCCCGGGCTGACCCCCAAGCCGGAGATGCTCATGCCTGCGGCGCGTCGTGGTCGATCTCGAGGAAGGCGGCCAGGGCGTCGAGGGCAGCCTCGGCCCCCTCGGCGTCCGAGCTCAGGGTGGCGACGTCGCCCTGCTTGGCACCCAGCGTCATGACGGCCAGCATGCTGCGCGCGTCGACGCTCTTCGCCCCGACCTGGATGGTTACGGGGATGCCATGCTTGGTGGCCTCGGCCACGAACAGGGCGGCGGGGCGGGCATGCAGGCCAACGGCTGATGCGATGGTGGCTTGACGGACGGGCATCTTCGACTCCTGATCCTCGGATGGTGTGTCAGTACCCTACCGCCGCACGCGCCCCGCGGGAGCCCGAACCAGGCTCCCGTAGAGCACCCAATCGCCGGCCGACACCCGCGTGTGTGGGTTGGAGGGTGAATGACCACCCCCCGGGGCCACACCTCATCTACCATCGGAGCACCAAGACCACACCGACTGGAGACTCCTGAGCCGTGACGAACTCGAACCAGCCGGACCTGTCGGCCCGCATCGCAGAACTCGAGGCAGCCAACGCCGAGTTGACCAGGCTGAACGCAGAGCTGGCCGGTTCCTTCCCTGCTGCTGCCGGCACCGACGGCACTGCCGCTGCAAAGGGGAGGGGTGGCCGTGGCAGGGGCTGGTCCGTCCTGTCGGCGCTGCTGATCATCGTGGCGCTGATCCTGGCGCCGGTGACGATCGTCGCCGGTTACGCCAAGAACCAGCTGACCGACACCGAGATGTTCGTCTCGACGCTGGCGCCCCTTGCGAAGGATCCGGCGGTGCAACAGGTCGTCTCCGGCGCCGTCGTCGACGCCGTGAACTCTGCCGTCGACATCCCCGGCATCACGGCGGAAGTCTTCGCGGGCCTGGCGCAACTCAACCTGCCACCGACTGCCCGGACCGCGCTGGCTGCGTTGGAGGGGCCGACGGTGCTCGGGCTCAAGTCGTTCGTCGCCTCCACCGTGGACAAGCTGGTGGCATCCGACCAGTTCGCCCAGATCTGGGAACAGACACTGCGCGTCTCCCACTCGCAGCTGACGGCGACGCTGGCCGGTGATCCGGGCGCGCTGACGCAGATCGGTGGGGATGGGTCGCTGAGCATCCAGATAGGTCCCATCGTGGCGGCCGTCAAGCAGCGGCTGGTCGCCGACGGCGTCGGCTTCGCCTCCAGCATCCCCGACGTCAACCGGAGCGTCGTCATCGCGCAGTCGCGGTCATTCACCCAGATGGCAGTCCTGTATGGGCTTGTCGTGGCGGTTGGGGCGTGGCTGCCGTTCGTCTCGCTCGCGCTGGCCGCGGCGGGCGTCCTGGCGGCACGGCGTCGCCGCCGGGCGCTGGCCGCCACCTCCATCGCCCTTGCCGTCATGATGCTGGCACTGGGCGGCGCGATCGCGGTGGGCCGGGAGCTCTCGGGCACCCTGCTGCCGCAGGGGGTGCTCACCCGGGGAGCCGTCCTGGCCGGCTACGACGCGATCGTCGAGGCGGCCGTGAACACGGTGATTGCGGTCGGCGCGCTGGCCGTGGCCGTCGCACTCTTCGCATGGGCGACCGGTCCCGGACGCTGGGCCACCGCCATCCGCACCACGACGAAGGGCTTGGCCGACCGGGCACGTGCCCGCGGTGAGCGGACCGGGCTGACGACGGGTCGGTTCGGGCTGTGGCTCGGCCGCCAGCAGCAGCTGGTGCTCGTCCTCATCGCAGTGGCAGGCGCCGCGATCATCCTGCTCGTCCGCCCCCTGTCCGCGGGGCTGGTGATCGGCGTCGGCATCACCGCACTCGTCCTTGTCCTGGCGCTTGAGTTCGCCCGGCGGCCGGCACCCCAGACCCCGGCCCGCAGCGACACCGGGGAGCAGTGAACAAAGCCTGCGGTGTTTCCGTGGGTTGAGCCGACGGCATCACCGGCATCCGGTTCTGGGCTACCCCCTATCGTTGGGCTCGTGCAACGACGACTCAGCCTGCCCGCGGCGCGTCGGGTCGCGATCGCGGCCCAGGGGCTGGCGTCGGGGCGACCCAAGACCGTTGGACGCCCCGCGCTGCGTCGCTCCATCGAACGGATGGGAGTGCTGCAGCTGGACACCGTGAACGTGTTCGAGCGCAGCCACTATATTCCGCTGCTTTCCAGGCTGGGGCGATACGACCGTTCCCTGCTGGATGCGCTGGTGCACCACGACGCCCCGACCCGCCCGCGGCTCGGGGGATTCACCGAGTACACCGCCCACGAGGCGACGATCCTGCCGGTGGCCGACTGGGCGCTCTGGGCGTGGCACCGGGAGGCGCCGGTCAGGGCCCGGACCGAGGCCTGGGTCAACCAGAAGCGGGGGCTGATCGACGAGGTGCGCGCCGAGTTCGCGGAGCGCGGGCCCCTTCGCGTATCGGAGCTCGAGCATCCTGAGAACGTGTCGACCGGCGGCGGCTGGTGGAACCGCAACGACGTCCACTGGGCGGCCCGCCACCTGTTCCGCACCGGAGGGTTGGTCGTCGTCGGCAGGCAGCGTTTCCAGCAGGTGTTCGCCGTCCCCGAGCAGGTGCTGCCGCCGGCTGCGCTGGTGGGGCTGCCGCGGCATGACGCCATCGTCGAGCTGGTGAGGCGGGCGGCGGTGGCGAACGGCGTCGCGACGCTGGACGACCTCGCCGACTACTGGCGGCTGCCGAAACCCGACGTGGTCCTCGCCATCGCGGCGCTGGAGGCGGCCGGTGAGGTGGAGCCGGTGACTGTGGACGGCTGGCCGGGTCCCACCTGGCTCGCTGTCGGCACCCGCGTGCCGAGGCGCATCGAGGCGGCCGCGCTGCTCAGCCCGTTCGACCCGCTGGTCTGGTACCGGCCGCGCGCGCTGCGGCTGTTCGACTTCCACTACCGCATCTCCATCTACACCCCGGCCGAGCAGCGCACCCACGGTTACTACGTGCTGCCGGTGCTGGTCGACGACCGCATCGTCGGCCGCGTCGACCTCAAGAGCGACCGCCAGGCGGGGGTTCTGCGCGTCCAGCACGCCCACATCGAGCCGGGTTGTGCGGGGGAGGCGGGCACGCCGGCGGCGCGGGTCGTGCCGCTGCTGGAGGAGGCTGCCGACTGGCAGGGCCTCGGCGACATCGTCGTCGCGGGGGAGGGTACCTGGGCCGAGGCGTTGCGTCGCGCCCTGTGATGCCTCCTGCCCGGGATGCGAGCCAAGGAGCCCGATAGCTGGGGCGCCGGCAACGGTTGACCATGTCCGGCGCCCCAGTCAACGACAGCTACGCGTCCCACCCCTCCAACCCGAGGGTCACGGTGTATCCGCCCGGTCACTGGCCCGCCGTCGACGTGGTGTGACGGGGGTTCTGCCGGCGCCGGCACCCCGGGTTTGTTGAAACGTGAAAGGCTTGTACCGTGCAGAATCCGTCCGATCTCTACCGTTACGAGTCCGGTGCCGACCGCGGCGAATCCGCCTCCGGTGTGTTGCTGGTGACGCTGGGTGCGTTCATCGACGCCGGACAGGTTCAGGGCATCCTCAGCGACCATCTGGTCGAGACCGATGCGCCCGAGGTCGTCGCCTCCTTCGACGTCGACCAGCTCTACGACTACCGTGGACGGCGCCCGGTGATGATCTTCGACGCCAACCGCTGGGCGGATTACGAGGCGCCGGAGATACTGCTGCAACGGCTCACCGATCGCGACGGGCAGACGTACTTCCTGCTCTCCGGGCCGGAGCCGGACTTCCAGTGGGAACGGGTGGTCCTGGCGATCCGCGATCTCATCGACGTTCTGGGCGTGAGGCTCGTCGTCACCGTGCATGGGATTCCGATGGGCGTGCCGCACACCAGGCCCGTCGGGCTGACGGCGCACGCCACGGACCCGTCGCTCATCCGCGACGCCCAGTCGCCGTTCGGGCGGGTGCAGGTGCCGGGCTCGATCGGTGCACTGCTGGAGCTGCGCCTCGGGGAGGCCGGGCACAAGGCCGCGGGCTTCGCCATCCACGTTCCGCACTACCTGGCGGCATCGGAGTTCCCCGACGGCGCGCTGACCGCGCTCAATGCCGTCGTGGACCTGACCGGGCTCAACCTGCCGAACGATGCATTGGTGGCGAAGGCGGAGGAGAACCGCCGCGCGATCGCCGCCGAGGTGGAGGGCAACGAGGAGGTCCAGGGGATCGTTGCGGCGCTGGAGCAGCAGTACGACGCGTTCATGCGCGGCCAGGACCTCCCCAACATGTGGGCCCCCGACGGTTCCCAGATCCCGTCGGCGGAGCAACTCGGCGCCGAGTTCGAGAAGTTCCTCCGCACCATCGAGGGCGACGACGACTGACGTCCGCGCGTCGATGAAGACTGGCTGCCGGTTCTGTGCAGGATGGCAACGTCGCGGCCTGTTGGCTGTTGGTCGGCGGGTGATAGACCAACCGTCGATCCACAGTGAACGAGTGTCGGTTGAGGCTGAAGGGTGTCCATCACGTCTCCGAGACCGTGTAGGGATTGGACTCCCCCATGCGTGTCGCACGAGTGCTACGCTAGGTGGATGAGTGCCGTGAGCCATGACGTGGAGACCCTCTCGCAGCGCGAGTTGCGCAACGAGTCCGGTCGCGTGTTGCGTGCTGTGAGCGAGGGCAGGTCCTTCGTCCTGACCAACAGTGGGGTGCCCGTGGGTCGCATCGTGCCGCTGGATGCGCCGACCCCCAGGCTGCCGATCGTCCGGCCGGCTCGGCGCGAGGGTGGCTGGGGGGCCTTGGCCATCGAGCGCAAGTCGGTCGACCACGAACTGGCGACGACCATCGACGACCTCAGGGGGGATCGGCTGTGACCGATCGTCCCGTGGTCTATGTCGACACCTCGGCCCTGGCTGCACTGCTCATCGACCAACCCGAGAGTGCCGCGCTCCTGGCCTGGCTCGACCAAACCCCAGCCACGCTCGTTTCCAGTGATCTGCTCGAGACTGAGCTGCGCCGGGTGGCGATCCGGGAGGATCTCAACCAGGCGGATGTGACCGCCCTCCTCGACGGCGTCGCGCTTGCCGCCCTCGACCGGGCCGTCTACCGCAACGCCGGCCTGTTGCCGATGTCGTACCTCCGCACCCTGGACGCGCTCCATCTGGAGGCGGCGATCCGTCTCGATGTCTCCGCGATCCTCACCTATGACCATCGGCTCGGCGAGGCGGCACGGGCTGCAGGCCTCGAGGTCGTGGCGCCCGGAGTTCGCCCGGCCTCAATGGCCTGAGTTCTGGCTTCCACGGGTCGGGCGATTGCTCAACCGGCCTCGTGTCGGTGCTTCCCGAAGTACATGAGCTCCCACATCGCCGGCCCCTCGAGTTCCTCGACCACTTGGCCGGCCTGCTCGTGCCTGACCTGGACGGTGCCTCCGAAGCGGAGGTAGGCGCCGTCGAAGCCGACGGCTCGGGCGGCCAGCCGTTGCCAGCCGTGGAGGCTCTCGGCCATCCTGGCGCGCACGAGTGTCTCCGAACGGGTGTAGGTGACGGTGAAGGCGTCGTCGCCGTCGCGGTGGGTGAAGGAGTGCACGTCGGCGACCGGCTTGCCGACCTCGGTGTCCACGTGGATTCCCGATCTGGCGAACGAGACCCGCGATCCGTCGTCGGCGATCACCTTCCCGTCCCTGGCAAGCATGAACACCGTCACCGGCTGGTAGCCGTAGGCGCGTTCGGCCACGATCTCGGCCGTGATGAAGGTGTACGGCCCGACTGCGCCTCGGCCCCAGTACCAGTTGTTGACCACCCTGGGGAGCGCGACGTTGCCCCAGTTGTGGTCGTGGTAGCCCGTGCCCCGGGTCTCCACGGTGAGGTCCCCGACGCGGTAGGTGGCCGTCACATTCCCGTAGGGGACGGCCGGCAGCCAGGCGAAGAACTCCGCCTCGTCGGCGCCGTAGAGGATGTGGCCGGTCTCCGGCCGCCAGGGCTCGGTCAACCCGCCCAACTCGACGTCGACGACGAGGTCGTCCAGAGCCGCATGGACGGTGTAGTGGTGGAGGTCGCCGGAGAACCGGTTGGGGCCGATCGCCACGTCGCAGCCCAGCGTGGACGTCGCCAACTCGTCGGCGGCGAACTCGACCCTCCGGCCGACCGCCGTCCCGTCCGGCAGGGTCAGGTCGACCATCACCGTCGGAGCCGCACCTGCGACGGGACGCGTGATGTCCTTGGTCAGGAACGTGACGACCAGCCTTGCGCCGTCGTCGAGGTGCGCATCCAGGTACCACCACTCGTAGTGGCCCGCTTGGGCGGGGTCCGTCCGCAGGCCGTCCTCGAAGGGCCTGATCTCACGGATCAGTCCGAGCCTCCGGTAGTGCTCGTCGTCGGCAGCCAGCACGAGTCGTTTGGTCATCCGATCGCCTCCCAGTCTCAACCCCAGGTCCAACGTCTGGTCTACCACGTCGTCGGTCGTGTCGGATGCGGATCGCCCGATGGGGCGGACTTGGCCGGACAAGCCACGCGACGAAGGTCAGGCCCGTCAACCGTGCTTGAGTTCACGGCTATCGCCTCACCCAGCAACGCTCCATCACTGACGCGAGAGTTGGGCCTGGCTGCGTTGCTGTCAGCCCGCCAGGGCCGCGTCGACGGTGATCCTGGCGCCAGCCAGTACGCGCGAGACCGGGCAAAGCTTGGCGGCCTCGTCGACGATCTTGTCGAAGTCGTCGGCTCCGAGGCCAGGCACGGTTGCCACCACCTTGATCGCCGACGTCGTGATGGTGGGTACGCCGTCGACGGCGTCGAGCGTGACCGTCGACGCCACGTCCAGCTTCTCGGGCGTGTACTTGTGCTCACCCAGCGTCAGCGCCAACGCCATCGAGAAGCACGACGAGTGTGCGGCGGCGATGAGTTCCTCCGGGCTGGTCCTGCCGCCGGGGGCCTCCGTGCGGGCCACCCAGGTGACCTGCTGCCCGTCGAGTACGGTGCTGCTGCTGTTCCCGAACGTGCCGACACCCGTGGCCAGCGCGCCCTCCCAGACGGTCCGTGTTGTGCGTTCCGCGATGCTCATCTGGCTTCCTTCCTGCCGTTGCGTCATCCCCTGACGCCTCTGCCTCCGACGGTAGGTCGCGAATGCGTGGATCAACGGGGGCGCGAAGGGGTGAGTCCCTGAAGTGCGGCACTGTGTGCTGAAAACGCTAGAATTCTGTACATGACGATGGTTCCCTTGGCTGAAGCTCGCGCACAGCTGTCCCGCTTCGTGGACGAGGCGGTCAGGACGCATGGGCGCGTGGAGATCACGCGCAACGGGGTGCGGGTCGCGGTGCTGCTCAGCGCGGACGACTTCGACTCCCTGATGGAGACGTTGGACATCCTGGCCGATGCGGACCTCGTCAAGGAGCTGGGATTGGCACTTGATGAACTGGCTGCAGGCCAGGTGCTCAGCACCGAGGACGTTCTCGACGGTCTGCCCGCGGCCAGGCGGGGCGCTCGGTGACCTACACCATCGTCTGGTCAAGTGCGGCCAGGCGTGCCATCCACCAGGATCTGCCCGAGACGGTCGCAGCGGCGTGCCTCGAGTTCATCCTCGGGCCGCTCGCAGAGAACCCGAGACGCGTCGGGAAGCCGCTGTACGGGCAACTGGAGGGCCTTCATGCGGCACGCCGCGGCGAGTACCGGGTCGTGTACCGGATCGAGGAGGCGCGAGTTGTAGTGTTCATCGCCGCAATCAGGCACCGTCGCGACGCCTACCGCTGAGTCTCGCGGCGGTTCAGGGCCCCGCCTGACGGCGGTCGTCGGGGCCCTTCGGTGAACGAGGGGATGCCCCGCGGCACTCAGCCGCGGAACTCCAGGCGGACGTCGGCGTCCGGCGCGACGCCCTTGATGATGCCGGTGTAGAAGGCGAGCGCCTGCTCCTGCAGGATCTCCCGATTGGTGTTGATGTACTCCTTCTGGGCTTCGTCGTCGAGGATGGTGTTGATCATCTCGGCGGTGTCGATGTTGGGCGTCATCCAGCTCAGGGCACCGTTCTTCTCGGCGGCCACACGGAACTTGGTCCCGCTGTGGCCGATGAAGATGAACTCGGGGATGAAGATCATGTAGCCGTTGTCGCCGACGGGGACGATCTCGACGTCCTTGCCCTCGATGCCGAGCTTGGCGTTGAACGAGTACTCGATGAACGTGACCTTCTGGGTGCCCGGAACGTCGATGCCCATGAACACGCTGTTCTCGGTCCGCTCCGAGATGCCCTGGATGCCGAGGCTGAGCAGCACCACCTGCTGTTCCCTCTTCAGGGAGTTGACCACCTGGGTGTTCCGGGTCTCGCCCTTCTGTTCGAAGGCGGCGAACTGGGGCCAGCCCTTCGTGATCCCCCCTGCGACGATCGCGCCGGCCCCGAGCAGCACGGCCGCCACGAGGAGACCCGCCAGCAACATCGTCAACTTCTTCATGGTCTTCATCCCCCGAGTTCCTAGGAGTGGAAATAACCGCCTGCGACGGTGCGACGGTCCGCAACACCATACCCACTTCCCGTCCCGAAAGGACGCTCGGGGCCCCTGTCGGCTCGCTGCACTACTCTTTGCGACGTGACGACAGCCCAAGCAGAAGCCGCCTACCGGCGCTCGCTCGCGGCGTTCCGGAACCCGACGCTGGACCTGCTGCACGGCAGGTATGCGCCGTTCGTCGTCGCCGCGCTGTCGATCGTCTTCACCGAGGACCGGCCCACCGTCGCCGTCGCGGACGCGCACGCGGAGGTGGCGGAGATCGTCGACCAGCTGCGGGCCGCCGGGTACGACGAGAACGAGCCGCAGCTGCCGTCCGGCACCGCCCGCGACATCTGCCGCTACTGGGTGCAGGTCGGCTGGTTGACCCGGCAGATGGACGGCGACCTGGAGGTCTACCGGCTGTCGGCCCATGCTGTGGGGGCGTTGGAGGTGGCCGGCCGCACCGGAGCGCGCGCCACGAAGGTCTCCAACTCCCGCGTCCGGACCCTGCTGGAGGCCGTCGAGCAGCTCACCGGCGACGCCGAGACCGACCCGGTGGCACGGCTGGCCCGGCTCTCGGCGGAACGCGATGCCATCGATGAGCAGATCATGCTCCTGCAGCAGGGGAGACTGGACCCGTTGGACGACGAGGGGCTCCTGGAGGAGGCCGAGAACGTCGTCCACCTCGCCCGCGAACTGCCGGCGGACTTCTCCCGTCTGGCCGAGTCGATCAGGGCCATGCAGCGCGACGTCGTCACAGAGCTCCGCCAGGACGTCCGCCCCACCGGGGACGTCCTGCGCGACTATCTTCAGCGCGGCCAGCACATCTCCGAGGCCACCCCGGAAGGGCGGGCCTTCGCCGGGGCGCTGCGCCTCATCGGCGACCCGGAGCACATCGACCTTCTGGCCACGCAGTTGCACACGCTCCTCACACACCCCTTCGCGAGGCTCATGGACCCGGAGCAGCGCGCCGAACTGGCCGCGATCGGGCGCCGAGTGGAACAGGGCGTCCAGGAGGTGCTGACCGCGCAGCGGCGAGCCTCCCACGTCATCACCGCGCAGGTGCGCACCCACGACCCGATCCGCGACCGCCAGGTCGACAGCCTCCTGCGCGGGTTGATGTCCGGGCTGCAGAGCTGGATGCAGACCAGTCGTGCCGGCGACGACGTCGAACCCCTGCGCGGCTTCGCGACCAGCGCCATCGCGCACCTGCGTCAGTCCACGAGCGACATCCGTCCGCCCGCGGCCCCCGCCCCGCTGGCCACGGCCGACGACGTCGAGTTCCTGGAGTCGGATCCGCGTTCCTGGGGCGGTCCCCGCTACCGCGAGTTGGAGGAGTACGTGCAGGGCCTGGGAGACGGCTTCGATCTTGCCGAAGCCTTCCAGGCAGCCGACGACGACACCCGCAGGCCGGTCGACCTGCTCGGCCTGCTGGAGATCACCCACCGTCTCGGGATGACCGAGGGCGATGCCGTCTCCGTCGTCGAGGCCCGCCGCCCCGACGGCACCAGCCGCCGGTTCGCGTTCGGCGCGGTCACCGCCCGAACGCCCAACCCCGAGGAGACCCATGACTGACGTCGCATCCGAGAGGGACCGGCAGGCGCCGTTCATCGACCAGGTCCCCATGGAACGAGATACGGAGGCTCTTTTCCCCGGTGACCGCGGCGTCCTCGAACCGGACGTGCGGCGGGTCCTGACGAGGCTGTTGCAGCGCCGTTTCCTGCAGGCCGAACGCAACCGCGACGACTGGACGGTGCTGCTCGACAACCAGCCGCTGATCGAGTCGCGTCTGGCGGACGTCTTCATCCGGCTCGTCGTCGACACGTCCCGCGGCGTCGCCTACAAGGAGCAGGTCCGATCCGACGAGCTGGAGATCCCGATCCTGCTGAAGGACGACGCCTACAGCCGCGAGGAGACGCTCACGCTGGTGTACCTGCGGGTTGTGTACCAGCGGGAGACGACGGCAGGCGAGGCGTCCGCGCGCGTCGACATCGAGGAGATCGAGCAGACGGTGCTCACCTACTTCACCGAGGCCGACGGCAACACTGCCAGGCGGCAGAAGGCGATCCGCAGGTCGCTTGAGCGGCTCCGCTCCGACGGCATCGTCGAGGAGGACTCCGAGGGCCGCTACCTGATCACCCCGCTGGTGGAGATCGTGCTCAGCTCCCAGAAGATGTCGGAACTGACCGACTGGTTGCAGTCCCGGGGAGAGGCCCGCGCCGACGCCGACAACGGGATGCCCGTCGAGGCCCACGACGGTGGAACCCCGGACGAGTCGGACGATGAGGAGGACTCGCTGTGAGCATGCTCGACACGCTCTTCGGCCTGATCCCTGCCGCCTCCCGGGGCCAGCAGTGGCTGGCCGAGGACCTGCAGCTGGTCAACTGGGGCGGCTACGACGGCGCCCACCGCATCCGGTTCTCCCCGACGGCGACGCTGCTGTGCGGCGGCTCCGGCACCGGCAAGTCGACGCTGATGGACGGCTACATCGCGCTCATGATGCCGCACACCACCCCCTTCAACGGCGCCTCCAACGGTGCCGTCGTCGGCCGTCCCCGCGGCTACGAGCAGCGCAACATCATCTCCTACGGCCGCGGCAAGCTCGACGAGTCCCGCACCGAGGACGGCACCCGCATGCGCGTGCTCCGAGGCGACGGTTGCGACACGTGGACCGCCGTCGCCATGACGTGGGCCGAGCGCGACGGCGCCCGGTTCACTGCGTTGCGCGCCTGGTACATCCCGGCCGGGGCCCGCACGCTGGAGGACACCACCAAGGTGCGCGCCACCATCGACGGCCCCTTCGACCTGGCCCGGCTGGAGGACGCCGCCCGCGGACATCTGGCCGACTCGGCCGTCGCCGCCACCGGCCTCCACACCGTGCCGACCGACCGCGAGTTCTCCGCGCGTCTGCATTCCGTTCTCGGCATCGGGGCCGCAGGTGCCGGCGCCAAGGCATTGAACCTGCTGGCCCGCATCCAGGCGGGCCAGCAGATCACCACCGTCGACGAGTTGTACAAGCGGATGGTGCTGGAGGAGCCCGAGACGCTCCAGGTCGCCGACGACGTCGTCCAGCACTTCGACGAACTGAAGGCCACACGCGACCGCATGGTTACGGCCAAGCAGCAGATCGACGCCCTTGCCCCCATCCCCGGCCTGCTCGCCCGCATCGAGGCAGCCGCCGAGCGGATGCGGCTCATCGGGGAGGTCGGCAACTTCGGCGACGCGGACTCACTGGCGACGCTCTGGCGCGCCACGCGCAGACTCGACCTGCTGCGAGGCGTCGAGGCCGGGCTGCAGGAGCACAAGCACCGATCCGATGCCCTCGTGCGCGAGAAGGAGGCGTTGGCCAAGGCGGCGGATGCGGAACGCCAGGGCCTGGTCGAGGTGCTGCGCGCCTCAGGCGGCGACCGGCTGACGAGCGCCCAGCGGGAGCTCCGCACCACCGAGGATCGTCTCGACCGCGCCCGTCAGGAGCGCGGCCGATTCGACGACGCCTTGGCCGTGCTGGGCGCGGAGGCGAGGTCCGCCAAGCAGTTCGCTGCGCTGGACGAGCGCGCGCGGACGGCCCTGGCCGACCCCGACGCGAAGGAGGCCGCCCGCGACGCCTTCTCCGACGCCCGCGCCGATCGCCGGGACATCGCCCGGGAGGTCGCGGACCTGGAGCAGGAGCGGGTCCGGACGGCCGACCGGCGCGACAACATCCCGGACGACCTGCACCATGCCCGGGACCTCCTGGCGCGAGTCGCGGGCCTCGGCCCCGACGACCTGCCCTTCGTCGGCGAACTCGTCGAGGTCCGCACCGAGTTCGAGCCCTGGCGGGAGGCCTTCAACCTGGCGCTCGGCGGCTTCGCCACGACGGTGCTGATCGACGTCGCCCACCTCGGGGCATTCCGGGCGGCCATCGACTCGGTCCGTACGCCGGTGCGGATCCGCTACGAGGGCGTCCACACGGGCCTCCAGCCCCCCCGCCGGCTCGACGAGCGCACGCTCCCCGGTCGCCTCGACTACCGGCCCACCCCGTTCACCGGCTGGCTCCAGGATCGGCTGGTCGACAGATTCGGGTTCATGTGCGTCGACTCGGCCCGCGACTTGGCCCGGCACGGCATGGCGCTCACGATGACCGGACAGATCGCCCAGGGCAACCGGGGGGCGCACGGTGGCCACGGCCGCGGCAACGTGCTCGGCTTCTCCAGCCGGCGCCGCCTGGCGGAGTTGTCGGTGCGGATCGACGACGCCAGGATGCGCCTCGTCGATGCCGACGTCGCGCTGGAGCGTGCGAAGTCCGGGCTCGACGCACTCGAGGCCCGCCTCGCCGCCTACGGCAGGATCGTGGAACTCACCTGGGACCGGGTCGACGTCGATCACCTGGCCGCGGAGCGGGAACGCTGGGCGGCCATCATCGACGAGGTCACGGCGGGCAATCCCGAGATCGCTCGCATCGAGTCGCAGATCAGGGCCGCGGGCGACAAGGTGGCGGCACTGCAACAGGACGTCGGTCGCGCCAAGCACCGGCAGGAGCAACTCGGCGAGCAGTGGGCGCGGATCACCGACGAGGTCGACGCGGCCGGTGGGGTGATCGAGGCTGCGGACGACGCCGGGCGTGCCCTCACCGACGACCAGCTTGCATACCTGGACGAGCGGTTCGAGGTCGACGCGCCGTCTGCCGAAGTCGAACCGCAGGCCGAGCTGAGCCGCTTCGACGCCGCCCTCGAGAGCGCCCGCGCGCGGTTGACGGCCGACCATGCGTCGGCCCAGGAGACGCTGGCCGAGCAGCGGGAGGCACTGGGACGCACCCTGCGGACGTTCCTCGACCGCTGGCCCAACCCGAACCTGCTGCCCGACCCGGATCGCTCCGTGGCCGACTTCGAACGGATACTGGCCGACCTGGAGGCCAGCGGCATGCACGAGCTCGAGACCGAGTGGCGCAACAGCCTGCTGCGGATGTCCGGCAACGACCTCACCAACCTCGACTCCACACTGGGCCGGGCGCTCCGCGAGATCCGGGAGCGCATCGAACCGATCAACGAGATCATGCGGGATCTCCCGTTCTACGACGACCACCACCGCCTCCAGATCACCACCCGGGAGGGCCAGTCCGCCACCCGGCAGCGATTCCGGCGGGAATTGCGCGACGTCCGTGCCGCCATCGAGTCGGCCGGCAGCGACGAGGCGCGCGAGCAGGTCTACGCACGCATGGAGCGCCTGATCAGGCGCCTTCGCCGTAGTGGCCCCGAGTTCGCCGACCTCGTCGACGTCCGCAACCACGTGCGCGTGAGTGCGGAGCGGATCGACGCCACAACGCAGCAGCACGTGGCGCTGTATGACCACATCGGTGAGAAGTCGGGCGGCGAGTCGCAGGAACTCGTCGCGTTCATCGTCGGCGCGGCGCTCCGCTACCAGCTCGGCGACGCCGGCGCCGACCGGCCCCGGTACGCGCCGGTCTTCCTCGACGAGGCGCTGATCAAGGCGGATGCGCACTTCACGAAACGCGCCATCGGCGCCTGGCAGGGGCTGGGGTTCCAACTGGTCATCGGTGCGCCGAACGACAAGTACTCCGCCATTGAGCCGCACGTCGACGTCGAGTACGACATCCTGAAGGACACCCTCGGCCGGTCCTGGGCCAAGCCGAAGGTCGGGCTGCCGGAGCAGGCGGGATGACCCCGCGCCTGCTCGGCCCCGATGAGGCGGTGGGCAAGGTCGCCACGCGGCTGGCTCGTTCGTGGGCTGAGCGGGTGTGCGCCGAGGTGGACGGCACAGTCGAGACCCCGATCGAGATCGGCCTGAGGCCGGGGGTGGACGGCAACGCCGCGGTGCTGCGTGTCGGGCTGCCTGCCTGGAGCGACTGGCGGGAGGCCTGGCGTGCCGCCGACCTCGACGACGCCCCGGACGTGACGCTCCTGGAGAGCGAGATCGGGGTTGCGGGGGCCAGGACATCCGTGCCGTTGCGGCTTCGCGTCGCAGGCCTGGAGTCGGGGCTCCGGCTGCTGGAACACGCACGAACGCCGGGCCTCGACGTCGATATCGCCCGGGCCAGGCGCACGGCCGTTCGGCTTCGCGAGGCCGGTGCTGCGCTGGATGTCGCCAACCTTCGGTCCGTGCTGCGTCTGGCCGACACCGACGTCGAGGTGATGTTCGAGGCGATCTCCTGGCTTGGCGAGCACCCAGATCTCGGCGGCTGGACTGCCCGGGCGCTGCCGGTGCCCTGGATGCACACCAAGTGGCTGGCCGCCAACGGCGGGTTGCTGCGGCGGCTCGTCGGCAGGGATGTGTCAGCGGAGGTCAGGCCGCGGTTGTCGGTGGTCCACCTCACCTACGTCGATCCCGACTATCTCGTGACCGGCGGCCGCCGCCACGACTCCTGGACCACCGGCGACGTCCACCAGTTGGCCTACCGGCCGCGCGTCGTGCTGGTGGTCGAGAACCGTGACTGCCGGATCTGGTTCCCTGAGTTTCCCGACACCGTCGTGGTGGAGGGTTCCGGCAAGGCTGCAGCCTCGTCACTCGGCGGGATCGAGTGGCTGACGGGCGCCGAGCACGTCGTCTACTGGGGCGACATCGACGCCGACGGCTTCGCCATCCTCAACGCCTTGCGCGCCGAGTTCGCGCCCCGCGGCATCGCCGTCGACTCCATCCTGATGGACGCCACCGCCCTGCACCGCTGCGCGCACCTCGGCGTCGACCACGACCGCCACGGCGAGCCGCTCCGGCCCTCGGCTCAGCGGCTTCCGGGACTCACAGCCGCCGAGGACGCGTGCTACGCCGGCATCGCCACGGCCGGGGATGTGCCGTTCCGGCGCATCGAGCAGGAGCGCATCGACATCGATGACGCCGTAGGGGCACTCAGAGAAGTGGTCGGTGGCTGAGGCCTTGGCTCACCCGAGCAACGGGATGTCCAGGTCGTAGGCGAGAACGAGGGCGCGGGCCAGGAGTCGTTCCTGGGGCGCGGTCAGGTAGCCGATGGTGCGCCCCAGCTGATCGCTGGGAATGGTCATGACGTTGTCGAGCGAGATGGCCGAGTCGTGATCGATCCCGTTCACGGGACCGACCCGGACCTCGCTGGACAGTCCCTTGACGGTGGACGTGATCGGGGCGATGGTGACCTTGGTCATCGCCGCACGGGCCGCGTCGCGGGTGAGGATCACGGCTGGACGCGTCTTGTCCAGGTGGACCAGGCAGATCTCGCGCACCGACGCTCAGCCCTCGGCCGGGAGGTTGGCTGTGCTCCACGCGACGAGATCGTCGAGGTCGTCGGCGGCACCCTTCTCCCGCAGGACTTCCGCATCGGCCTGTGCCGCGCGAAGTCGCATCTCGTGCTCCAGCGCGGAAGCGACGACGGCAGCGCGGCTGGGTGCTCTGCCCTCGGCCACCAACCGGTCGAGGAACTCCACCATCTCCTCGGGTAGCCGAACCGCGATCTGCGTACTCATGGCACCAGCTTACCAATCGAATCCCAACTCGGGATGTAGGTCGGCGTCCGCTTCGGGCAGACCCGCTGCCGTGCAGGTTCTTATGCAGGCGCACCTTGCGGCGTTACTGCTATAAGTTTGAAGCAGTAAAGTTATGAACAAGCGATTGGGGGATGCCATGAGCATAGTTTTCGGGCCTGATCCGCTGGAGCAGGAGGTGGGCGACCACCTCCGGGCCTTGGAGGGTGGGCGGCGGCTGCCTGAGCGGCAAGCCGTCGACTACAAGGAGGAGCCAGGCCGTCGCGACAAGCGGGGCAATGTCCTCCCGGGAACCGCAGACAACGAGCGGGCCGCCGCGTACCTTGCGCGCGAGGCGGCCTGCATGGCGAACACTCCGGGTGGCGGCGCCCTGATAGTGGGGGTCAATGACAAGGACGACGGCCCACTTCTGATCGGTACGCAACTTGACGAGGAGTGGCTCCGTTTCAGAATCTATGAGATCACCAACAGGCTCCTCACCGTCGACGTGAGGCCAGTGGTGGTCTCCGACGTCCGCCTGCTGGTCGTGACTTGCCCCAGAGCGATTGAACCGATCCGCGTCGACGGGAGGATCCGCTGGCGTGTTGGATCGAGTTGTCGGGATGTTGACGCGGCCAGCTGGCACGGTCGGCATCGCCTCAGTATCCGCTTCGACTGGTCAGCGCAGCGATCGAACCACTCTGCGGCCTCTGCCCGACCAGCGGCCCTCGAGTCCGCCCGTGCGTTTCTCGCTGCCTCCAGGGATCCCCACGCCCAGGAGCTCGCAGAAGCACACACTCCAGAGCTCCTGACACGCCTGAATGCGGTGGATGGTGATGGCTGGCTCACAAACGCGGCGGCGCTCACACTGGTCGGCCGCCCGGAGCCATGCATTGACTACATCCGCAGGGATGCTGCAGGTCAGGACAGTTCGGACCGAGTTCGCGACGGCGGCAGATCGCTCTTGGAACAGTTGCAGGACTCGTTCACGCTGGCTCGCGCATACAACCCCGTGAGCCATGTTCCGCAGGGGTTGTCCGTCGGGCAGCTGCGGCAACTTCCGGAGAGGGCTATCAGGGAGGCGATCGTCAACGGCGTCGCCCACCGGGAGTGGGGCCTTCCGGATCCGACGCTGGTCGAGCATGAGGGGGCGACATTGAGAGTCACAAGCCCGGGTGGCTTCTACGGTGGAGTCACTGCAGACAACATCATCACCCACCCGTCAACGTCCAGGAACACGGCGCTGAGCGAGTTGCTTGCCACCCTGAAGGTGGCAGAGCGGGAAGGGATCGGGGTGGACCGCATGGTTGGGGACTTGCTCGGGCTGGGTCTTCGAATGCCCGAGATCAGAGAGATACCCGGCCCCTACGTGGTGACCACGATGACCGGGGCCAATCCGGACCTTGCTTGGATGGCCTGGTTGGACCAGCTTGGTGAGCCTTCCATCGCTCGGGATCTCCGCAAGCTGATGGCCCTCAGGCTTCTCGTCGACGAGCGTTGGTTCGATGAGAACGCACTGGCTCCCTTCATTCAGCTGCCAGTGCAGGAGGTGCGCGATGTCATCGACGCCATCGGTGACCGGGTTGTTGATTCCGTCAGTCTGCTTGCCCCTGTCCCGGGTGTCCCGGGTGAGTCGACCATGGCGTGGACCTTGTCTGCGAGGGGATTGCGGTTGCTGGACGAACAGTATGAACGAACCGGGCATCGACACCGTGCCATCCCGCGGGAGCAGGTGGCCCGTGCGTATGCTCGCGCCCGTGGAAGAATCAGCACGACGGAACTCGGGGCGATTGTCGGCGCGAGCCCATCGAACGTTGGTGGTCTTCTCAAGGACATGGAGGCGGACGGGCTTCTCGAACCCTCGTCGCTGACACGGGCAGGCCGAGGTTTCCATTACCGCTGGATTGCCGAGCCCTGAGAGTCTCTCACTGCCGCGGCAGCGGCTCCAGCCCCGCGATCACCTCGCGGACCTTGGCCCGCAGCACCTTGCCGAGCATGGACTTCGGCAACTCGTCGACGACGAAGAACTCGCGCGGCACCTTGTAGCCGGTGAGGCGTTCCTTGCACCAGGCGCGGAGCTCCAGGTGGGTGAGCGCCGTCCCCGGTTCCGCGACGACGGCCGCCACCACGTTCTCGCCGCCGATCTCCTCGTTGGGCACACCCACCACCGCCGCGTCGCGGACGCCCGGATGGAGGACGAGCACCTGCTCCACCTCCGACGGCGCCACGTTGAAGCCGCCGGTGATGATGATCTCCTTGACGCGGTCGACGATGGTGGTGAAGCCGTCGGCATCCTGGACGACAACGTCGCCGGTGCGCAGCCAACCTCCCGGCAGCAGCGTCTTCGCGGTCTCCTCCGGGTTCATCCAGTAGCCCTGGAACACCTGCGGGCCCTTGATCAGCAACTCGCCGCGCTCGCCCTGGGGAACGTCCCGAGTCGGGTCCTCCAGGTCGACGACCCGCATCCACGTGCTGGGGAACGGCACCCCGATGGTGCCGGTGCGACGCGACGGCGCGAACGGGTTCCCCAGGCACACCGGCGACGCCTCGGTCATGCCGTAGCCCTCGACGAGCAGCCCGCCGGAGACCGACTCCCACAACTCCACCGTCGCATCCGGCAGCGCCATGGCACCCGAGATGCAGTACTTGGCGCTGCGCAGGCTGATGCCGCGCTCCTTGGCCTTGCGGGCGGTGGCCTCGTAGATCGGCGGCACCGCGCAGTACACAGTCGGCGGATGCTTGGCGGCGGCATCCAGCACCAGGTTGACGTCGAAGGCCGGGAACAGCACGAGCCGGGCCTGCTTGAGAATGCCATACGTCATGAACAGCGTCATCCCGAAGGCGTGGAACATCGGCAGGATCGCGTAGAAGGTCTCCTTGCGGTATTGCGCTCCGTGCATCCATGCCTCGCCTTGCAGCGCGTTGGAGAACAGGTTGGAGTGCGTCAGCATCGCGCCCTTAGGCTGGCCCGTCGTGCCGGACGTGTACTGGATGACGGCAAGGTCGTCGACGCCGGGGCGGGGATGCGACGCGTCGATCCGCGGCGCGCGCAGTAACTCCTCCCATGCCATCGTGCCCGGCGCCGGCTTGGTCAGCTTGGCGCGGGTCTCCCGCAGCTTCCGGATCGGCAGGCCGAGGGCAAGGCGCTTGAACGTCGGAAACGCCTTGACGAGGTTGACGGCGACGATCCGGTCCAGCTGGATGTCCGAGGGTTGGTCGCGGAGCTTCTCCACGGCGGCGTCCCATGAGATGACGACGCGGGCACCATGGTCCTCGAACAGGTGCCTCAGTTCGCGGGAGGTGTAGAGCGGATTGTGCTCGACGACGACGGCCCCCAGCCGCAGGACGGCGTAGAACGCGACGACGTGCTGCGGGCAGTTCGGCAGGATCAGCGCGACCCGGTCGCCCGCCTTCACGCCGAGACGGCGCAGCCCTTCGGCCGCCCGCTCGATCTGCTCGCCGAGTTGGGCATAGGTGGTTTCCCTGCCGAAGAACTCCGTAGCGATGCTGTCCCGGGCCTCGGACACCGACCTCTCGTACAGCCCCACCAGCGACTGGGTCGGCGGCACGATCTGCGCAGGCACCCCCGGCTGGTAGTGGCGGACCCAGGGCTGGGGGAGATCGTTGTCCATGGTCGTCACTCTAGGAGATGTAGATTCCCGGGTCGATGGCACCCCCGCACTGGCGTCTTGGTGGTCCACCCATGCGGGGCAAGTCCTGTCACTTTCCGGTTTCGGTCATTTTCGGGCCCCGAATCGGAGTCTGGGAGGACTCTTCCGGCAATGCGGGCGCCAACCGTCACCGTCCTCAGGCTGCGCCGAAGAACCGGAAGTAGAACGCCCCGAACAGCAGGACGATGCCGACGTTGGCCGCCAGCCGTGGCCAGAACTGGTTCCTGAAGAACAGGAGGTCCACCGCGATGATCACCGCCACCATTGCGACGACGAAGACGCCGATCACCACTGGCCTTGTCATGATCTCCGCTTCCTTCCGGGCTCGTTGCCTGCGTCGTTGAGGCGTCGGGCTGTGCAGCGGGTCCCTGCATCCGAGTCTACGTCGCGGTCGGCACGTGCCTGCCGAGCCAGTGGATGAGGTTCGATCGCACCTTGTCCTGCATGACCTCGTTGAAGACCTCGTGTCGGGCACCGGGGTAGACGATCGTCGTCACCTCGGTGAAGCCGGAGCGGGATCGATAGGCCGCGGCCAGTCGCTCGTTGCTGCGGGGTCCGCCGACGGTGTCGTTCTCGCCGACCAGGATCAGGGTCGGGATGTCGTGGCCGAGGTTCTTGCGGGGGAGCCCGAACAGTCGCAGGGCGTCGCGGATGCCGAACAACTGCATCAGCGGCGTCGACGTCGTGAGCGGGTCAGCGAGGAACGCCTCCGCAACGGCCGGGTCCGATGCCAGCCATTCCATGCCGTTCGCGCCCGGGCCGCGCCAGGGCTTGTTGAGGTCGCCGCCGTTCAGGCGTCCCGGCATCCGCAGCGCGGAGCCTGACAGCACCATGGCGTCGTAGGCCTCCGGGTGCCGGTTGACGAGCATCTGCGTCAGGAACGACCCCCAGGAGTGCCCGATGATCACCAACGGCAGCCCCGGGTTCTCGTCCCTGATCAACTCGGTGAACTGCCAGGCCGCGGCGACGGCGGCCCGCAGCCCGCCCGGGCCGAGCCTGCCGAGCTGCGACGCGTCGCCGCCATGCTGGGCCATGCCGGTTCGGCCATGCCCGCGGTGGTCGTCGGCGTAGACGGTGTACCCGGCGCCGGCCAGCGCCTCGCCAAGAACCCGGTACCGCCCCGCATGCTCACCGACCCCGTGCAACAACTGCACGACAGCCCGCGGCCGGTTCGCGGGGTAGATGTCGTAGAAGATCTCGATACCGTACGCGTCGGTGTATGAGGGCATGTGCCGATCCTGCCACGGCGGACACCGCAACGCAGGTGCGCGCGGGCCCTCACCACTCCCCGGGGGCGTCCCCGGTCATGAGGAACTGTGCAATCACTTCGTAGAGGCGGGCGACCTCGCCCGGGACCTTCGACTCGAAGAACGCGAAGGCGTGGATCATCCCAGGCGCGACGAGGAGGTGCGCCTCGGCACCGGCGGCCCGCATCCGTTCGACGTACTCCTGGGCCTCCGACAACAGCGGGTCGTACTCCGCAGCGACCACGAGCGTCGCCGGCATGTCGGGGGAGTAGCGGCCGAAGAGGGGGGACGCGGCCCGGCGGTCCGTGCCGA
>JBDHZH010000018.1:0-40676 GCA_039811745.1 Arachnia sp.
AGCAGGTGGAAGGCGGGCCAGCAGGTGCGGTAGGTGTCCCAGAAGCCGTGGTCGGTCAGGAACCTGCCCTCGCGGATGGTCCGTCCGGTGGTCTCGGGGCCGTCCGGCGCGTTCCTGGTGATCGGGTCGGCGTAGCGGGGGCCGTCCGCGGTCTCCTCGTGGTGCGAGGTGGGGTAGAGGAACAGCCGGTACAGGTCCGAGGCGAGCGCCCTGCGGTCCTCGACCGACGACGACGGCGTGTCCACCAGGCCCAGGTACTCGTTCCAGGCCTCCTCGGCCGCGGCCGCGACGTCCTCGACGCTTCGTCCCTCGAGGCCGCTCCGCGTGTGGTCGGCCTGTGTCAGCGAAATGAAGGACGTGCCCATCTCCAGGTGAAGACGCTCCCCGGCCCGCGGCGTGACCGCGAGCGTCAGCTCCTTGTCCGGGCCATCCGCGACGGCGACGTCCGCCCCGCCGAGGCGCGCGTTGACGAAGTAGCGCATGTCGCGCTCGTAGGGGTTGTCGGTGGTGACCGCGAGCCCGATGCGGAGCTCGTCGCCAGCCCCGCCGTGCCCGGCCTCGGCAGTGCGGTGGTCGATGCTGCCGCCGGGGACCGTGAAGGACAGGAAGCCTGCCGACGGCAGGTCGAGATCGACGGCGAAGCCGTGGCTGGTGCCTGCGGCATCGACGACGATGCCCGAACGGGTCGTCACCTTGTAGCGGTGCGGGAGCGCCACCTCGTCGTCGTGCTCGAACGGCTCGGGGGCGACCCGTCCGTCGGCGTCCAGGCCGAGGCCCAGGCGGATGCCGAGCGCCCCGCGGTCTCCGATCCAGATGCTCGGGGCGCGGGTGATGAGCAGCCCGGCCAGCTCTGGGCGGCGGCCCTCGCCGTGCCCGGACCAGGTGTAGGTCCAGCTCTGGTTGTCGAGCTGGGTGGCGGGGCTGAGGTAGCAGCCGCCGTGTGGAACGCCGGTCAGTGGCGCGTTCAGGCCCCGCGAGCGCCCGGGCGATGAGTGCGAGCCGCGTACCGTGAGGGCCCTTGCGGAGGGGGAGTCCGCGAGGGCATCGGCGACGGTGAGTCGGGGGCCGTCGACCCAGCCGACGAGTTCCTCGCCGACCGTGCCACGGGGGGTGCCGGGCGAGACGATCAGCTCGAGGCCTTCGATACGCCTGCCCTGGGCGGAGCCGAGGTCGATGCGACGGTGGTTCCACTGCTCCGGCCAGTCGATGCCGCGGCGTTCCGCGGCGGACGAGGTCAGGCCGTCAACCTCCGGCGCGTCGCCGTCCCCGAGGTGGCTGCCGTCGTCGAACGTCACGCGCAGGCTGGTCGCGCAAGCCCGGAAGCCGTCGGAGACGTCGGCTGCGGCGTGGTCGAACGCGGGCAGGACTGCCCACTCCAGCACGGTGTCCGGCCCGACCACGGAGCCGACGAGATCGCTCGGCCAGGCCAGGGAGACAGGACCGGCCTCCGATGCGGGGACGGTGTACCTCAGGCACTTCTCGTTCCAGAGGCCGACGCCCGTCTGTGCGGCGGGGGCCTGCTCGGGACCGGGGTGGCTGATCAGTTCGGCTGTCATCGGGATGCTCCTCGACCGGATCTGTTGTGGTTGGTGGTCACGTCGGCGACTTCGCCTGGACAAGTGCTCTGCGTTTCAAGACTAGGCTAGCGCCGCGCCGTTCACAAAACCGGTTTAGTCGCAACTGTCCAAGCCGCCCGATGGCCAGCCCGGGGGGCAGGCAACCGGGCGGGGTCCAGGGACGGAATCAGGCCCCGACCAGCTCCAGGAGAGCGGCACGGAACGCATCGGGTGCCTCGAGGTTCGCCGAGTGCCCCACGCCCTCGAGTGCCACCTCCGTGACCTTCCCGCCGGCGGCGCGGTAGGCGTCCAGGACGTCGCGTGTCTGCGAGACCATCTCCTGCGCCGGGGCGACATCGTCGCCGGGCCAGCCCGGGATCACGCCGAGCTTGCCGAGTTGATTGAGGTCGAAGAATGAGGCGTCGGAGACGATGACGTCCGCCTTGCCGTGGATCCAGAGGATCGGAGGCTTGACCGCAAGGCCCACGATGCCGGAGACGTCGTAGTACCGCGGCACCATGGTGTTCAGGACGCCGACGCTGCCCGCGGCGAAGCCCGGCCAGTTCGCACTCGCGACGCCGTCGCCGGGGTAGTTGCCCGGCGCCGTCGATGTGGTGAGCATGGAGGCCACCCACAGGTCCTCGTGGTCGGAGGCGTATCCGGGGGCCACGTAGCCGCTCCGGAACACCGACCTCGGGGAGGTCGGCGCTTCGTCGGAGGTGTCCTGGGAGGCGAGGCGCTGCACGAAGTCCGGGTTCGCGCCGCCGCCGCCGCAGCCCGCATCGTCGTCGGTGAGCCTGGTGCCGTCGCGTCTCGTGCCGCCGAAGCCATAGGGGGAGACGGGGGACTGAAGTGTGAGGCTCAGCACCTGGTGGTCGAGCGCATACTGCATCACGATGCCGCCCCCCATCGACCAGCCGACCAGGTGCGCGGTCGCGAGCCCAAGGGATTCCAGGGTGGCATGGACGTCGTCGCTGAAGTCCCGCACACCGCGGGTGGCATCGACCGGCAGGACCTGGCTGTCGCCGAACCCGCGCAGGTCGACGGCGATCACCCTCAGGTCTGCTGGCAGGCCGAGCATCGTCTCCTGCCAGAACAGCGCGGACGACACGTTGCCGTGCACCAGCACGATTGTGCGCTCCGGCGGGGTGGCGGGATCGTCGCCTTCGCGTTCCAGGATGTTCACCTCCAGCCGCGTGGTCTGGATCTTCCGGGAGGTGATGCCGTCCAGGAGTGTCATGGTTCGCTTCCTCTGTTCTCGCGGCCGGGCGTCGGTGCCCGTCGCAGACGAACAATACTGGGGACCGGGTCCGGGGGCCTGCCTTTCGCGGGAGCCGGTGCTGGGGTAGTATGTCGGGGCTGCCTGGCGAGGGACCGACCGGTCCGTTATCGACTAGCCACCTCGTCCGGCCTGCGCACGTATACATCGGATGTCAGGAGACATGAAGTGGCCAACCAACTTGCAGCAACCACCCGCACCGAATTCGGCAAGGGCGCCGCACGCCGCGCCCGCCGTGCTGGTCTGATTCCCGCCGTCCTGTACGGCCACGGCACCGACCCGGTCCACATCTCCCTGCCCGGCCAGGAGACCTTCCTCGTCCTCCGTGAGGCCAATGTCCTGCTGGAGATCGCCATCGACGGCGCCAAGCCCGTCATGGCACTGCCGAAGCAGATCCAGCGCGACGTCATCACGGGCGCCGTCGACCACGTCGACCTGCTGCTCGTCAAGAAGGGCGAGAAGGTGACCGTCGAGGTCGCGATCCTGCTCGTCGGCGAGGCGGAGCGGGGCGCACTGGTGATGCAGGACCTGCAGTCGCTCAAGGTTCATGTGCCCGCCACCCACATCCCGTCCGACATCGAGGTCTCGATCGACGGACTCGTGATCGGCGACCAGATCTTCGTGCGTGACATCAAGCTCCCCGCAGACGTGGAGGCGCTGGACGACGCCGAACTGCTCGTCGTGAACGTTGTCGCCCCGGCCGTCGAGGTCGAGGCCGAGGAGGCCGCCGAGGGTGGGGCCGAGGAAGCCTGAGTCGGTGACATCTGACGCGTACCTCGTGGTCGGGCTCGGGAATCCGGGCCCGACCTACGCGTTCACCCGTCACAACGTCGGCTTCTGGGCGGTCGACGACCTCGCGCACCGGTACTCGGCCACGTTCTCGATCAACTCCAGGCACAAGGCGCAGGTGTGCACCGTCACACTGCCGCCTGCGTCCGGTGTCGACGCCGTGCGGCTGGTCCTGGCCAAGCCGAACACCTACATGAACGAGTCGGGGCAGGCCGTGCGCGCACTCGCCCTGTTCCACAAGATCCCGGCCGACCACGTGATCGCCGTCCATGACGAACTGGACCTGGATCCCGGCCGGTTGCGGGTGAAGCTCGGGGGAGGCGACAACGGGCACAACGGCCTGAAGTCGATGCGCGCACACCTCGGCACCGGCGACTTCCTGCGGGTGCGCGTCGGCATCGGGCGCCCCCCGGGCAGGCAGCAGGCCGCCGACTACGTGCTGGCGAAGCTGCCGCCCAAGGCCGCAGACGAGATGCGGGTGGACGCGGCGGTGGCGGCCGACGCCGTGGAGTTCCTGGTTCGCAACGGGCTCGTCGCGACGCAGAACCGCTTCAACAGCTGACCACGGCTGCACGCCCCGCGTGCTGCCATCCGAACGTTGGGTAGGTTTGTCCGGTGGATTTCGCGGGACTGGCAGGCGCACTCGAGACGGACCCGGGCATCCGGGCCTCACTGAACGACGCGCGGGCGGCGGGCGTGAACACGCTCGACATCACGGTTGTTCCCGCGTTCTTCCCGGTCGCAGCGGCGCTGGTCGCGGCCGAGTCGGCGCGGACGGTGCTGCTGGTGACCTCCACGTACCGGGAGGCCGAGCAGCTGACCACCGAGATCGCAAGCCTGCTCGGCGACGATGCCGTCGCGTACTACCCGGCATGGGAGACCCTCCCGCACGAGCGCCTCTCCCCGAACGCCGAGACCGTCGGCAGGCGACTGGCCGTGCTTCGTCGCCTCGCAGGCGTCGACGGTGAGGCGGCGGTGCCGCGTGTGGTGGTCGCTCCGGTCAGATCGCTGCTGCAGCCGCAGGTCAAGGGGCTGGCCGACATGGTCCCGGTCCGCATCCGCCGGGGCGGGGAGTATGACCTTTCGGGCCTGGCCGCGCAACTCGTCGCGGCCGCCTACCACCGCGTCGACATGGTGGAGCGTCGCGGCGAGTTCGCCGTCCGGGGCGGCATCCTGGACGTCTTCCCGCCCACCTCCGAGCACCCGCTGCGGATCGACTTCTTCGGTGACGAGGTCGAGGAGATTCGCTACTTCACGGTCGCCGACCAGCGCTCAACCGGCGACGTCGTCGATGAGGTCGTCGCAGCACCCTGCCGGGAACTGCTGCTGACCGACGCCGTCCGGGCCCGCGCCAGGGACCTGATGCACCGCCACCCCGAACTCTCCGACCTGCTGGAGCGCATCTCGGAGGGCCACGCCGTCGAGGGCATGGAGGCGCTGAGTCCCGTGCTCGTGGACGGGCTGGAGATGCTGGTCGACGTGCTGCCCAAGGGTTCCGTGGTGCTCGTCGCCTCGCCGGAGCTGGTGCGCACCCGTGCCTCGGAGCTGGTGACGACCAGCGAGGAGTTCCTGCAGGCCAGCTGGGCCGCCGCGGCGGGCGGCGGCCGCTCCCCGGTGGACCTGCACGCCACGTCGTACTGGCAACTCGGAGACGTGCGCGCACACACGCTGGCGATCGGCCACAAGTGGTGGAGCCTCACGCCGTTCTCGATCGACGCGGGGGAGGCCGAGGACCTGGACTACGACGCCGGCTCGGTCCATTCCCGACGCCTGGCCATCGCCCAGCCCGAGGGCTTCCACGGAGACACGGACGCCGCCGTCGATTACATCAGGCGGGCGGTTGCCGACGATTGGGCGATCCTGCTGTCCGTCGAGGGCCGGGGCACGGCCAACCGCATGGTGGAGCTTCTGGGGGAGCGGGGCATCCCCGCCGAGGTGACGGATCTGGCCGGGGCGCCGAGACGTGGCGCGGTCGGTGTCGTCTTGGCCGCCCTGCGCCTGGGCTGGCGGGCCGACGCCTGCCGACTGGAGCTCATCACGGCGGCCGATCTGTCCGGTCAGGTCGCCACCGACCAGGCGAGGCGCAAGATGCCCGCCCGCCGCAGGAACACGATCCAGCCCCTCGAGCTGAAGCCGGGCGACCCGGTGGTACACGAGGTGCACGGCGTCGGGCGCTTCGTGGAGATGATGCAGCGCACGGTACAGGGCGCCGTCCGCGACTATCTGGTGGTCGAGTATGCGCCCAGCAAGCGCGGCCAGCCCGGCGACCGGGTGTTCGTGCCGATGGACCAGCTCGACCTGCTCACCCGCTACGTCGGCTCCGACTCGCCGGCTCTCGACAAGATGGGCGGCGCCGACTGGAACAAGCGCAAGTCCAGGGCGAAGAAGGCGGTCCGGGAGATCTCGGCCGAGCTCATCAAGCTGTACGCGGCCAGGCAGGCGACGAGGGGGCACGCGTTCGGCCCCGACACGCCCTGGCAGCGCGAGTTGGAGGACGCGTTCGCCTACATCGAGACCCCCGACCAGCTGTCCGCCATCAACGAGGTCAAGGCCGACATGGAGAAGGTCGTCCCCATGGATCGCCTCATCTGCGGCGACGTCGGCTTCGGCAAGACAGAGATCGCGGTTCGGGCCGCCTTCAAGGCGGTGCAGGATGGCAAGCAGGTCGCAGTGCTGGTGCCCACGACGCTGCTGGTCAACCAGCATTACCAGACCTTCGCCTCACGCTTCGCGGGCTTCCCCGTCCACCTGGCGCAGCTTTCCCGTTTCCAGACCGACGGCGAGGCCCGCAAGATCGTCGACGGCCTGGCCACGGGCAGGGTGGATGTGGTCGTCGGCACGCACCGGCTGCTGTCGAAGGAGACCCAGTTCAAGGACCTCGGGCTGGTGATCATCGACGAGGAGCAGCGGTTCGGCGTCGAGCACAAGGAGCGCCTCAAGGAGATGCGGGTCAACGTCGACGTCCTGTCGATGAGCGCCACCCCCATCCCCCGGACTCTGGAGATCGCCATCACCGGCATCCGGGAGATGAGCGTCATCGCGACCCCGCCGGAGGAGCGGCACCCGGTGCTCACGTTCGCCGGCCCCTACGACCAGGCCCAGGTCAGGGCCGCGATCAGGCGGGAGCTCGCCCGCGAGGGCCAGGTGTTCTTCATCCACAACCGGGTCAGCACCATCGAGAAGACCGCCGCTCAGCTCCGGGAGCTGGTGCCGGAGGCGAGGGTCGCCACCGCGCACGGTCAGATGAGCGAGAAGCGGCTGGAACAGGTGATGCTGGACTTCGGCGAGAGACGGGCCGACGTGCTCGTGTGCACCACCATCGTCGAGGCGGGCCTGGACATCTCGACCGCCAACACGCTCATCATCGACCGCGCCGACATGTTCGGCCTGTCGCAGCTGCACCAGTTGCGGGGCCGCGTCGGCCGGTCGACCGAGCGCGGCTACGCCTACTTCCTGTACCCGCCGGACAAGTCCCTGACCGAGACGTCGCACGAGCGGCTCGCCACGATGGCCTCCCACACCGACCTCGGTTCGGGCATGGCCATCGCAATGAAGGACCTGGAGCTCCGCGGTGCGGGCAACCTGCTCGGCGGTGAGCAGTCGGGCCACATCGCCGACGTCGGCTTCGACATGTATCTACGCCTTGTGGGGGAGGCCGTCGCCGACTACCGCGGCGAGGACGCCGAGCCCGAGGCCCCGATGCGGATCGAACTGCCCGTCGACGCGCACCTCCCGGAGGATTACATCGCCTCCGAGCGGCTTCGTCTCGAGATGTACAAGCAGATAGCGGAGATCCGCACTGCCCTGGACATCGAGGAGACCCGCGCCGAACTCGCCGACAGGTACGGGCCGCTGCCGGAACCGGTCGAGTCCCTTCTTGCAGTCTCGCGGCTCAGGAACCTCGCCCGCACCCACGGGATCGAGGAGATCATCGGTCAGGGCAAGTACATCCGGTTCTCGCCGGTGCACCTGCCCGAGTCCAGGCAACTGCGGCTGGCGCGACTGTACCCGGGCAGCGTCGTGAAGGCCGCCGTCGACCACATCCTGGTGCCGAAGCCCGCCGACGATGCCCTCGGCTGGGCGACGACGCTCCTGGAGCAGATCTTCTCGGCCTAGCCGGGGCCGATCACCTGGCCGTCCAGCCGCCGTCCAGGACGTAGGAGGAGCCGCTGGCCATGGCCCCGTGCGGGCCGGCGAGGAATGCGACCAGGGCCGCGATGTCGGCCGGGTCGACGAACTCCTTGCGGGCGGGCATCTGCAGGAAGACCTTCTCCGTGACCTCGGCCTCTGTCATGCCGTGCACACGCATCTGGTCGGCCACCTGCTTCTCGACGAGCGGGGTGCGGACGTACCCGGGGTTGATGCACACGCTGCTCACACCGTGCGCCCCGCCCTCGAGGGCGGTGACCTTCGACAGGCCCTCCAAGCCGTGTTTGGCGGCGACGTAGGCGGCCTTGAACGGGGACGCCACCAGCCCGTGCACCGACGAGATGTTGATGATCCGTCCCCAGCCCCGGGCGTACATGTGCGGCAGGGCGGCCCTGATGAGCAGGAACGGCGCCTCCAGCATGATGCGCTGGATCAGCCGGAACCTGTCCGGATCGAACGACTCGATGGGGGAGACCTGCTGGATGCCCGCGCAGTTGACCAGTACGTCGCAGTCCAGGCGCACCTCATCGAGGGCTCTGGTGTCGGAAAGATCCACCTCCCAGGCCTCGCCTCCGAGCTCGGACGCCATGGTTCGCGTGGCCTCACCGGCCAGATCCGCCACTGTGACGTGTGCCCCCTCGGCGGCAAGCCGTCGCGCGATGGCGGCCCCGATGCCACCCGCACCACCCGTCACCAGCGCCCTCCTGCCCGTCAGCGTGGGCTGGGTCGCGTCCGTCATGCCGAACCTCCTCGTCGCCCGTCCCCGGGCTCCACGTCGACGGTGAACCCGGCGCCGGTGATGGTGCGCAACTCCTCGACCGTGACCCCGGGCGCGAGGCGACGCAGCACCAGGCCGTCACGGGTGATGTCGAACACCGCCTTGTCGGTGATGATGCGATCCACCACGCCCACGCCGGTCAGCGGCAGCGAACACCGCTCGACGATCTTCGGGTGGCCGTCCCGTGCGACGTGCTCGGTCATGACCACGACCCTTGGCGTTCCGGCGACCAGGTCCATGGCGCCGCCCATGCCCTTGACCATCTTCCCCGGGATCTGCCAGTTGGCGAGGTCTCCGGAACCGGACACCTCCATGGCCCCGAGGATCGCCACCTTCACCTTGCCGGCGCGGATCATCCCGAAGCTGCTGGCGGAGTCGAAGATCGCGGCGCCTGGCAACAGCGTGATGGTCTGCTTGCCTGCATTGATGAGGTCGGGGTCCTCGTCGCCGTCGTAGGGGAACGGCCCCATGCCCAGCACGCCGTTCTCGCTCTGCAGGACCACGCTCACGCCGTCGGGCAGGTTGTTGGCGACCAGCGTCGGCATGCCGATCCCGAGGTTGACGTAGTCGCCGTCATGGAGTTCGGAGGCGGCGATCGCGGCCATCTCGTCCCGGGTCCAGGTCATGACGATGCCCCTTCCCGGGCGCGGACCGTGCGCTTCTCGATGAGTTTGGCCGCGCCCGAGTACTGCACGAGGCGGTCGACGTGCACGCCGGGGGTGACGATGCGGTCCGGGTCCAGCTGGCCCGCCACGACGATGTGCTCGGCCTCCGCGACCGTCAGCCTGCCGCAGGCGGCGACCACGGGGTTGAAGTTGCGGGCCGTCAGCCGGTACGTGAGGTTGCCCATCTCATCGGCGGTGTGGGCGTGGACGATCGCGAGGTCGGCCACGATGGCCCGCTCCAGCACGTGGGTGCGGCCGTCGAAGACGGCGGTCGGCTTGCCCTCCGCCACGACCGTGCCGACCCCGGTCGGCGTGTAGAAGGCCGGGATGCCGGCCCCGCCGGCCCGTAGCCGCTCCGCCAGCGTGCCCTGCGGGACGAACTCCACGTCCAGGACGCCGTCCAGGTATTGCCGGGCGAACAGCGCATTCTCACCGACGTAGGAGGCGATGACCCTGGCCACCTGGCCGTTCTCGAGCAGGAGCCCGAGCCCCTGCCCGTCGATGCCCATGTTGTTCGAGACCACGGTCAGATCCTTCACGCCGGAGTCCCGGACGGCCCCGATCAGGTCGCGCGGGATGCCGCACAACCCGAACCCGCCGGCCGCGATGACCATGCCGTCGAAGAGGGCGCCCTCCAGCGCCTCGGCAGCACTGACTCTGAGCTTCGGCACGTATCGCCCCTTCGCAGCAGGAATACCTTGGGGCAATGTAGCCCACCGGGCGTCAGCCGGTGCCCCGACGGGCGGGTAGGATTCGTCGTGGTCCGCTGAGGAAGAAGGAAACCCATGTCGCTCGCACGTCTCGTCGCCCCCGTCGCAGCCCTGGTGGTACTGGCCGGATGCTCCCCGTCGCCGTCGACTGCCGCGAACGTGGCCGGAACCGTCATCACCGAGTCCGCGCTGAGCGAGACCGTCGACGGCTGTGCCGAGCTCGGCGTCGTCCAGTCCAGGCAGACGATGCTCAACGTGCTTGTCGTGGGGGAGGTCGCCAAGGAGGCGGCCCGGCTGATGGGGGTGCCCATCGACCAGGCGGCCATCGACAAGGCCGCCGCCGCGGACCCCCAGATCACCGCCCTCATGGCCAACCCGGGGTGCGCCAAGGCCGTCGAGACGAACGTGGTGGTCTCGCTGCTGGTGCCCCAGGTGGACCAGAAGGAGCTCATGGACAAGATCGCGGGGATCGATGTGAAGCTGAACCCGCGCTACGGACAGTGGGACCCGGCGACTGCGAGTGTCGGAGGCTCAGGCTCCGTTTCGGTGCCTGCCGGCAGCTGACGGTAGGAGTCAGGGGGGTCACCGAGCCGTCGGGGTCCCGGTTGATAGGCTGGGGCCCGCAAGACCAGACTCTTGGAAAGGGAGCACATGGCATCCATCGAATTCATCGAGGCACGCGAGATCCTCGATTCCCGCGGCAACCCCACCATCGAGGTCGAGGTCCAGCTCGATTCCGGTGCCGGTGGCCGTGCGGCCGTCCCCTCGGGCGCATCCACGGGTGCCTTCGAGGCGGTCGAGCTTCGCGACGGTGACAAGGGCCGCTACGGGGGCAAGGGCGTGCTGACTGCGGTGCGCAACGTCGTCGACGTCATCGGCGAGGAGGTGCTCGGCTTCGACGCCAGCGAGCAGCGCCTCATCGACCAGGCAATGCTGGAACTCGACGGCACCCCCAACAAGGCCAAGCTCGGTGCCAACGCCATCCTCGGCGTCTCGCTCGCCGTGGCGCACGCCGCAGCGGAGGAGGCGGAGCTCCCGCTGTACCGCTACGTCGGCGGCCCCAACGCGCACATCCTGCCCGTGCCGATGATGAACATCCTGAACGGCGGCTCGCACGCCGACTCCAACGTGGACATCCAGGAGTTCATGATCGCCCCGATCGGCGCAGAGTCGTTCGCCGAGGCGCTCGAGATGGGCGCCGGCGTCTACCACTCGCTGAAGAAGGTGCTGAAGGCCCGCCAGCTCAACACCGGTCTGGGTGACGAGGGCGGCTTCGCCCCCAACCTCGACTCCAACCGTGAGGCGCTCGACCTGATCCTCACCGCCATCCGTGACGCCGGCTACGAGCCCGGCTCGCAGGTCGCGCTGGCCATGGACGTCGCGGCCTCCGAGTTCTACAAGGACGGTGGCTACCTGTTCGAGGGCGAGCTGAAGACGTCCGAGCAGATGGTTGCCTACTACGAGGAACTCGTCGCCAACTACCCGCTGGTCTCCATCGAGGACCCGCTGAACGAGGAGGACTGGGACGGCTGGAAGGCCATGACCGACCGCCTCGGCGACAAGGTCCAGATCGTCGGCGACGACCTGTTCGTCACCAACGTCGAGCGCCTGCAGCGCGGCATCGACACCAAGACCGCGAACGCGCTCCTGGTGAAGGTGAACCAGATCGGCTCGCTGTCGGAGACGATCGACGCCGTCGACCTCGCCCACCGCAACGGCTACCGCACCATGATGAGCCACCGCTCCGGCGAGACCGAGGACACCACCATCGCGGACCTCGCCGTCGCCCTCGGCTGTGGCCAGATCAAGTCCGGCGCCCCCGCGCGTACGGACCGCGTCGCCAAGTACAACCAGCTCCTGCGCATCGAGCAGGACCTGGACGACGCCGCGGTCTACGCGGGACGCTCCGCGTTCCCGCGTTTCCAGGGCTGATCGAGACGGCCTGACGGCCCGACTGGTTGGCAGTGGCAAGGACATCCAGGAACAAGCCGACGAGCAGTGGTCCGGGAAGCGGGTCCCCCCGCTCCCGGACCGCTGCCCGTCCGGGTGAGCGCGCCTCCAGGGTGAGGACGCGCCCACGGCCCGTGGACGAGGAGCCGCAGCCGCCTGAGGTCCCCCAGGATCGGCCGGCCGCAGTGGGGCACCGCGCACTGGGGGCCACCTGGCGGCTTATCATCCTCGTGGTCGCGGTCGCTGCCATCGCGGTCACGCTCGCCCAGAGCCTGCGCGTCTACTTCTACCAGGCGGACCAGATCGCCACGCTGCGCGTGGAGATCCAGGCCAGGCAGGACGAGATCTCGCAGCTGAACGACCAGTTGAAGCGCTGGGACGACCCGAAGTACGTGAAGGCGGAGGCCAGGACCCGCCTCGGCTGGGTCATGCGGGGGGAGACCGGCTACCGGGTGATCGGTGCCGACGGCAAGCCCATCGGCGGCGACTCGAACGTGCTGCGCACCGGCGCGGGTGACGCGGCGGGCACTGCCTGGTTCGACCGCATGTGGGGATCCGTGGTCGTGGCCGACCAGCCCGTGCCGACCGACGCGCCGTCCCAGGAGCCAGCCCCGGACGTGACGATCGGCCCCTCGACGAGTCCCTCCCCGACAAGATGATGCCCATGACCGAGCCGTCCGATGCCGACCTCGCGGTCGTCGAGGCCCAGCTGGGACGCCCCCCGCGGGGCGTCGCGGGCATTGCGTGGCGCTGCCCCTGCGGCAAGCCGGGAGTGGTTGGGACCGTGCCCCGCCTGGACAACGGCACACCCTTCCCGACCACGTACTACCTCACCTGCCCGCGGGCAGTATCGGCGTGCTCGACGCTGGAGGCGTCCGGCATGATGGCCGACATGACGGCGAGACTGGCCACCGACGAAGCCCTCGCGGCGGCCTACCTCGCCGCGCACGAGGCCTACCTCGAAGACAGGGCCGCACTCGGGGATGTGCCGGAGCTTGCCGGTGTCTCGGCCGGGGGCATGCCCAACAGGGTCAAGTGCCTGCACGCTCTCGTCGGACACGCACTCGCCGCAGGTCCCGGCGTGAACCCCTTCGGGGACGAGGCGCTTGCCGCCATGGGACCGTTCTGGGAGAACCCGTGCCTCTCGGAGGACCGAAGCCCGTCGGAGGAACAATGACCATCACAGCCGCCGCCATCGACTGCGGCACCAACTCCATCCGGCTGCTCGTCGTCAGGCGCTCCGACGACGGTGCCATCGCCGAGTTGGCCCGCGAGGTCCGGCTGGCGCAGCTGGGTCAGGGCGTCGACGCGACGGGCGAGTTTCATCCCGATGCGCTGGCGAGGACGTTCGCGGTCCTCGACGAGTTCGCAGGCATCCTCTCGCAACACCGGGTGGATCGCATCCGGTTCGTGGCGACGTCGGCTGTGCGGGACGTGACCAACCGCCAGACGTTCTTCGACGGTGTGATGGAGCGGCTGGGCGTCGGGGTGGACGTCATCACCGGCCAGGAGGAGGCTGCGCTGTCGACGGCCGGGGTGCTGAGCGGTGTCGGTGCAGCGACCCCCGTGCTCATCGTCGACATCGGCGGCGGCTCCACCGAGATGGTCGTGGTCGAGGCGGGCCGCCGGGTGTCCACGTCGGTCAGCCTCGACATCGGCGCCGTGCGCATCACCGAGCGCTTCTGGCGCTCCGACCCGCCGGGTGCCAGCCAGGTGGCGTCTGCGCGCGAACTGATCGGCCGGACCCTGGACGGCACTGGCATCGACTTCTCCCGGATCGAGACGGCGATCGGTGTCGCAGGCACGATCACGAGCGTCGCCGCCCACGTGCTGGGCCTGCAGGAGTACTCGCGGCAGGCGGTGCACCGCACCCGGCTCGGTCGTGACGACATCGCATCGGCCACCCGGCACTGGATCAGCACGCCGACGGCCGACATCGCAGCCGAGCCGTGCATGCATCCGTTGCGTGCCAAGGTGATCGGCGGCGGCTGCCTGATCCTCGACGAGGTCTCGGCCCGAGTCCCTTCGGGCAGCGTCCTCGTCAGCGAGACCGACATCCTCGACGGGATCGTGCTCGGCCTGTTGGCCCAGTAGCCTGTCGGCGTTCGGCCCCCGTAGCCCAATCGGCAGAGGCAGGCGGCTTAAACCCGCCACAGTGCGGGTTCGAATCCCGTCGGGGGTACGTGGCGGTGCCGGGGTCCGGCCGGGGTTGGGAACGGCGCCGCACCGGCTATCGTTGATTCAGATACCAATCTGTATTGCCCTTCAAGAGACGAGGACCAATGGCCAACCCGGTATTCGCCAACAGCGACACGTTCAACGGTCGTGCGGCGCCGCAGCCCAACTTCCAGCAGTTCCCGCCGCCCGGCTACCAGCAGGGGCCCCAGCCCGGACACCCCGGTCAGGGATACCAGCAGCCCTACCAGCAGGCCCCCGTCGGAGGGGTGATGACGCTCGACGACGTGATCGCCAAGACCGCACTCACGCTGCTGGTGGTGTTCGTCAGCGCGGCCGCGACCTTCCTGTTCATGCCCCCTGCCCTGATGTACCCGGCCCTGATCGGCTCGGCCCTCATCGGCTTCATCACCGTCATGGTCGTCGCGTCGCGACGCAAGGTGCCGGTCGGTGGCGTCTTGCTCTACGCCGCGATCGAGGGTGTCTTCGTGGGCGGCTTCTCCGCCATCATGGAGTTGATGTACCCGGGCATCGTGGCCACCGCGGTTTTCGCGACGTTCATCGCTGCGGGCGCCACCTTGGCGGCCTACAAGTTCCTGAACATCCGGGTCAGCCCGAAGTTCCGCAAGTTCGTCACCATTGCCACCATGTCGCTCGCGGGCGTCTTCCTCGTGAACTTGGTCTTCGCCCTGTTCGGAGTGAACCTCGGGATCGTCCAGGTGGGTGGCGGTGCTGGCTGGTTGTCGATCGTGATCTCGATCCTCGCGGTCGGGCTGGCCGTCTCCAGCCTCATCATGGACTTCGACTTCGTCGAGCGCGGCATCGCGGCCCAGGCGCCTGCCCAGGAGTCGTGGCGTGCTGCCTTCGGCATCACCGTGACCATGGTGTGGCTCTACGTGGAGATCCTGCGCATCCTGTCCTACTTCAGGAACTGATTCACCTACCGGCGATCAGGCCTGTGCACGCGGGCAGTACGTGGAGAGGACCGTCCGCGAACTGATCGTCCAGCGCAACCTGTTCCATGACTGCAACGGCACCCAGCCAGCCCGTTCCGTCGATCCTCCGCGATCGTGGACGATGGGCTCGCTGGGTGTCTCGCATGTTGCGGCGTAGATGATCCGGAGCGCGTGGAAGTCCTCCAGCACCCCGGTCGTGGACCGTCCGATCCAGTGGTCCGAATCCACTGCGAGTATCCGGTCGAGGGTGACGTGCTGACCCGATTCCTCGAAGACCTCACGGATCACCGCGTCGGACGGTGCCTCGTCGTCGTCGACGCCGCCGCCGGGGAGTGCCCACGTTCCCGGTGCGCCGGTGAGCGACGAGTTGACCGTGCCCAGCACGCCCAGCGAGGACGTGACCACCGCGTAGGCGCCCACCCGCTGCCGGACGGCCGGGACCTGGGTGGTGAGCGGTTCCTCGTGCGAGAACGTGCGGGACCTCGGGCGGCGGTCCCCAGGGGTGCGTGCCCGCACGAGATAGGTGACGACGATCTCGCCGCGGGTGAGCGTGGCCGCAAGCGGACTGATGGGGACGTAACCGCGCAGGAACAGGGAACCGACGGGGTGTTCGCCGTGACCGACCGTGAACTCGACCACCGGCGTACCCAAGGGGTTGGGAACACCAATGATGCGCATTGTGACAGTCTAGTAGCGACGGTTCGGGGCGCCGCGGGGCTTCGGCCGGGCGGTGGTCGGTGAAGACGGAGGACCAGGTGGAGTACAGGCAGGACGCGAGGATCGATCAGTCCCGCATCAGGTACGGCGGCGGTGGCGGTGGCGGCTTCGGCCGCGGTGGGGGCCGGGGCATGGCCGTGGGCGGCGGCATCGGCGGCATCGTCATCCTGGTGCTGGTTCTACTGATGGGCGGCAACATCGGCGATCTCCTCGGCGGTCTCGGGATGCCGTCCGACCAACAGCGGACCACCACGCAGGGCCAGGTGGGGCCCGAGTGCACCACGGGTGCGGACATCGAGAAGAACCGCGACTGCCGTTGGCCGGCCTACGAGAACGCGATCCAGGGCTACTGGTCGAGCGTGATGAAGGGATACCAGTACGGCTCCATGGTGCTGTTCAGCGGTTCCGTCCCCACGGCGTGCGGCACGGGCACCTCCGAGATGGGCCCGTTCTACTGCCCCGGCGACCAGACGGTCTACGTCGACACCGAGTTCACGGCCGTGCTGCTGGACAGGCTGGGCGCCAAGGGTGGGGACGCCGCGGAGGCCTACATCGTCGGACACGAGTTCGGGCACCACATCTCCAACCTGACCGGTCAGATGCGCGAGGCCCGCGCCATGGCGGAGCAGACTGGGCCGAAGTCGGGGCAGGTGAGGCTGGAACTGCAGGCCGACTGCTATGCCGGTGTGTTCTTCGCCAACACGATCAAGGATCCCGAGTCGGTGATCCAGTCCGTCACACGCGACGACCTGATGCGCATTGCCGATGCCGCCAGGGCTGTCGGGGACGACCACATCCAGAAGCAGCAGTCAGGCCGAGTGGTGCCGGAGAGCTGGACGCACGGGTCGTCGGAGATGCGGCAGCGCTGGGTGGCGAAGGGCTTCGACTCGGGTGATCCGCTGGTCTGCGACACGTTCGGCACCGACGACCTCTGAGGTGGCGGGGTCAGGCGGTGGGGCAGCGGGTCAGCCGAGCTGGTTGGTCATGTCGCGGCCCTGCATGTCGGTGAAGGTGATGCGGCCGCCGCAGTCGTACCGGATGACCGGCTGGGAACGCTGGAACTGGTTGTCGATGGACACCGTGCAGTTCTCGTCGGGTGACTTGGCGAACGAACTGATCGAGCGTGCAATGGCGGAAGGGTCGATGAGGCTGGAGTCGAAGGGGGCGAGGGTCGTCGGGTCCGTGCGCTGCCAGTCGAACACGGGCATCGACCCCTTGCGTGTGCGTCTTTCGATGATGCCGCCCGGCTCGGGGACGTCGGCCCAGTAGCCCTGGTCCGGGCCGAAGCCGACGGCCCTGACCAGGAAGGTGCCCGACACGACGTCCGCCAGGCCCCGGGTGATGTCCTCGACGCTCCGGAACCCCAGTTCCGTCACGGCCGACCCGTCGCGGTTGAAGAAGACGGTCTTGCTCTCGGGCCTGGTGGTCACGCTCATGTAGACCCAGCCGGCCTTGTACTCCACGATCTGCAGTACCTGCCCCGTCGACGACCCTGCGATCAGGGCCGCAGTGTCGAAGATGCGGCGTGCCTGGCCAAGGGGGTACTGGGTGGGGTAGAACGTGGTCTGCCCCAGGTACTGCACGTCGCTGTCGACCATTGAGACCACGTTGTCGCGCCACCGGTAGCTCTTCACGGAGTGCTCGGGCGTGACCACGGTCAGGGTCGCCTGGTCGTTGGAGATGTCCAGCTTCACGACGGGCAGGCGGCCCGCGACCCGGTGGAGCTCGGCCACCACCCGCCGCGCATCGTCGATCAGCGCCCCGGTCACGGGGAAGGGTGCGGGCAGTGTGGCGTCCGGGCTCGGGGTGGGTGATGCCGAGGGGCTGGGAGTCGGTGACGGGCTCCAGTTGGGCGTGGGGAGCGGCCTGACCGACACGGTCACGGAGGGTGCCGGAGCAGCTCCCTGGGGGGTGCATCCCACGAGTGCAGCGGCCACGAGGGCGGCGGCCATGGGACGGATTCTCACCACCCAATGCTAGCTGGCGTATTCTTCCGACCCATGGCCGCTCGGTTCCTCGTCTCCAACCCTTGTCAGGATGCCTGCGGCGTGATCGTCACGCCGGACTTCGTCGAGGGGGCTCCGGTGTACGCCTGCCCGGGTTGCGACACGCGCTGGATCGAGTTGGCCGAGCGGGTCGTGGGCGCCGTGTCCGAGGTACCGCCGGCGCCGTGATTCCGGGGTCCGGTCGAGCGGGTTGGGGCAGGTGCGCCTTGGTCCCGGTCATTGCGGACGCGGAGCGGGCGTTCGCTTCCAGATACCCGGTGGGGTATTCTGTACCGAATTGCATTCCCTGACGGTTGGAGACGCTGTGGTGGTTGTGGAGCTTCCGGTCGACGAGGGCGTCCGTGGCGTGGTAGATGAACTGCGGACGTGGCAGGCCAGACGCTGGTGGTTCGCGCTGGGCACGGCGGTCGCGACAGTGCTGTTCGTGGCAGTGCCGACGGCAATGATCCCGAATCCGGTGTTCGGCCGCGAAATCCCCCCGACGGTGTGGGCCTGGCCGGTTCTGATCGTCTCCAGCGTGCTCGCAGGCCTCGTGGCAGCCACCTATGTCGCGCGCAAGGATGTCGACGTCAAGGAGCGCGGTGGCAAGCTCGGCGCGGCCGGGGCCCTAGTCACGTTCTTCGCCGTCGGCTGCCCGGTGTGCAACAAGCTGGTCCTGCTGGCGCTCGGCTTCGCCGGTGCCCTGCAATTCTTCCAGCCGCTCCAGCCATACCTGGCCGCCGGCTCTATCGCGTTGCTCGTCGTCGCGCTCGTGATGCGCATCCGCAGGGAGCGCAGCTGCCCCCTGCCTGCGCGCTGACCCGTCAGCCGATCAGCCCGATGAGCGCCGATACGCCCAGGGCCGCCACGCCGAAGAACAGCGTCCGCCACACGGTTCGCCAGACGCTCATCCTGGACGAGCGTGCGGCGACCACGGAACTCACGGCCAGTCCGGTCAGGACCGAGGCGACCAGGGCGGGTGTCGACCACTCGTCCGGGGTCACTGCAACGGCGATGATCGGGATCAGCGCTCCGAGTGCGAAGACCAGTCCGGTCAGGACGGCGGCCAGGACGGGTCGATCCTCCATGAAATCGGGGGAGAACCCGAGCTCCTCGACGGCGTGCTCGGCCAGGGCCTCGTGGGCGGGCAGCTGCTTCGCCACCTCCATGGCCAGTTCAGGGGTGAGGCCCTTGTCCACGTAGATCGCGGCCAACTCCGCCAGCTCCTCCCGAGGGGACAGGTCACGGAGCCTGGCCTCCTCCTGCAGGAACGCGTCGAGGGCCTCCCTCTCCGTCGAGTTCTCCTGGTAGTTCGCCCCCGCCGCCGAGAGCGCGCCGGCCGCGAGGCCTGCGAAGCCCGCGAGAATGGCGATTCTCTCGGGTTGGTCGGCCAGGGACAGGCCCTCGATGATGCCTGCGCCGACGATCAGGCCCTCGTTGGCGTGGACCACCAGGCGACGAACCTCGTCGCCCGTGAACCGGTCACGCCACCATCCCATGGGCTGAACTGTAGTGTCCGGCCGCCGATCAGAGTCCGAGTACCCCGAGGCCCGCGTTGACGATCGAACCGGAGTCCAGCTGGTGGGCGGCGTACAGATCCGGCACCGAGCCGGACTGGCCGAAGTCGTCGACGCCCAGGCTCGCAGCCCGCACTCCGAGGGCCGAGCCCAGCCACGCCAGGTTGTGGCTGGATGCGTCCTGGACGGTGACGACCGGTGTGGCGGGACGGAAGCACCGCAGGGCACCCGGCAGGTCCGGGGTGCGAGCGGCCGAGATGCCGCCCCGGAGGGTCCGCCGCCAGGCCGAGTACAGCAGGCCGGGGCTGCAGACGTCGACGACGTCCACCCCGACGCCCTCGGACTCCAGTTCGTCGGCTGCCGCCAGGACCTCCGGCAGCACGGTGCCGCAGGCGGCGAGGGTGAGGATGGGGGCGTCGGACTCCACGGTCCTCGCCTCCCGGAGCCTGTAGGCGCCCTGCAGGACCTGCCGCCTCAGCGCCTCCGCGCCGACGCGGGAGACGGCCTCCTCGAACGGCTCCTGAGACAGCTGCCTTGTGGTGAGTCGGAAGTAGGCGGAGGCGGAGTGCAGGTCGTCGCCGTCTGCGACGCGTGCGAGCGCGTCACACAGCAGCCAGTCGAGGGCCCGGACGTAGGCGGGCTCGTGGTAGGTCAGGCCCGGCAGCTCCGTGCCGATCGAGGCGGTGATGCTCGACTGGTGTGCGCCGCCCTCGGGGGCCAGCGTCACGCCGGACGGGGTGCCGGCGAAGACGAAGCTCGCGCCGGAGTAGACGCTGTAGATGAGGGCGTCGAGGCCGCGGGCGACGAACGGGTCGTAGAGGGTGCCGACGGGCAGCAGTCGCTGTCCCGAGAAGTGCTCCGCCAGGCCCAGCTGGCCGAGCAGCAGGAACAGGTTCATCTCGGAGATGCCGAGCTCGATGTGCTGCCCGGAGGGCTTCTCCTGCCAGCGGAGCATCGGGTCGTCGGACCAGGTCTGGCGTTCCTTCTCCGCGAACACGCCGACCCTGTTGATCCAGCCCGCCAGGTTTGTGGACGTCGCGACGTCCGGGGAGGTCGTGACCAGGTACGGGCGGACGGCCTCGTCGCGGGACAGGTCCACCAGGATGCGCCCGAACCCCTCCTGGGTGCTCAGCGGACGGCTCACCCTTGGGTTGGTGGTGGCGGGCAGGGTCGGGCGGCGGCCGGGCGTCGGTGGCGTGCGGCGCAGGTGTTCTGCGCGCTCGGCCAGCAGGCGTCCGGCCGGGGAGTCGGCGGGGAAGCGGTCCCATTCCGAGCCGGGGGAGATGCCCATGGCGTCGCGCAGTCCCTCGACCTGCTCCGTGGTGAGCACGGCCGCGTGGTTGCGGGCGTTGCCCTGGATGGGCAGGCCCCAGCCCTTGTGGGTGTAGGCGAAGATCGCGGTCGGGTGGTCGGAGCCCTCAGCCCGCTCCAGTGCTTCCAGGACGCTGGCCAGGTCGTGGCCGCCGAGGTCGGTGACGAGCGTCGCAACTTCCTCGTCGGCCAGATCGGCCAGCACGGAGACGATGCGCTCGGGCGCGCCGTCGAGGAAATGCGCCCTGCGCTCGGCCGGGCCGAGGCCGAACAGGGACTGGTAGCGCTCGTTCGGCATCTTGTCGATCCAGTCGAGCAGTTCGGGAACCCCGCGTTCCTCGACGAAACGCCGCAGCCTGGTGCCGTACTTCACCTCGATCACCTGCCAGCCGTGCGCGGCGAACGCGGCGTGCCAGGGGCTGATGCGCATGTCCGGGACGATGCGGTCCAGCGACTGCCTGTTGAAGTCGATCAGCCAAGTCACCGAGCCGAGTGCATTCGATGCCGGGTCGTGCACGGCCTCCCAGACGTTGCCCTCATCCAGCTCGGCGTCCCCGAGCACCGCGAAGAACCTCGACCGCGGGAGCTTCCCGAAGTGGGCCTCCACGTAGTCGCGGACGCCGGCGGCGAACAGGGTCGCGGCCGGGCCGAGGCCCACCGACCCGGTCGAGAAGTCGACCCGGTCGGGGTCCTTGGTCCGCGACGGGTAGGCCTGGAGCCCGCCGAACTGCCGCAGCTGCGTCATGTGCTCGACGTCCAGGCTGCCCATCAGGTAGTTGAGGGAGTGCAGCACGGGGCTGCCGTGCGGCTTGACCGCGACGAAGTCGTCGCCGTCCAGGTGGTGCAGGTACAGCGCAGTCATGAGCGTGACCATGGAGGCGCAGGACGCCTGGTGACCACCGACCTTCAGCCCGTCGACGTTTGGCCTGCCGTGGTTCGCGACCTCGATCATGTTCGTCGCGAGCCAGAGCACGCGTCGTTGGATCTCGTCGAGAACCTCAAGATCTGCGCTGACCATCTTGCATCAACCCTTCGTTGCACCCTGTGTGAGGCCGGCCACGATCCAGCGGCTGGCGAAAGCGAACAGCACCATCGTAGGCAGGATGGTCAGCACCGCCGCAGCCGACATCGGTCCCCAGTCGATGTTGAAGCTGGAGATGAAGCCGTTGAGCGCGGTCGGGATCGTCTTCCGGTCGTCGGTGTTGATGAGCGTGACCGACAGGAAGAGCTCGTTCCAGCAGTTGACGAAGTTGAAGATGAACGTCGCGATGATGCCCGGACCCATGACGGGGACGATGACCCGCCAGAGCGCCGCGAAACGCGACAGCCCGTCGACCATGGCCGCCTCCTCCAGGCTCTCCGGCACGTTGTCGAAGAAGCCGCGCAACATGATGGAGGAGAACGGGATGGTCATCGCGATGTACACCAGCACGAGGCCGAACCGCTTGTCCACGAGGCCGAGGTTGGTGAGCATCTGGTAGAGCGGTCCGAGCGCGATGAAGGCCGGGATCATCTGCGTGACCAGGAACGCCAGCATGACCGCGGTCTTGCCGCCGAAGTGGAAGCGCGACAGGACGTAGGCGCTGAGCAGGGCGATGAGCGTGGCGACCGTCGCAGCAGAGACCGAGACGATCGTGGAGTTCAGCAGATAGGCGCCGAAGGACGACTTCTGGAACAGCGACAGGTAGTTCTCGAAGGAGAACTCGCGGGGCCAGTAGCGCACCGGGTACTCCGCGATCTGGCTGACCGGCTTGAACGACGTCAGCGCGATCCAGTACAGCGGGAACATCGTGATGATCAGCCAGATGCCGAGCCCGACTGCGCGGGTTGCCGTGAGCCAGCGGGGATCCTTGTTGATCATGACCGGCGCTCCCTCGACAGCAGCATCAGGTAGGTGGCGGTGAAGGCCACGAGCACGCCCATGACGATGAACCCGAGAGCGGATGCGAGGCCGTACTCGCCCTGTTGCGTGTACTGGATCATCCAGGTGGTGGCGATCTGTGTCTGGTTGCCCGGCCCTCCGCCGGTCATGGCCCAGATGATGTCCGGGAAGTTGAAGATCCAGATCACCCGGAGCAGGACCGTCAGGACGAGTGTGGTGCGGATGGTGGGGACGGTGACGCGTATCAGCGTGCGCCACCTGCCCGCGCCGTCGATGGCGGCGGCCTCGATGAGTTCGTCCGGGACCGACTGCAGGGCGGCGAGGATCATCATCGCGAAGAACGCGACGCCGTACCAGATGTTGGCCACGATCACGGCCATGAGTGCGAGGTCTGGGTTGGCCAGCCAGGGGATGGGCGTGGCGGTGATGCCGGTGCGCATCAGCATGTCGTTGAAGACACCGAACTCGGAGTTGAACATCCAGCGGAACAGGATGCCGATCAGGAAGCCGGAGACGGCCCAGGGGTAGAAGACCAGCGCTTGGTAGAGACCCCTGAAGCGGAAGCTCTTGCGCAGTGCCAACGCGATCAGGAAGCCGATGAGGAACTGCGGGATCAGGGAGCCCGCAACCCAGATCAGGGAGTTCAGCATCACCTTCGAGAACAGGGGGTCCGCGATGAGTGTCGCGAAGTTGCCGAGCCCGACGAACGGCGTGCTGGTCAGGTCCCACAGCGTCCACTGGTGGAAGGCCATCCGCCCGCCGACCAGCAGCGGGTAGTAGGTGAAGATGATCACGAAGACGAACGCCGGCGCCAGGTACGCCAGCACCGTCAGGCCTGTGCGTGAGGTGAAGGAGCGCCCCTTGCGGGGGCGGGCGCTTCGTGCGCCCGCCCCCGCTGGGATCTCATCGGTGGTTGCCGACATGGATCAGCCTTGCCACTTCTTCGTCCAGAACTCGTCCCAGCCCTTCAGCATGTCGGAGGTCGACATCTTGCCCAGCAGCACCTGCTGCAGGTCGGCCTCGGAACGCTGCATCCACTCGGTCCACCATGCGACGCCGCGCGGCTCCTCGACGCTGATCCAGACATCCGGGTTGGCGGTCATCTTCACGTAGGCGGCCCATGGGCCGGTCTTGAAGAACTCGTCGTCGCCTGCGGCCTTCAGGATCGGGACCAGGGAGTTCTCCTTGGCGAAGGTCGTCGAGGGTTCTCCGGAGAGGAACTTGACGAGCTTGACGGACTCCTCCTTGTGCTTCGAGGCCTCCGCCACGCCCCAGCCTGCCGTTGCGAGCGGCCAGGCGGCCTTCCCCGTCGGGCCGACGGGATTGGTTGCGACGCCCCACTGATCCTGCTTGAGGGACGACTCGCGGACCACCGCGATCACCTCCGGATCCTGCAGCAGGAACGCCGTGGACCCGTTGGTGAAGGCCTGCACCATCTCCGGGTAGCCCCAGGCGATGGAGGATTCGGGCGAGCCGGTCTTGAAGAGTTCGATGTACCGGTCCAGCGCCTTCTGCGACTCGGGGGTCGAGAAGATCGTCTGGCCGCTCGTGACCTTGTAGGCGTTCTTCACGTCCAGGTTGTCGGCGTTCCAGGCCTGGAGGATGCTCATGAGCTGGCCGGCGGAGTTCTTGCCGCCGCGGAAGGCGTAGCCGTAGCGGTTCTTCGCCGGGTCCTGGATCTTGGCTGCCTGGGTGATCAGGTCATCCCACGAGTGGGGGGCGCCGTCGAAGCCGGCCTCCTTCACCAGGTCGGTGCGGTAGAAGAGGCTGAGACCGTAGAAGCCGTAGGGCACGAACCAGGACTTGCCGTCGGCGTTGACCGCGACGTTCTTCGCCTGGTCGGTCAGCTTGTCGAGGCCATCCCAGCCCTTGAGGTCCGGGCCCATGTCGTAGAGCCACTTGTTGTTGCTGAACGGGCCGACGGTGAGGTCGCGGACCTCCAGGACGTCGACGCCCGAGCCCGACTGAAGCATCTGCTGGAGCTTCTGGTCCGCCTGCTCGCTCGGGGGCGAGACGAGCTGAACCTTGATGCCCGGATTGGCCGTCTCGAAGTCCTTCAGCAGGCCCTTGATCACCTCCGTGCGTGCCGGGTTGGTGAGGCTCTCCACCATCTGGAGCGTCACCTCGCCTCCGCTCGCCCCGCCACCGCCTTGGCTGCCGCCACCGCAGCCGGTGAGTGCGAGTGCCAGTGCGGACACCGCCGCAGCGGCGCCGATGAACTTGTTGCGCATCGATCCTCCTTGATTGTTGCTTGTCGTCATGACGCTTGTGTTCCCCTGACCCGTGAGGTCGACCACTGGTGGAGCAGGGGGATTCCCACCGTGGCGAGATAGGTGTAGTCGTGCACGCTGTTGTAGGCGTGTGCCGACAGACGCAGGAAGCCGCGTCCGGCGAAGCTGGTGAACGACACCGCGGTTCCGGTCTGGTCGGAGAACGGCACCCGCAGGGCGTCGGCCTCCAGCCGGGTGGCGCCGAGCCCATCGGGCAGGCCGAGGAGCCTCATCGGGCCGACCGGCTGACCGACGTCGGGGAGCGGGTCCGTGGCGAGGCCTTCGAGTGCTTCGGCGATCACCGAGGTGCCGGCGTCGAGCACGCGCCGGGAGTGCTCGCGGACGTTCGCCCAGCCGAAGGACTCCTCGACGTGGCGCCAGGCGAAGGGCGCGGTGAGCCAGGCGGTCATGTCCATCGTCCCGTTGTGGTCGAAGCGGGTGGGGAAGGCTTCGGTTGCACCCCAGGAGTCGATCAGCGGGAACAGGTTCTGCCCGCCGTCCCGGGCGACCAGGACCGCCGCGCCGCGCGGCGAGCACGCGAACTTGTGCAGGTTGCCCAGCCAGTAGTCGGCCTCGCGGCACACTGGGTCCGACAGGACGCCGGGTGCGTGCGCGCCGTCGACCAGCGTGAGGATGCCTCGCTCCCGTGCGGCGCGGCAGATCTCGTCGACGGGGAATGCCCGGGCGGTGGCGGAGGTCACCTGGTCGACGACGAGCAGGCCGGGCCGGTGCGATTCCATGGCTGCCACCAGGCGTTCGAGCACGTCGTCCGGGCCGGCCGCCAGGGGGATCGGGACGGTGACCGAGGTGCCTCCCGACCGACGGGCCAGACGTTCCGCGCCCATCGTGATGGCGCCATAGCCGTGGTCGGTGACCATGACGTCGATGGGGCCCCGGTCGAGCAGTGCCTCGTAGACGACGGAAGCGCCGGCGGACGCGTTGTAGACGAAGGCCAACGTGTCGCGTTCGACACCGAGGATGTCGGCCATCTCCTCACGTGCATCGGCGATCCGTTCGTGCAGGGTTGCGAACCAGCGCACGGGGTTCCACTCCGTCAACCGACGTAGTCTCGCCTGCTCCTCCTGGACCGCGACCGGGACCGCGCCGAACGAACCGTGGTTCAGGTGGCGCACGCGCGAGTCAAGGGACCATCGCAGAGCCGGCTCCAGCCACGGCTTGAGGTCACGGTGCGACATCCAGCCTCCTTGCTGTCTGACAATCACATGAAGATGCAACGAACACTAGCTGTTTCAGGGTAGGTTCGCTAGTGGTTGTCGGACAATCGTTACCAAGCTGTGATGGGGGAAGATCAAGGCATGGAATCGAAGGGTGCCCTCAGTGCCGTTGAGACGGCTCGACGCGGAATCTGCAGGATGATCGCCAGGGGGGAGGTGGGTGCGGGGGAACCTCTGCCGAGCGAGGCGGAGTTGTGTGAACGCTTCGGCGTCTCGCGAAGTTCGCTGAGAGAGGCGCAGCGCATGCTGACCGTGGCGGGCGCGCTCACGCAGCGACGCGGCAGCAGCGTCGCGGTGTCGGACATGTCGGCGACGCAGATCATGTCGGGGCTGAACATGGTCATCCCCCTGCTCCCGCTGGAGCGTTTCCTCCAGCTGTTCTCGTTGCGTGAGGTGCTCGAGGGGCATGTGGCGGCGCAGGCGGCTGCTCGCATGACCGATACCGAGCGAGTGCATCTGCTCGAACTGGCCGAGGAACTGGCAGCGACCGAGCCGTCCGATCTTGCCCAGCGACTGGATGCGCAGTTCCACAGCGCCATCATCAATGCGGCCGGGGATGAGATGATTGCAGCCCTTCTGGAGGCCACCCGGCGCCGCGGGCGCGACTACCGCATCTTCGAGTCGGTCGACCATCATGACCTGAAGGCCGTCAGCGACGCCGCCCATCGCGAGATTGCGATGGCCATCGGGCGCCGCGATCCCGAGGTCGCGCGTTTCCTGGCGATGAACCACGTCAGGGTCACCAGGACCTGGTTGGAGGGTATTCGCCCCGGCCCCGTCCTGTTCGAGGAGTACGAGTAGGCCCCGGCCGCCCTCAGGGGATGGGGCAGGCGACGCCGGTGCGGACGTGGCAGTCGTAGCCGTCAGGGTTCTTGTGGAGGTACTGCTGGTGCTCGCGTTCGGCGTAGAAGAAGAGCTTGCCCGGGGTGATCTCCGTGGTGATCTCGCCGAGCCCCGCGTCGTGCAGGCTCTGCTGGTACGCATCCCTGATGCGAGTGGCCGCGGTTGCCTGCGCGTCGTTGGTGGGGAAGATCGCCGAACGGTACTGCGTGCCGACGTCGTTGCCCTGCCTGTTGGCCGTGGTCGGATCATGGTGCTCGAAGAACACCTGCACGAGTTGCCCGAAGCTGACGCGGCTCGGATCGAACACCACGCGGACCGTCTCCGCGTGGCCCGTCGAACCGGTGCAGGTCTCCTTGTACGTCGGGTTCGGCGTGTAGCCGCCCATGAAACCGACGGCGGTGTTCACCACGCCGTCGGTGTTCCAGAACACCTTCTCCGCGCCCCAGTAGCAGCCGAGCCCGAAGTAGGCGACCGCACAGCCGTCCGGCACCTCGTCGAGCGGGAGCCCGAAGACCTCATGCACCGGCATGGGAAACAGCACGGGAACCTCCCGCCCGGGAAGTGCCTGGTCCTCGCTCACCAGTTGCGGCTTCACGTGGTTGCGGATCCAGCCCATGACGTCGATCTCCATGCGTCCAGCCTATGTCGGGTGCGCGGTGCGCGCAGTGGAGGAACGTCTGGCAGGAGTTGTCAGGACAGGCGCCAGTCGATGGGTCGCCCGCCCTGTCCGACGAGTTCGGCGTTGGCGCGGCTGAACGGCCTGGAGCCGAAGAAGCCGTTCCTGGCCGAGAGCGGCGAGGGGTGGGCGCTGCAGATGGCGGGCACGTCGCCCAGCAGCGACAGGGCGGACTGGGCGTCACGGCCCCAGAGGATCGCGACCAGTGGGCCGCCCCTCGCGGCCAGGGCGCGGACGGCCGCCGACGTGACCTCCTCCCAGCCCTTGCCACGATGCGACGCCGGGGCCCCGGGCCGGACGGTCAGGACCCTGTTCAGGAGCAGGACCCCCTGATCGAACCAGGCGCCGAGGTCCCCGTGCGGCGCCGGGGGGATCCCGAGATCGGATTGCAGTTCGGTGTAGATGTTGATGAGGCTCCGGGGCAGTGGCCGGACGTCGCGGGCGACGGAGAAGCTGAGCCCGACGGGGTGACCCGGTGTCGGGTAGGGGTCCTGCCCGATGACCAGCACCCGCACGTCGGCGAGCGGCCTGCTGAAGGCGCGCAGGACGTCGTTGCCGGCCGGGAGGTAGCCTCGGCCGGCCGCCAGCTCCGCCCGGAGGAAGTCGCCCATGCGGGCGATGTCGCACGCCACTGGCGACAGCGCCGTCGCCCAGTCGGGCGCTACCAGTTCTGCCAGGGGTTTCGCCATGCCGCAAACTCTGCCACAACCGTTCAGGGTCATTCAGGGGTCAAATAGCTTGAAGAAGCCTTCAAGGAATGGAAAAGGCGACTTACCATTGCTGCATGAGCAACCCAGATCTTGGTCCGATCCTGGACGACCTGGCCGCAGGGCGCATCGACGCCGCCGAGGCCAACCTCCGGATTGAGGACCTCAAGCGCAAGCAGAAGTCCGCGGAGGAGCCGTCGTCACAGCAGGGCTCGGACCAGCCCCGCACCGGCGGCCTGACGCGTGTGTCGATCACGGCGGTGGGTCGCAGGGTCAAGGTGGTGGCGGACCCATCCATCTCGACGCTCACCGTCGAGGGCCCCCACGTGCTGCGCCGCAACGGCACCGTCATGGAGATCAGCAGCACCGGCGACTTCGGCCCCAGCTTCAGCGGCTTCTCCCTGATCCGCCCACCACGAAGCCTCGACGACCTTCGTGACATCGGGCTGGGCAAGGAACTGCTCGTCACGGTCAACCCCAGGCTCGCCGTGGACGTCGAACTCACCACCGGTGGCCTTCGAACCACAGGTGTGCCGAGGCTGGGCCGGATCCGGGTGACCGGGGTCGCGTGCAGCCTGGAGGGCGTCAATGAGGTGTCCGACCTGCTGATGCAGGCGGGCGCGGTCACGGTCGAGGGGCCGATCAACACCGGCAGGTCCAAGCTGCGCGTCGAGTCCGGGAGCCTGACGTTGGTCCTGACCGCCGGCGCGAACGTGACGATCCGCGGCGAGGCGAAGCTCGGCCGCATCAACTGGCCCGGCGACGGAGAGGGCGTGGACGAGTTCGTCGTCGGCAACGGGTCGGCGAGGATCGACATCGGGGTTGTGATGGGCATGGCGACGGTGAAGGTCGAGGGTGAGTGACATGGCGAAGCACCTGTACCACGCACCCGCCGACTGCCCCGTGTGCGGCGACGAGTTGATCATCACGCGCAAGGGATGCCTCAAGTGCGGCACCGAACTTGCGGGCGAGTTCGCCAGCTGCCGCTACTGCGCACTCGACGACGCGGACGGCGACATCCTCCGCGTCTTCCTGACATCGCGTGGCAACCTGCGGGAGGTGGAGAAACACCTCGGCGTCTCCTACCCGACGGCGCGGGCCCGGTTCGACGCCGTCATCGCCAAACTCGGCTTCCAGCCGACAGCCGATCCGGGAGCAGAGGACGAATCGGAGTCGGAGCCGGCGGGGGAGGAGCCCGTGGGCGTGAAGCAGGGCGGCGTGAGGCAGGGCGAATACGGCACCCCCCAGGAGCAGATCCTGGCTCGGGTGGCGGCGGGCGAGCTGAGCAGCGAGGTCGCGGCCCAACTCCTGGCCAACCTCTGACACGGAAGCCGGGCATGGAGGCGGCCCGGCCCCCACGGGGCCGGGCCGCTGCGATGAACTCGGGGGTCAGCCCACCTGGACCTCTGTGATGGTGACGTTGATGGTCTTGCCGGCAGGCGTCAGGTAGGAGACGGCGTCGCCGACGCGGTGGCCGTTCACCGCAGCGCCGAGCGGGGACTGGGGGGACACGACATTGGTGACCGAGCCGCCGGCACCCAGCACCTCGCGCGACCCCAGCAGGAAGGTGTCGGTGTCGTCTGGGTCACCATCGAAGGCGACGGTGACCACCTTTCCCGGGACTGCCTCATCCGGATCGCCCTCGGGTTCCCCCACATGAGCGGTGCGAAGGATGTGTTCGAGCTGGCGGATGCGGCCCTCCATGTGGCCCTGCTCCTCCTTGGCGGCGTGGTAGCCGCCGTTCTCGCTCAGGTCCCCCTCTGAGCGGGCCGCCGCGATGCGTGCGGTGACCTCCGGGCGTCCCTTGGTCTTCAGGGCATCGAGCTCGGCCTCGAGCATGTCGTGGGCCTCCCTGGTCAGCCAGACGACGTCGTTGGTGTTCTCGGACATTCCGCCAGCCTATCCAATCACTCGACGATCCGGCAGTTCTCGAGGGTGACGGAGGTGGCCTCCCTGACCGTCTTGACCGTGACGTGGATCAGGGTGAGCTTCTCGGTGCCGGGGCCGACCTCCACGTCCATCTCCCCGACGCGTTCGTGGTTGGCCGCCTGGGCATACAGAAAACAGGTCACCTTCTGGGAGGGGTCGGAGCGCTGCACCGTGATGTCCACCGTCGTCTGCTCCACGGATGCGTCGAAGGCACGCACGCCGGCGGCCACGGGCGGGTTCGAGTGCATCAGCCCGGAGACGGCCACGAGCACCACGGCCACGAGCAGCGCAGCCGCCCCGCCGATGCCGATCAGGGCGTCCTGGAGTGTGCGCTTCGGGTAGCGCGCGGCGATGCGGGCGCGGTCTTCGGCGGTCGGTTCGTACTTGGCCACGCCCCCATTGTGCCCGGACCGGTGGCCGCCGCATGGCGGGCGGGGTGGCGGCCCTCGGAGCCGCCCGCCATGATGGTGCCCATGAGTGCCCAGCAGCCCGTGCAGTTGCGACTGATGCACGTCCATGCGCACCCCGACGACGAGTCGAGCAAGGGCGCGGCGACCACCGCCAAGTACGTGGCCGAGGGCGTGGAGGTGCTCGTCGTCACCTGCACGGGCGGTGAGCGTGGTGACGTGCTGAACCCGAAGCTCGCGGGCGACCCCGAGGTGCTGCGCAACCTCCCCGAGATCCGGCGGGCGGAGATGGCTGCAGCCAGGGAGATCCTCGGGGTCGAGCAGGTGTGGCTGGGGTTCGTCGACTCCGGCCTGCCGGAGGGGGATCCGCTGCCGCCGTTGCCGGAGGGCTGCTTCGCCCTGCAGGACCCGAAGGTCGCCGCGGGACGGCTGGTCGAGGTGATGCGCCGGTTCCGGCCCCACGTCGTCACCACCTACGACGAGCACGGCGGCTACCCGCACCCGGACCACGTGCAGTGCCACAACATCACCGTCGAGGCGTTCCGGGCCGCTGCCGATCCGTCGCAATGGCCCGAACACGGCACGGCATGGCAGGCGGCCAAGCTCTATTACCACATGAGCTTCCACCGCAAGCGATTCGCGGCGCTGGAGAAGCTGATGCACGAGCAGGGTCTCATCGCCAACCTGCCCGCGGCCCACACCGACGAGGACCCGTTCGCGGACGGCAGGCTCACGACGTTCGTCCCCTGCGCCGAGTACTTCGGGGTGAGGAACAAGGCGTTGCTGGCGCACGCCACCCAGATCGATCCGGACGGTCCCTGGTTCGCGGTGCCGCTGGCGATCCAGCAGGCGGGCTGGCCCACCGAGGACTACCAACTGGTCGTCTCGAAGGTGCCGACGATGATCCCGGAGGACGACCTGTTCAAGGGCCTGCGCGCCGAACCCCTTGAGCCGGAGTTCATCATCTGATCCCTCCCCGCACCCGGCCGGATTCCGGGGGAGGGGTTGGCCCGCGATAGCCTTCTCGTCATGGTCAACCGCCTCGCCGACGCCACCAGCGACTACCTTCTGCAGCACGCCCACCAGGCCATCGACTGGTGGCAGTGGGGGCCGGAGGCGCTCGCGCACGCGGCGGAGACCGACCGGCCCATCATGCTGTCCGTGGGCTACGCCTCCTGCCACTGGTGCCACGTCATGAGCCACGAGTCGTTCGAGGACGCCGCCATCGCCGCCTACCTGAACGAGCATTTCGTCGCCATCAAGGTGGACCGCCAGCAGCACCCCGATGTCGACGCCGTCTACATGGCCGCCACGCAGGCACTGAACAACGGGTCGGGCGGCTGGCCCATGACCGCCTTCCTCACCCCGGAGGGCAAGCCGTTCTTCACCGGCACCTACTTCCCGCCCACCCCGCGCGACGGCATGCCGTCGTTCCGCCAGGTGCTGGAGGCGATGAGCGACGCCTGGCGTGACCGTCGCGACGAGGTGCTGGGCTCTGCGGATGCGATCGTCGCCGAGTTGTCCACCCCGGCCGAGTTGGCGACGCCCGATGCCGCACCCGACCTGAGGGCGGCAGTGGACGCCATCGAGGCGCAGTTCGACCTGATCCACGGCGGCTTCGGCACCGCCCCGAAGTTCCCCATGGCCACCGTGCTCGACGCGCTGTTGGTCAAGGGCGACCCCCGGACGCTGGAACTGGCCCAGCGCAGCCTGGAGGCGATGGCACGCGGCGGCATCTGCGACCAGGTCGGCGGCGGTTTCCACCGCTACAGCGTCGACGCCGGCTGGGTGGTGCCGCACTTCGAGAAGATGCTCGACGACAACGCCATGCTGCTCGGCACCTACGTGCGCGCCTGGCGTCGCACCGCCGACCACGACGCCGGCCTCAGGGCCCTGTTCGAGCACACCGTCTACGGCATCGTCGGCTGGCTGGAGCGGGAGATGCGGACGGAGGGCGGTCCGTTCGCGGCTGCCCTGGACGCCGACTCCTGCGACATCCGCGGCGCAGTCTTCGAGGGAATCTTCTATCTGTGGAACCCGGAGGTCATGGCCGACGTGCTGGGGGCAGAGGACGCGGACTGGGCCACGGAGGTGTTCCACGTCACAAGGGGCGGCACCTTCGAGGACGGCCTGTCCACGCTGCAGCTGCGCGGCCGCCCCGACTTCGCCAGACTAGACGACGTCCGCGCCCGGCTGCTCGCGGACCGTGGCACCCGCTTCCGCCCCGCGACCGACCGCCTGGTCGTGGCCGGCTGGAACGGCCAGGCGATCAGCTCCCTGGCCACCGCCGCCATGGTCTTCGACGAGCCCGGGTGGCTGGAGCTGGCGCTGGGTGCGGCCCGCCACCTGGCCGACGTCCACATAGTCGACGGCGATCTGCGGCGCAGTTCACTCGACGGCGTCGCCAACGAGTCGCTCGGTGGGGCCGAGGACTACGGCTCGGTCGCCGACGCGTTCGCCCTGCTTGCAGGCATCACCGGAGACGCGGCCTGGCTTCGGCTGGCCGAGGCCTTGGTCGACCGGGCCCTGCTGCTGTTCGGCGCGCCGGACGGCGGCTTCTTCGACGGCGCCGACGTCGGCCTGTTCGACCGGCCGCGTTCCCTGACCGATCACGTCTCCCCGGGCGGGACGTCCGCGATGGTGGCCGCGCTGCGCAGTGTGGGCGCGCTGACCGAGCGCGACGATCTCCGGGAACGCGCCGACGCCGCAGCCCGGACCACCTGGCAGGCCGTCGCCAACTCGCCGCGGTTCGCGGGGTCGGCCCTTGCGGACCTGATGGTCTCCGACGAGGCCCGCCGGGGCCTGAAGCGGGGAACCGTCGTGATCACGACCAACGATCCGTTCGACGAACTCGTACGCGCCGCCTGGCGGATGGCACCTGCCGGGTCCGTCATCCTGCGCGCAACCCCCGGCACCCCCGGTTTCGGGACGCTGCTGGACGGCCGCGAGACCCCCGCCGCCTACGTCTGCCGCGGCACGGTCTGCTTCGAGCCGGTCACCGACTACAACGAACTGAAGAACCCCCTCTGGCACCGCGTGTGAGGTTCACCCGATCTCGCCGTCGCCGAGCAGGTCGGTCACCAGGGCGGCGATGGGGGAGCGCTCGGAGCGCGTCAGGGTGACGTGCGCGAACAGCGGGTTGCCCTTCAGCTTCTCCACCACCGCGACGACGCCGTCGTGGCGGCCGACGCGCAGGTTGTCGCGCTGTGCGACGTCGTGGGTGAGGACGACGCGCGAGTTCTGGCCCACCCTGGACAAGACGGTGAGCAGTACGTTGCGTTCCAGCGACTGGGCCTCGTCGACGATGATGAACGCGTCGTGCAGGGAGCGGCCGCGGATGTGGGTGAGCGGCAGCACCTCGATGAGGTCGCGGGCGAGGATCTCGTCGATGACGTACTTGTTCGTCACCGCGGAGAGGGTGTCGAAGACGGCCTGCCCCCAGGGCTGCATCTTCTCGTCGGCCGTTCCGGGCAGGTAGCCGAGTTCCTGGCCGCCGACGGCATACAGGGGCCGGAACACCATCACCTTGGCGAACTTCCGCTGCTCCAGAACCGCCTCCAGACCTGCGCAGAGCGCGAGCGCGGACTTCCCGGTGCCGGCGCGGCCGCCGAGGGAGACGATGCCGATGTCGTCGTCGAGCAGCAGGTCGAGTGCGACTCGCTGCTCGGCCGAGCGGCCCCGCACGCCGAAGGCCTCGCGGTCGGCCTTGACCAGCCGGATCTCGCCGGTCGGATGCCTGCGGGCAAGGGCGCTGGAGCCGGGGGCGTGCAGGATGAGCCCGCAGTTCACCGGCACCTCGTCGCTGCAGTGCAGGTCGAGTGTTCCGTGCTCGTAGAGGGCTGCGACCTCATCGGAGGTGACGTCCAGCGCCTGCATGCCCGTGTATCCGGTGTCCACCGTCAACTCGTTGCGGTACTCCTCGGCGGCGAGGCCGACTGCCGCGGCCTTGACGCGCAGCGGGAGGTCCTTGGAGACCAGCACGACGTCGTGCCCCTCGTTGGCGTAGTTGAGGGCGACGGCGAGGATCCGGGTGTCGTTGTCGCCGAGGCGGAATCCCGACGGCAGCGCGTCGGGGCTGGTGTGGTTGAGCTCCACCTGCAGGGTCCCGCCGTCGTCGTTGGTCTGCATCGGCACGTCGAGGCGGCCGTGCTGGACGCGCAGGTCGTCGAGCAGGCGGAGTGCGGAGCGCGCGAAGTAGCCGAGCTCGGGATGGTGGCGCTTCGCCTCCAGTTCCGTGATGACGACGATCGGGAGCACGACGTTGTGCTCGGCGAATCGCAGCAGCGCGCGGGGATCGCTGAGGAGGACGGATGTGTCGATGACATAGGTGCGGAGCCGCTGGGCGGCCTCGTCGTCCGCGAGGGATGTGCGATCGGATGCGGTGCGGTCTGTTGCGTTGAGCACGGGTGCTCCCTTCGCGGGGGAGCCGCCCGGCCCGCCCCGGCAGTCGGGGTCAGGTGACCGGTGGATCGGCGATGGAGCGGGTCTCCATGGCTGCAATCTAGCCGGACGTGGCACCCGAATCCGGGTGAATCGCCGAACCGAATCACAAGGCTGTGATTTGCCGGTCACCGGCCGAATCGGCGCTCCCGCTGGCTGTAGCTGCGCAGAGCCCGCACGAAGTCGACCTTGCGGAAGTCGGGCCACAGCGCCTCGCAGAAGTAGAACTCGCTGTGGGCGGACTGCCACAGCAGGAAACCGCTGAGGCGCTGCTCGCCGGAGGTGCGGATGATCAGGTCCGGGTCGGGTTGGCCCTTCGTGTACAGGTGCTCGGAGATGGCGTCGATGTCCAGTTCCTCGGCGACCTCGGCCAACGAGGCGCCCTCGGCGGCCCGCTCGGCCAACAGGGAGCGAACGGCGTCCCTGAGCTCGTGCCGCCCGCCGTAGGAGACGGCCACGTTGACGTGCATGCCCTCGATGCCCTTGGTGGAGTCGGCGGAGGCACGCAACGACGCCGCCGACTCCTCCGGCAGGAGATCGAGGGCCCCGACGGCCTGCACCCGCCACCTGCGGGTGGCTGCGAGGCTGGCGACGAGGTCCTGGATGACGCCGAGGAGGGGGGTGAGTTCCTCCTCGGAGGCACGGTCGAGGTTGTCGGTGCTGAGTACCCAGAGCGTGATGACGGGGATCCCCACCTCGTCGCACCACCGGACGAACTGCTCGAGCTTGTCCGCACCCGCCCGGTAGCCCACCACCAGCGGTTGGCCGGGTGTGTTCAGCCTGGCCCAGCGGCGGTTTCCGTCGGCGAGCACGGCCACGTGGCGCGGCAGGCTGTCACGGTCGATGTCCTTCAGCAACTGCGAGACGTAGGTGGCATACAGCCATCTCGGCGGCCAGAACCGATCCACGAGACGGCGCAGGAACGGCATGTGGCAAGCGTAGCGATCCTGCGTGGTCCTCCCGTGGATTCCGGTGGACCAGATGGTGCGAGGCTTGGAATCAGCCAATACCTACGGTAGCGTAACCTACGCAACCGTAACTATGCTGGGAGGGCACATGGAGGCCACGCTCATGAAGGACGTCACACCGACGACGACGTCGATCGCAGATCCGGCACCGGTCAAGCCGCTGCTGCGCGGCTGGCTGCACCTCGGGTTCGCTCCGCTCATGCTTGTGACCGGCGTGTTCCTGACGGCACTCGCACCCACGCAACTCGGCCGCATCGGGTGCGCGGTGTTCACGCTTGCGGCGGTCCAGTTGTTCGGCACCAGCGCCGCCTACCACCGCGGGAACTGGAGTCCCGCCGTCCTCGCCACGTTCAGGCGGATCGACCACTCCAACATCTTCATCTTCATCGCGGGCACCTACACGCCCCTGTCGCTGGTGCTGCTCGACGGCGCGAGCCGTGTGACGCTCTTGACGGTCGTCTGGACCATCGCCGTGCTCGGCGTGCTGTTCCGCACGCTCTGGCTGGGGGCACCCCGCTGGCTCTACACACTCATGTACATCGGCATGGGGTGGGTGGCCGTCGGCTGGCTCGGCCAGTTCTGGGCGTCCGGTGGCCCGGCAGTCGTCATCCTGCTGATCGCGGGGGGCGTGCTCTACTCGGTCGGTGCCGTCGCCTACGCGACGAAGCGCCCCCGGTTGAGCCCCAGGTGGTTCGGTTTCCACGAGGTGTTCCACGCCTGCACCGTCCTCGCCGCGATCTGTCACACGATCGCGATCTGGCTGGCGGTCTTCTCCGTGGTGTGACGGCTATGGAGTTGGCCGCACCCGCGACGGCGTGTCACCATGGGGCCCATGGCTGGCAGGAACCCGAGGTCGACAGCGCGGGACATGACGATCTCGATGCTCGTCCTGCTGGTGCCGATAGCCCTCATTGCCTGGTGGTTCACCTCCGATCCCGAACCTGAGGTGGAGGCCGTCGACGTCGCACCCGTCCTGGCGACGGCCGAGCAGCAGTCCACGTACCCGATCCTCCGGGCCGTGAACCTTCCCGCAGACTGGGTGCCGGTGAGGGTTGCGTGGGCGATGGACGGCGACGCGTGGATCGACTCCAAGCCGGCGGTCGGGAACTCCTGGCAGCTCGGCTACATGGCCCCCAACGGCGTCTACGTCGCGGTGCAGCAGCGCGACCGTGGTGTCGAGGGGTTCCTGAGACAGGTCACGCGCGACGGGTACCGCGACGGTGACGACGCTGTGCTCCAGGGGCGGAGCTGGGAACGCTGGACGTCGAAGGACGACCGGACGCGCAGCCTGGTCTGGCGCGAGGGTGACATGGTGGCCGTGGTCACCGGGGACACGGGCTTCGAGCAGCTCGAGGTGTTCGCGGGATCACTCACCACTGGCTGAGGCGCCAGTGGATGGCGCCTTCCGGGACTCCTCGACCAGACGGCGGGCGGCATCAAGGTGCCCCTGACAGATGGCCGCCAGTGCCTCGCCGCGCCGCCACAACGCCATGGATTCGGCGAGCGGCGCCCCGCCGGTCTCCAGTTGCCGCACCACCTCGACGAGTTCGGCGCGTGCCGCCTCATAGGTCGGTTCCTCAGACATGATGCTCCTTCCGCAGGACGCCCGCGACGTCCAGCTCCAGCCTGCCGTCGGCCAGGTATGCGGTGACCCGGGCGCCGGCCGTCGTGTCCTCCACCGAGGAGACGGAGTGCTGCCGTGCGTCGACGAGAACCGCATAACCCCGCTCCAGGGTGGCCTTGGGTGACATGGCACGGATGCTCCCGAGCATGGCCCGGAGGTCCGACTCCTCGTCTCGCAACCGCTGCACCACGGCGGCACCCATGCGGTGGCGAAGCAGTTCCAGGCGGTCGTGATGGGCCGCGAACGCGGCCATCGGGTCACGGAGGGCGGGCCGGGAGCGCACGTCCGCCAGCCATCTTCCCTCGATGTCGAGCCGGCCGCGGATGGCGCCGTCGAGCCGGCTGCGCGCCTCGGCAACCAGCGCCAACTCCTGTGCGAACTCCGGCACCACGAGCTTGGCGGCGTCGGTTGGTGTGGAGGCGCGGACGTCGGCGACGAAGTCGAGCAGGGGAGTGTCCTGCTCGTGGCCGATTGCGGACACGACCGGCGTCCGTGCCGCCGCGACCGCGCGGACGAGGCCTTCGTCGGAGAAGGAGAGCAGGTCCTCCAGGCTGCCGCCGCCCCGGGCGATGACGATGACGTCCACCTGGGGATCGGCGTCCAAACGCTGCAACGCCAACATCACGGACTCCGCCGACCTCGGCCCCTGCACGAGCGCATGCGCGACGGTGAACGTCGCCGGCCAGCGGCGCTCGACGTTGCGGAGGACGTCTCGCTCGGCGTCGGAGTCCTTGCCCGTGATGAGCCCGATGCGGCGCGGTATGAAGGGCAGCCGCTTCTTGCGGTAGGCCTCGAAGAGGCCCTCGGCCTGCAGCTTGCGTTTGAGCTGCTCCAGTTGGGCGAGGAGCCTGCCCTCCCCGGCGACCCGGAGTTCCAGGCACTCGAACGACAGCCTGCCGGCGGGCTCCCAGACGCGAGGCTTGATCAGGGCGGTCACGCGGGACCCCTCCGGGATCGGGCCGGCGGAGTCGAGCACCAGGGCGGAGCACGTGATCGCGGCCGAGACCTCCGCCGAGCGGTCGCGGAACGTCAGGAACTGCGTGGCGCCCGCGCGGCGCTTGATCTCGATGACCTGCGCATCCACCCAGATGGCGCCGAGCCGACCGACCCAATCGGCCACGGCGCCCATGACGGCGCGGAGCGGCTGAGGTGCCTCGGCGGAGTTCGGCAGTGCCATGGGGCCACCCTATCGACCCCCTCCGACAGGCCGTTAGGATGAGGACATGCATCAGGCCAGCCGTCCCCAAGCAACGAGGGCCCGCAGCGGAGGCCCGTCGAAGGGGTGGATCCCGAACCAGCACGGCGCCTGGGCGTTCACAATCGTTCCCTGGCTGCTCGGCCTGTCCTGGGCGATCGGCGCGGGGCGTCTCGCGCTCGTCCACGTCCTCCTGTTCGCCTTCTGGATGGTGGGGTACTTCTGCTTCTTCGCCACCTCACTGTGGCTGAAGTCGCACTTCAAGCGCCGCTACGTCCAGGCGATGGCCACCTACGGCGCAGTCGCCGGCGTGCTCGGGGTCTGGGTGCTGGCGCTGCGGCCCGGATGGTGGTCCTGGGTGCTGGTCTTCGCACCCCTCACCGGGTATGCGCTCTGGACGTCGTATGCGCGCAGGGAGCGCGAACTGGTCTCCGGCTTCGTGACGATCCTGGCGGCGACCCTCATCCCGGTGGTGATGGGCAGCGTGGCCCTGTGGGCACCAGGGGGCATGCCGACGCTGGCCGTGGTCTCCGCGGTCTGCTTCGGGTACTTCTTCGGCACCGTCCTGTATGTGAAGACGCTCATCCGGGAGCGGGGCAAACTCTCGTACGTGGTGGCTTCGGTTGCCTGGCACCTGGCCTGTGCGGCACTCGCGATGGCGATCCCCGCGCCCCTGCCCGCAATCTGGGTGGCGGCGTTCTTCCTGGCGATGGCGCTGCGCGCCGGGCTCGTCGCCGCCCTCGGCCCGATGCGGGGACGAAACGTCTCGGCCAAGACCGTCGGCTTCTGGGAGTTCGTCTCCACCTTGACCCTGATCGCCATCCTGGTGCCCGGTCTCGTGGCCTGAGTCCTCCGGAACGGTTCGCCTAGACTGGCGCAATGGCAGAGCCGGAGAAGAAGGTCATCCTCGCCGCCCCGCGCGGGTACTGCGCCGGCGTCGACCGGGCCGTCGTCACGGTCCAGAAGGCCCTCGACCTCTACGGGGCGCCCGTCTACGTGCGCAAGCAGATCGTCCACAACGTCGACGTGGTGGCCACCCTCGAGGCGCGCGGCGCCATTTTCGTCGACGAACTCGACGATGTGCCCGCGGGTGCGCGCGTGGTGTTCTCGGCGCACGGGGTCTCACCCGCCGTCCATGATGAGGCCGCCCGGCGCGAGCTGAAGGTGATCGACGCCACCTGCCCGCTGGTCACGAAGGTCCACCGAGAGGCCAGGAGGTTCGACGCCCTGGACCTGCCCATCGTCCTGATCGGGCATGCTGGCCACGAGGAGGTGGAGGGCACCATGGGGGAGGCGCCGGAACGTACCCTCCTGATCGAGGAGCCCGCCGATGTCGCAGCCCTGGACCTGCCGTCCGACCGCCCGGTCGCCTGGCTGAGCCAGACCACCCTGAGCGTCGACGAGACGATGGCCACGGTGGCGGCGTTGCGGGAGCGGTTCCCGCTGCTGGTGGATCCGCCCTCCGACGACATCTGCTACGCCACCTCCAACCGCCAGTGGGCCGTGAAGCAGATCGCGCCCAGAGTGGACCTCATGATCGTCGTCGGCTCCAGGAACTCGTCCAACTCAAGGCGGCTGGTCGACGTCGCGCTGGAGGCCGGCGCCGGGGCGGCGCACCTCGTGGACTACGCGACCGAGATCGACCCCGTCTGGCTGGACGGGGTCAGCACGGTCGGTGTCACCAGCGGAGCCTCGGTGCCGGAAAGGCTGGTCGACCAGGTGCTCGAACACCTGGCAGGACTCGGCTTCCCGCCCGCGGTGGAGGAGCGCCTGACGGAGGAGAGCCTGAGATTCTCCCTGCCCAACGAACTCCGCCGCGACCTCAGGGCCGCCCGCGGCTAGGGAAACACTGATCAATCATGTCCTGGCTGCGGCGCCCCGGATCGGGCGATCTGGCACCCCTACATCTGGATATGGACATCCAGTACACGCACCAGATGTAGTGGCACCATCTCATCCCGCC
>JBDHZH010000019.1:0-40508 GCA_039811745.1 Arachnia sp.
TCAGTGCGGTTGTTGTTGGCACTTATTGGTTCCCATGCATCGTTTGACGAGATGAGCATGGATCCTCGGCCCGCTTCTCCTGGGACTACCGTCCCGAGTCGAAACCAGTCACCCCCTGTGCAGTTGTACGAATGCGAGTCTATCAGCGCTCGATCCTCGGCCGAAACGGCAGTGCCCGCCCGAACGCGCCGGAGCTGTCCTGACCGTTGAAGGCGCGGACGGCGAACACGGCGGAGGTGGCGAGCCATGCCAGCCAACCGAGCAGTATCGGTAGTTCCAGACCGAGCAGCAGGGACCCCGCGATGACCACCACGGCGATCAGCAGTGATGTGATCTGCCACGACATGGCGCGGCCGGCCTCCCACCAGAGCCGGGACCCCTGTGGCGCAAGGGCCTTCACGATCGCCGGCCCGATGAACCCGGTCGGGATCCCCAGGAGGTGGACGAGGCCGGCGCCGACGTTCTGCACACGGTCCGGAACCACCGGAAGCGCGATCGGTGCCGGCGCCAGTGCTGTCGAGGGGCCCGCCACACGTGCGATCCCCCGCAGTGAGACATTCAGTTCCCCACGGGTCCTTGCGGTCAGGGCCTGCGACAGCCGCTCGTCGAACGTGACCTCGTCGAGTGCCCCCTGTGCATACGCCTGCTGCAGGTAGTCGACGGCACGCTCGCGCTGCTGGTCCGTGATGAGGTTGGGCTGCGCGGGTTGGTCCATTCCCCCATTGTGGCCACGCGATCAACACCTGACCACCGGGACCAACCCTGAGAGCCCCCTGGGCCGCGTGTCGGCCGGCGGGCGCCGGGTAGGGTGGCACCCATGACCAACAAGCCGGTAGTGGAGGTCCCGCAGGGGCCAGCACCCCAGGAACTCATCATCGAGGATCTCACCGTCGGGGAGGGCGAGGCGGTGGCGCCCGGCGATGTCGCCGACGTCCACTACGTCGGCGTCTCCCACAGCACGGGCGCCGAGTTCGACAGCTCCTGGGGTCGGGGACCCCTCCGCTTCCGTCTCGGCACCGGTCAGGTGATCCGGGGCTGGGACCAAGGCCTGATCGGCATGAGGGTCGGCGGCAGGCGTCGGCTCACGATTCCCCCGCACCTGGCCTACGGCGACCGCGGCGCGGGTGGCGTGATCGCCCCCGGGGAGACGCTCATCTTCGTGTGCGACCTCGTGGCCTTGCAACGCTGAGTGGAGCCGATGGGACGGCAGCGGCGCCTCAGCGTCGGTGCCGATTCCGCGACGCCAGGGCGCGCTGGGCCTCCCTGTCCGCGTCCCGCTTGGCGATCGTCTGACGCTTGTCCCAGTCCTTCTTGCCGGTCGCGACGGCAATCTCGACCTTGGCATGCCCGTCTGAGAAGTACATGGACAGCGGAACCAGGGTCTTCCCGGACTCCCCAAGTTCCTTGGCGATCTTGTTGATCTCCCGCCGGTTCAGGAGCAGCTTGCGACTGCGCCTCGTGGCATGGTTCTTCCAGGTTCCGAACTCGTACTCGGGGATGTGGGCATTGCGCAGCCAGACCTCACCGTCGTCGATGGTGGCGAACGCCTCCGCAAGGCTCGCCCGCCCGAGGCGCAAGCTCTTGACCTCCGTGCCCATCAGCACAAGGCCCGCCTCGAACGTGTCACCGATGTGGTAGTCGTGCCGCGCCTTCTTGTTCTGCGCAATCAGCTTGCGTCCGGTCTCCCTGGGCATCCGTCAATGATGCCACGTCAGCGGAACCACCTGGCCATGGGGTCGACCACGCTGCCGTTCTCCCAGACCATCAGGTGCAGGTGACAGCCTGTGGAGTAGCCAGTGCTTCCGACATACCCGATGACCTGACCACGGGACACCTTCTGCCCGATTCCGACGACGTACCGGCTGGCGTGATTATAGCCGGTCGTGACGTATTTCCCGTCGAAGCGTCCGTGATCGATCATCAGCCTGTTGCCGTAGCCGCTGTTGTAGTACTTCTCGGCGACCACGCCGTCCTGCGCGGCCCGGATCGGTGTATCGCACGATGCCCCGAAATCCGTGCCGTCATGGAGCTTCCAGTACCCGAGGACGGGATGCAGACGCATGCCGTACGGGGATGTGATCGGTCCGTCCACGGGGCGGAGGAATGTGGCCGACGTGTTGTTCGACGACCCGCTCGTGCCGTGGGACGTGGCCTGCTGCTGCTTCCGTGCAGCCTCCTCCGCGGCGCGCTTGGCCTCAGCCGCCGCAACCCGCTCTGCGATGCGCCTGTCGACGTCCTTGGACTCCGCCTCCAGCGCGGCCTGCCTCTGCTCCTCCTGGGCCAGCTCCTCCCTCGCCGAGTTCAGTGCGGCATCGCGTGCCCGGACCTTGGCAGCGACCTCATCACGGAGCCTGTCCGCCTCCGCCTCCGCTTCCCTGGCGACGGTCAACTGATCATCGGCGGCACGGCGGGCGGCCTCGGCATCCGCCCGCGCTCCGTCTGCGGCCACCTTGGCGGCATCCAGGGTGAAACGCCGTGCCTGAAGCTCGTCCAGTTGGATGGCACTGGCGGTGAACAGTGTCTCCGACAGTTGGGCCCGCTGGTTGAGCTTCGACATGTCGATGTCGGTCAGCAGGAGTGCGAGGTCGACCAGGGCGCCACTCTGCTGCGTGATGACCGTGATCTCTTCGTTGATGCGGGCATCGGTGGAATCGTAGGCGGCCTGTGCCGCAGCCACATCCGCCTCGGCCTGCCGGACCTTGTGCTCGGCTGCCGCCAACTCCTGCTTGCGCTGATCCGCCAGCTTCTTCGCGGCGGCCGTTGCGGACTCCGCCTTCGCCAGCCGCGCCTGCGCGCCGGTGAGTTCCTCCTTGGCCGCGTTCGCCGCCGTCACCGCGAGGTTGACCTGGGCACTCGCGTCATCAATGGCGTGATCCGCAGCGGCCAGCGCCCGGTCGAGGTTGGCGCGGCGATCGTCGAGGTCGTCGGATCGCGCATCCGGCGCACCGGTGACGACGAAGGTGGCGAGGGCCAGGGCAATTGCCAAGCCACGAACGAGATTCCGCTGCACGGGAGGCTCCTTTGCGTCGTTGCTAGATCCGGAGGTACTTGCGGGTTGCCAACAGGGTGGGGATGATCGAGAGCGCCACGCCCACCAGTGCCATGGCGCCGATCGCGGTGAACACATGCCCCCAGTCGATCCACGGCAGGGCGAGGATCGACTCCTTCGCATTGCGCTCGATGACGAGGAAGAAGCCGACGGCCAACGTCGCGCTGGCGACGACAACCCCGATCAGGCCTGCAATCAGGCTCTCCAGGAGGAACGGCAGGAGGATGTAGAAGTTGGACGCACCGACGAGGCGCATGATCCCGATCTCGCGGCGACGCGTGAAGGCTGCCATACGAATCGTGTTGGCGATCTGCAGGGCGGCGGCTATCAACAGCAGCACGCTCATGCCGATGGTGGCCCACTTCAGTGCGCCCAGCCATTTGAACATCGGGTCGAGCACCTTGTGCAGGTCCTGCACGTTCTGCACGCCCTGCATCCCCTTCGCCTCGGCGACGACGCCGGCGTAGTTCTCAGGGTTCTTGAGCTTCACCCGGAATGAGTCCTGCATCTCGTCGACGGTCCGGGAACCGATGATCGGTGAGTCGGCGAACACGCGCTTGAACTCCTCGAACGCGTCGGCCTTCGACTCGTAGAAGACCTCCTCCACCTCTGGGTTGGCCTCCAGCGCTGCACGGATGTCCTCGCGCTGCGCGTCTGTGGTGGCCTTGCCCTCTTCGCACATACCGCCGCGAGTGTGCTCGGTGCACAGGAACACCGAGATCTCGATCTTGTCGTACCAGCGACCCTTGACCAGGTCAACCTCCATCGAGGTGAGCAGGCCTGCGCCGAAGAGCGCCAGGGAGACCCCCATGGTGACGACCACTGCGATCGTCATGGCCAGGTTTCGCCTCAGGCCGGACCAGGTCTCGCGGAGAGTGTGTCTCATGTCGCTCCAGTCCTACCGTCCGGCCGTGCCGTAGACGCCCTTGGCCTGGTCTCGCACCAGTTCGCCCTGCCGGAGCTCAAGCACACGCCTGCGCATCTGGTCGACGATCGACGAGTCATGGGTGGCCATGATGACCGTGGTGTCTGCACGGTTGATCCGGTCCAGGAGCTTCATGATGCCCACCGACGTCTCCGGGTCCAGGTTGCCAGTCGGCTCATCCGCGATCAGGATCTGCGGCCGGTTCACGAATGCCCGCGCGATGGCCACCCGCTGCTGCTCGCCGCCCGACAACTCCTCCTGGAGTCGTCCGGCCTTGTCCGCCAACCCGACGAGTTCGAGGGTCTCCGGAACGAGTTGGCGAATCTGCTTCTGGGGTTTGCCTATGACCTGGAGCGCGAAGGCGACGTTCTCGAACACGGTCTTGCCCGGCAGCAGGCGGAAGTCCTGGAACACCGTCCCGATCTGGCGCCTCAACGCGGGGACCTTCCACTGGTTCATCGTGGTCAGGTTCTTCCCCGCCACGTACAGCGTGCCCTTCGTCGGGCGGTACTCCCGCAGGATCAGGCGCAGGAAGGTGGACTTGCCCGAGCCGGACTGCCCGACAAGGAAGACGAACTCACCCTTGTCGATCTCAAGGTTGACGTTGCGCAGGGCCGCCCGGTCCTGACCCGGGTAGTACTTCGTTACGTCCTCGAACTTGATCAATGCCAGACTCCGACCGGTGGGGGAAGAAACTGAGAATTCTCAGTCGGTCGTGAGTGATTCTAGGCCAAGTGGACCCCAGCAACAACAATCAGTTCGCGCGTGTCTGCTTGCGCCAACGGATTCCGGCATCGATGAAGCCGTCGATCTCCCCGTCGAACACCGCCTCGGGATTGCCCACCTCGTAATCGGTGCGCAGATCCTTGACCATCTGGTACGGGTTCATCACGTAAGAACGCATCTGCGCGCCCCAGGAGTTGCCACCGTCACCCTTCAGTGCGTTCATCTCCTTCTCGCGCTCGATGCGGGCCCGCTCCAGCAGCCGCGACTGCAGCACACGGAGGGCGGCAGCCTTGTTCTGCAACTGCGACTTCTCGTTCTGACAGCTGACGACGATCCCGGTGGGCAGGTGCGTGATACGCACCGCGGAGTCGGTGGTGTTGACGGACTGCCCGCCGGGGCCGGAGGAACGGAACACGTCCACCCGGATGTCACTCTCTGGGATGTCGACGTGGTCGGTCTCCTCCGTCACGGGCAGGACCTCGACGCCCGCGAACGAAGTCTGCCTGCGACCCTGGTTGTCGAACGGCGAGATCCGCACGAGCCTGTGAGTGCCCTGCTCCACCGACAAGGTGCCATAGGCGTAGGGGGCCTTGACTGCGAAGGTGACGGACTTCAGGCCCGCCTCCTCCGCGAAGGACGTGTCGTAGACCTCGACCGCGTATCCGTGCCGCTCGGCCCAGCGCAGGTACATGCGCATAAGCTTCTCCGTGAAGTCCGCGGCATCCACACCGCCGGCCTCGGCACGGATGGTGACGAGAGCGTCCCTTGGGTCGTACTCGCCGGACAACAACGTCCGGACCTCCAGCGAGGCGATGTCGGTGGTCAGTCGGGCCAATTCAGAGGCGACCTCCTGGTGCGTCTCCGGATCACCCTCCTCCTCGGCCAGTTCGAGCATCAGCGCCGCGTCGTCGAGGCGGCCCCGCAGGCCCTCCAACCGCTCCAGTTCGGCCTGCTTCGCGGAGAGCTGCGAGGTCACCCGTTGAGCGTTCTCCTGGTCATCCCAGAGGCCGGGAGCAGCAACCTCCGTCCCCAGTTGGTCGATCTCCGCGCGCAGCCGGGACAGGTCCGCCACCGCCTCTATCGAGGACAGGGACTTGTCCAGGTTGGCGATGATCTGTGAGAGGTCTACTGCAGCCACGATGTGCAATGCTACCAATCATGGGAGCTTCCAAGGAACGACTGAGGACCGACCTCGCCGCCGCCCTGCGGGCGAAGGACGAGGCAGCCAAGACCAACATCCGGTCCCTGCTTGCGGCGATCGGCAATGAAGAGGTCGCGGGCGAGGTCGCGCGCAGCCTGAGCGACGCGGAGGAGATCGCCGTCATCACCCGGGAACAGCGCAAGCGCAAGGACTCCGCCGAAACCTACGCCGAGGCCGGGCGCCGGGACCTGGCCGACAAGGAACAGTCCGAGGCCGACTTCATCGCCGCCTATCTGCCGCTTCCCCTGACGGACCGGGAACTGCAGGATCTCGTCGAGGCCGAGGTCCGGGCTGTCCATGACTCCGGCGAATCGCCCTCAATGAAGCACATGGGCACCACGGTGAAGGCGGTCAACGCCAAGGCCGCCGGCAGGGCGGACGGTGCCCGGGTCGCCGCACTGGTTCGGGCGGCACTGACGGCATGATGTGATCGCGGGCGGGCTTCGGTTTCCGAACCGGCCGTGCGTTTGCCACAATGGGGGGGCTCGGAGGCGGCGGCTGTCGGCGTTGGCTCCCGGGGCGCATAGCTCAGTTGGTCAGAGCGCTTGCCTTACAAGCAAGATGTCGGGGGTTCAAGTCCCTCTGTGCCCACAATCCTGTCTGACGCGCTGGTCTGGTGGTACGGCGCTGCGCCGAGGCCCCACCGGTAGACTGACCCGTGGGGAGCCTGTTCGCCACCCGAATGCGAGGTCACGCTTCACGCCATGAGCGCTTCTCCACGACGTGCACTGGCTCCCGTGCCCCGACGGGGCATGGTGGGTCGACCGCGTGGCGTGCTGCTCGGTTCCACCGCCGCAGCCATCCTGCTTGTCGGCTTCTCCTTCGTGGCGTGGGGGCCACGTGTCAACGGCGGGGCCGCCCTCCCGGATGTGGGGTCGGCAAGCGTCGACGCCACGGGGTCGCCGGCGTCCCCCACGGGTCGGGTCCCTTCGACTGACGCATCACCTGCAGTGACGCCACGCTCCCCGTCCGGTGTCCCCTCTCCCGGGGAGCAGTCCCCCGGCCCGGGCACGGCAGCAAGGATCGATCTCAACGACACCAGCTTCACTCCGCCACAGGGTTGGATCGTCTACGCCGACGAAACCATCGAAGGCGACAGGAGGCTGGTGCGCCTGCGTGGGGCCACCGACGACACCCGCCTGCAGGTGGTGACGCTCGTCGCCACCGATCCGGACCTCACAACCTCCTGCAAGGCCCTGGTCACCTCCCAGGTGAGCCAGTTCACGGACACCACCGAACTCATGACGCTGGCGATCGGCCTGGCCCAGGACGTCGGCGAGGGCCGGACCTGCGGATTCACCGGCGTCAGGACCAGCGACGGCGTACCGAACTCCGTCTCCTTCACGCTCGTCCGACGCGCCGGCGACGGACACGTGCTCATGCTGCGCCAGACGATCCCCGACGCGGTCGGCATCGACGCCCAGTCCAGACGCGACCTGAGCAGGATGACCTGTGAGGCCAGTGCGGGCTTCGGGGTCTCGCTGCCCCTCTGCTGAGGGCCCCCTCGGTCGGCTCGACCAACGGGAGCACGGCCTCACCCCTGGTCGGGGCGCCTTCCCAACCCCTCCAGCACGGACCGCAGGGGCAGCCACCACTGCGACCGCGGGCGCATGTTCCCCCAGTCCATCGCCGCGGACACCTCGTGCCAGGGGGCGAACCTCAGTGTCTCGTCGTTGGAGGCCGCCACGTACGACGTGTCGCCGGAACGAAGTTGCCCGTCCATGTGCTGGATGGCGTTCCACGCCAGCCTGGTCGCGTTGATGCGATCGAACGGCGAGGGTACCCCTCCCTGCTGCACATGCCCTATGACGTTGGCACGCACGCTGAATTCGCCCCGCCCCTCCGCCTCGAACAGGCGGCGGAGCACATCGGTGGTGTAGTAGTCGCTCGCGTCCTCCCCGAGGACGGCGAGGTAGAAGTTGCGCCCGCTCCCGAACGACTCGACCATCTCGGCGACGTCCTGTTCCAGCGTTCCCAGGGTGATTCCCACCTCGGGCAGATACGCCTTCTCCGCGCCCCCCGCCAGCCCGCCCATCATGGGCAGGAAACCACACCCTCGGCCCATGGTCTCGACGATGAATGCCCGCCTGCTGGCCGAGGCCGACATGCGGACCATGTCGATCGAGGAGACGACGGTGTTGAGGGCGGTGTCCGAACCGACGGACATCGTCCAGAGCGGCAGGTTATTGTCGATGCTGGCTGGCAGCACCACGATCGGCACGTCGAAGGCGGGGTACCGGCGGCGTTCGCGCTCCATCAGGTCCACTGTCGCATAGGCGTGGTAGCCGCCCATGACGAGCAGCGCGTCGACCCGGTGCTCCTCCAGTTGGCGCGCCATCGAGTAGAGGTCGGTCTCAGAGGGTACGTACCGGCGAGTCCCCAGGTCCGCTCCCCCTGTGTGCGCCATCCCCTCCACATCGCCCCATGCGAGGTTCCTGATGCGCCCGGCGATCAGGCCCGGGACACCTCCGAGGAATGCCTGCATGTGGTAACCGAGGTCTATGCCCGTGCGCACGGCCACTCGGGCCAACTGGTTCATCCCGGGCGCAAGGGCGCCGGCGTTCAGCAGCGCGACCCGCTTCGAGACGGTGGGGTCCGTCACCGAGGGTCGGGCCTCCGTGATGGTCCGGTAGATGTCGATCATGGTCTCGAAACCCCGACCCCGGGCCGCCACGGCAGTGGTGTAGTCGCCGCTCAGGACATGATCGGCGACGGCGCGGGTGCGGGTGACGGCGTCGATCAGCGGCACCACGTGCACCCGGTCCCGGTGCACCCCGACCAGCATCGGTTCGTCACCGGGCTCGCCGCTCAGGACCCGCCTTGCAGCCTCCACCCCGCAAACGGTCGCCATCCAGCGGTCGTACGCGCTTGGCACTCCTCCGCGCTGGACATGACCCAGGATGGTGATGCGTGCGTCCTCCCCCGACCGTTCCGCCAGCTCCCGTCGGATCCGCTCGGCGGTGATGGGTTCACCAGAACGATCGGCCGCTCCCTCGGCGACCACCAGGATCGAGTCCCTCCGGCCCGCGGCCCGACCGCGGGACAGCACGTCGACCATCCGGTCCTCCCAGCCATCCCTCGGTGGGGACTCGGGCAGGAACGTGTAGTCAGCACCGCCTGCGATGGCGCTCATGAGCGCCAGGTAGCCGCAGCGACGGCCCATGACCTCGATGATGAACGTGCGCTGGTGCGACTCGGCGGTGGCGCTGATCGCGTCGATCGCCTCCGTGATCCTGTGCAGGGCCGTGTCGGTGCCGATGGTCATGTCGGTGCCGACCATGTCGTTGTCGATGCTGCCGACCAGGCCGACGACCTGCAACCCCGGGTGGGCCTCCGCCTGCTCGGACGTGATCCTTCCTGATTCCACCAGTTCGGCAACCAGGTCGTGCCACGCCAGGCTCAGCACCCGGGTTCCCGTCAGCGACCCGTCGCCGCCGATGACGACGAGGCGGTCGATGCCGGCGCCGATGAGGTGCGCGACGGCGGAGAGCTGACCCGATCGCTGATGCATCTCGGGACAACGGGCGGTCCCGATCACGGTGCCGCCACGGCCGAGGATGCCGGAGACGTCGCCCCAGCCCATCGGGACGATGTGGTCGCCACCGGCCACGGCGCCGGCCCAGCCCTCGCGCACGGCGAACACCTCCGCGCCCTCATGCAGGGCGGTCCGGACGATGGCACGCACGGCGGCGTTCATGCCCGGGGCATCCCCGCCCGACGTGAGGACGCCGATGCGCTTCATGTCAGCCGCGCCTGTTGCTCTTGGGTCGGACCACCCTGTGCGCCTGCCAATCCGGAGAGATGTTCACGGTCCTGGTCAGGGCCAGGCCCGCCGTCGTCGCGCCCTCCGCAAGATCACTCGGCTCGATGAACTGGGGCCGCCCGACCTTCGGCGTCAGCAGCCAGATGCAGCCGCCGTCGGCGAGGTCGGTGGTTGCATCCACCAACCCGTCGACGACGTCGCCGTCGTCGTCACGCCACCAGAGCAGCACCACGTCGACAGCCTCCACGGCCTCGTCGATCATGTCCGCGTCAATGGCATCCATCACGTCATCGCGCAACTCTGCGTCGACATCCTCGTCCCACCCGAGTTCCTGAACCACCATGCCCGGGGCCAAGCCCAGCAGGTCCGCCCCCTCGGGCCCCTCAGCCGTGCTCACCGCAAACTTCCCTTCAGCGTTCGGTACACGGCACAAGACTGCCAGATTGCCCCCGGGGTTCGCACTCCGGGGGCAATCTGATCTCACAACCCAGGTCAGGCGTCGCCGCCCGCGTTGCCGGAGGTTCCGGCAGTCACATCGTCCAGCCGGTACTTGTGGGCGGCCTGGATCGCCCAGTCCTGCGGTACCTCACCCGCGAGCGCCAGACGCTGCAGGACCGCCACCGCCACGGAGGGTCCGTCGATGTTGTAGTACCGCCGGGCTGCCGCCCGCGTGTCGGAGAAGCCGAACCCGTCCGCACCGAGCGTGGCGTAGTCGCCGTCCACCCACTCCCGGATCTGGTCGGGTACCGCGCGCATGTAGTCGGACACGGCCACCACCGGGCCCGCGGTGCCCTGCAGCTTCTGCTCGACCCAGATGGCGTCGTGGTGTCCGAACGGGTCGTGGAAGCGCTTCTCCTCCCGCCTGAGCCCCTCCCGGCGCAACTCGCCCCACGACGTCACGCTCCAGACATCGGCGACCACACCGTAGTCGGTCTTCAGCAGCTCCTGCGCCTCCAGCGCCCACGCCACGGCAACGCCCGAGGCGAGGATCTGCGCCCTGCGCGCATCGGGTCCGACGCCCTCGAAGGAACCCGGCCTCAGCAGGTACATGCCCCGCAGGATGCCCTCGATGTCCACGCCCTCCGGCTCCGCCGGCTGCACGATCGGCTCGTTGTAGACCGTCATGTAGTACATGACGTTCTCGGGCTGCTCTCCGTACATGCGGCGCAGTCCATCCTTGACGATGTGTGCGATCTCGTACCCGTAGGCCGGGTCGTAGGACACCACCGCGGTGTTGGTGGAGGCGAGGATCGGCGAGTGGCCGTCCATGTGCTGGGTGCCCTCACCCGTCAGCGTGGTCCGTCCAGCGGTCGCGCCGATGAGGAAGCCGCGCGTGAGTTGGTCGGCGGCGGCCCAGAGGCTGTCGCCTGTGCGCTGGAACCCGAACATCGAGTAGAAGACGTAGATCGGGACCATCGGGAGCCCGTGCGTCGCGTACGACGTCCCGGCCGCCGTGAACGCGGCCACCGAGGCGGCCTCGCTGATGCCCATGTGCAGGATCTGGCCGTTCTTGGCCTCCCGGTAGCTGAGGAACAGCTCGCTGTCGACCGGGGTGTAGTTCTGGCCGTGCGGGTTGTAGATCTTGATCGTCGGGAAGAAGGCGTCGATGCCGAACGTGCGGGCCTCGTCGGGGATGATCGGGACGACGTGCGGGGCGAAGCCCTTGTCGCGCATCAGGTCCTTCAGGAGCCTCACGAAGGCCATGGTGGTTGCGATCTGCTGGTTTCCGGAACCCTTGCGGACCGACGCGTAAGCCTTGTCGTCCGGCAGGGAGATGAACTTCCGGTCCCCGCGGCGTTCGGGCAGGTACCCGCCCAGCACACGGCGGCGCTCATGCAGGTACTGGATGCGCGGGTCGTCGTCGGCGGGCTTCACGTAGGGCGGCCGGTAGGGATCCGCCTCCAGCACTTCGTCGCTGATCGGCATCGCCGTGCGGTCGCGGAACGCCTTGAGATCCTCCAGCGCGAGCTTCTTCATCTGGTGGGTGGCATTGCGACCGGCGAAGTGCTTGCCGAGGAAGTAGCCCTTGATCGTGTGCGCCAGGATCACCGTCGGAGCTCCGGTGAAGGTGGTGGCGGCCTTGTAGGCGGCGTACACCTTCTTGTAGTCGTGACCACCGCGCGTGAGGCGCCAGATGTCGTCGTCGCTCCAGTCCTTGACCATGGCTGCGGTGCGGGGGTCGCGCTCGAAGAAGTGCTTCCGCACGTAGGCGCCGTCGTTGGCGCGGAACGTCTGGTAGTCGCCGTCACTGGTGGAGTTCATGAGGTTGACGAGCGCACCCTCGGTATCGTTCTCCAGCAGCGGGTCCCAACCTCGGCCCCAGACGACCTTGATGACGTTCCAGCCCGCACCGCGGAAGGTGGCCTCCAGTTCCTGCATGATCTTTCCGTTGCCGCGCACGGGGCCGTCCAGACGCTGCAGATTGCAGTTGATGACGAAGGTGAGGTTGTCGAGTTCCTCATTCGTGGCGACGTGGATCAGACCACGCGACTCGGGTTCGTCCATCTCGCCGTCGCCGAGGAACGCCCACACGTGCTGCTGTGAGGTGTCCTTCAGGCCGCGGTTGTGCAGGTACCGGTTGAACTGGGCCTGGAAGATGGCGTTCATGGGGCCGATTCCCATCGACACCGTCGGGAACTCCCAGAAGTGCGGCATCTGGTGCGGGTGCGGGTATGACGGGAGAGCACGAAGCCTGCCGTCCACGAAGTGGCTGTGCTCCTGTCGGAATCCGTCCAGATCCGCCTCGTCCAGCCGACCGGCCAGGAAGGCGCGCGCATACATGCCGGGCGAGGTGTGCCCCTGGAAGAAGATCTGGTCTCCGCCGCCGGGGTGGTCCTTGCCGCGGAAGAAGTGGTTGAAGCCGACCTCGTACAGCGTTGCGGACGACGCGTAGGAGGCGATGTGACCACCGACCCCGAGCCCGGGCCGCTGCGCCCGGTGAACCATGATCGCAGCGTTCCAGCGCAGCAGCCGGCGAAGGTCACGTTCAAGGTCCTCATCGCCCGGGTAGGCCGGCTCCCTCGACACCGGAATGGTGTTCACGTAGTCGGTTCCCGTGAGGGACGGGACGCCGATGTGCCGCTCCCGCGCGCGCTCCAGCAGCTTCAGCATCACGTAGCGCGCACGGTTCAGCCCACCGGCCTCGATCACACCGTCGAGGGATTCCAACCATTCCGCTGTCTCGTCCGGGTCGGTGTCGGGCAGGTTCGTGGGGAGTCCGTTGAGGATAGGCCCGGCCTCTTCAGTCACGTGAGTCCTCTCGTAGTAACCAGGCGCCACGTTGATCGCGGCCGCACACATGTGCCAAACCTACCGCGGCCCCCGGTGTGTTTACAGCCGTTCGACACCCCGGTCCGCTGCACCCTCCGCACCCGTCCCGGACCGGGGCAACGGCGCATGGACGCGGGGGCGCGCCGGTAGGGTGAGCCCATGGAGCCAGAGCCACGTGTGCACCCCGGGACACTGCCCGCACAGATCGGTTCCCAGCGCATGCGCAACGCGATCCTGAAGCGGCTCAGGGGCGCCACCGCGACGATGAACACGGCGACCCTGGCCGCGATGGAGTCCCGGCACGACTGGTTCGCACGCCTGGATGCCGAGTCCAGATCGTGGATCAACGTTCTCGCACGTGGGGGCATCGACGGGTTCGTCACGTGGTCCGCGGGCGAGGCGTTCGAGCCCGAGTCCATCTTCGCCGCCGCACCGCGCGCCATGGCAGGACGCATCACCCTGCAGCAGACCGTCGACCTGGTGCGCACCACGACGGAAGTCGTGGAGGAGCAGATCCAGTTGCTGCTTCCCCGCAGCGACCGCCAGCCGCTGCTGCTCGGCATCGTCCACTACTCGCGCGAGATCGCATTCGCCGCTGCGGCGATCTACGCGAGGGCGGCCGAGGCACGAGGTGCCTGGGATTCCCGGATCGAGACCACCGTGGTCGACGCCGTCGTCCGCGCCGAGACGGACGAGTCCGTCCTCTCGCGCGCATCCACCCTCGGATGGCCCGCGGAGTCGAAGGTGGCCGTGGCCATCGCAGGTGCCGACAAGGACCTCCGACTCGAAGACCTGCGAAGGGCGGCCCGCGCTCTCGGCTTCGAGATCCTTGCCGCCCCACAGGGCGACCGGTTCGTGTGCATCCTCGGGGGAAAGGCCGTCACCGACCCCGTGTCCACCTGCGACCGGGTGTCGCAGATGGAGGCGTACTTCGCCGCCGGACCGATCGTGATCGGCCCTGTGGCGGACTCCCTGTCCGGCGCCCCGCAGTCCGCCCGGGCGGCGGCGTCCGGTTACAGGGCCGCGAAGGCCTGGCCGGAGGGACCAAGGACCATGCTGTCGGCCGACCTGCTGCCGGAACGGGCACTGGCCGGCGACGGCCACGCCCGACGCGCCCTCGGACACGACATCTACGGCGCGCTGAAGGGCCAGAAGGAACTCCTCGACACCTGCGTGGCGTTCCTCGACAGCGGGTCCTCCACCGAGGCCACGGCCCGAGCCCTGTTCATCCACCCGAACACGGTCCGCTACCGCATCAAGAGGATCCAGGACGTGAGCGGCTACAACCCCGCCGACGCCAGGGAGGCGTACATCCTGCGCATCGCGATCACACTGGGTCGGTTGCAGGGCACCTGACAACTGTCCGGCCCGGTCGAGCGCCGCCGCTTCGTCTGCGGTTGTGGGAACCCCACAACCGGGTGGGTGCGGATTTCGTTCCTTCCGATCCGCCCCGTCCGTCCTCCGACAGGGCAGAGTATTCCTGTGCTCGCAATCGTCGCGCCCGGACAGGGCGCCCAGACCCCAGGTTTCCTGTCGCCATGGCTGGAGGACGCGGCCTTCGCAGACCATCTCGCCGCGCTCGGGGCGGCCGCTGGCCTTGATCTTGCGCACTTCGGCACGGCAGCCGATGCCGAGACCATTCGCGATACCGCCATCGCCCAGCCGCTGCTGGTCGCCTCCGCGATCGCCACGTCCACCGCGCTCGCCGCAGGCTCCCCTCTCGGCGCCGGCGTTGTCGCCGGTCACTCGGTCGGGGAACTCGCCGCCGCCGCAATGGCCGGTGTGATCACCGAGACCGAGGCGATGCAGCTCGTGACCGAACGCGGACGAGCCATGGCGGAGGCCTCCGCGGTGACCCCCACCTCCATGACCGCAGTGATCGGCGGGGACCGCGACGAGGTGCTGGCCGCCATCGAGGCCGCGGGTCTGACACCTGCGAACAACAACGGCTCCGGCCAGATCGTCGCCGCGGGCACCTTCGAACAGCTCCAGGTCCTGACCGAGAACGCCCCGCGCCGGGCCCGCCTGATCCCGCTGAGCGTCGCAGGCGCCTTCCACACGATCCACATGGCCCCAGCCGTCGCACGGCTCCGCGACAAGGTCGCCGACGTCACGGCCGCGGAGCCGACGACAGCGCTGCTGACCAACTCCGACGGCACCGTCGTCACCTCGGGCACCGAGGCACTCGACCGGATCGTCAACCAGGTCGCGAACCCAGTCAGGTGGGACCTGTGCATGCAGACGATGTCGACCCTCGGCGTGACCGGCCTGCTCGAGCTCACCCCCGCCGGCACCCTGACCGGGATCGCGAAGCGCAACCTGAAGGGGGTCGAGCTGTTCAACCTCAACTCCCCCGCCGAACTGGGCGAGGCCCGCGCATTCTGCGCAGAGCACGCCAACCGACACTGAGGAGACCCAGTTGAACATCACAGCCTCACAGGGCGCCAAGTTCGCCAAGATCCTCTCGGTCGGAGGGGCCCGCGGCAACCGCGTGGTCGACAACGCAGAGATGTGCACCATGATCGACTCGACCGACGAGTGGATCACACAGCGCACCGGCATCAAGGAGCGCCGCTGGGTCGACGAGGGCCAGGACGCCCGCAGCCTCGCCGTCGAGGCAGCCGGAAAGGCAATTGCACGCTCCGGGCTGTCTGCTGCCGACATCGACGGCATCATCGTCTCGACCGTCTCGCATTACCGGCAGACACCCTCGCTCGCCTGCATCGTCGCCGCCGACCTCGGCCTCGGCAACCCGGCAGCGTTCGACATCTCCGCCGCCTGCGCCGGCTTCTCATACGGCGTCGGCATCGCAGAGGGCATGATCCGGCTGGGACAGGCGCACAACGTCCTCGTGATCGGTGTCGAGGTCCTCAGCAAGTTCACCGACATCAACGACCGCTCGACCGCGTTCCTGTTCGCGGACGGTGCCGGCGCAGTCGTGGTCACCGGGAGCGACACGCCCGGCATCGGGCCCGTGGTGTGGGGCTCCAGCCCCGCCGACCATGAGGTCATCCAGATTGACGACTGGCGCGATGTCCGCGAGGGCGAGCCCGCCCACATCCACATGGAGGGCCGCCAGGTCTTCCGGTGGGCCACCACGTTCATCGCAGGCAAGGCGCTCGAGGCGCTGGAGGCCGCAGGCCTCACCCCCGAGGAACTCGACGTCTTCATCCCCCACCAGGCCAACAACCGGATCACCGATTCGATGTTGCGCCACCTCAAGCTGCCCGAGGGCATCGTCGTCTCGCGCGACATCGTCCACATGGGCAATTCGTCCGCGGCCTCCATTCCGCTGGCGATGGAGGCCCTGCTCGAGTCGGGCGAGGCCCGAAGCGGGCAGACCGCACTGGTCATCGGCTTCGGCGCCGGGCTGGCCTTCGCCGGCCAGGTCGTCGTCCTTCCCTGACCCCAAACCCACCCCCCTCCCCCGAAAGGAAACCACCATGGCAAGCACCGAGGAGATCCGCGCGGATCTGGCCGACATCGTCAACGACGTCGCCGGCGTTGCCGTCGAGGACGTGCAGCTCGACAAGTCCTTCGTCGACGACCTGGGCGTCGACTCGCTCTCGATGGTCGAGATCATCTACGCCTGCGAGGACAAGTTCGGCGTCTCGATCCCCGACGAGGACTCCAAGAACCTGAAGACCGTCGGCGACGCCGTCGCCTACATCGAGCGCGCAGCCAACTGACGCCCGCCAGCCCCAGCAGTACCCACGACGAGGAGCCCAGATGAGCCCCACCACCGTAGTCGTCACCGGTTTCGGTGCCACCACTCCCCTCGGGGGCGATGCCCCCAGCACATGGGAAGGGCTGCTGGCCGGCCGTTCCGGCGTGAGGACGCTGACCGAGGACTGGGTACAGGAACTCCCCGTCACGATCGGGGCGCCGGTCGCGGTGGATCCGGCCCAGATCATCGACCGGGTCGAGGCCAGGCGCCTCGACCGCTCCTCCCAGCTGGCCCTGATCGCCGGCATGGAGGCATGGGCGGACGCCGGTTTCGGCATCGGCGAGGACAACCCGGTGGACAGGGACCGGCTGGGCGTCGCCTGCGCCACCGGCATCGGCGGCCTGCAGACCCTGCTCGGCCAGTGGGACATCATGAAGGACAAGGGCAGCCGTCGCGTGTCCCCCTTCACGATCCCGATGCTGATGGCCAACGGCCCCGCAGCGAACATCGGCCTCAGGATCGGTGCCCGAGCAGGGATCCACACGCCCGTCTCGGCCTGCGCCTCGTCCAACGAGGCCATTTCACTGGCAATCGACATGCTGCGGCTCGGACGTGCGGACGTCGTGATGGCCGGTGGCACCGAGGCGGTCATCCATCCGCTCCCGATCGCGGCATTCGCCAACATGCAGGCACTGTCGCGCCGGAACGACGATCCCGTCCACGCCTCCAGGCCGTGGGACGTGAATCGGGACGGTTTCGTCCTGGGTGAGGGTGCCGTCCTGATGGTGCTGGAAACCCTTGAGCACGCCAAGGCACGCGGGGCCCGCATCTACGGCACGCTGGCAGGCGCAGGGATCTCCGCGGACTCGCACGACATGGTCCAGCCCGACCCGATCGGCTACGGCCAGTCCTTGGCGATGACGCGGGCCCTGGTCGAGTCGGGCATCTCCGCCACGGACATCGTCCACGTCAACGCGCATGCCACGTCGACCCCTGCAGGCGACGTCACCGAGGCGGGTTCGATCCGCAAGGCTCTGGGCGAGCACGCCGCCTCGGTCATCGTGAACGGCACCAAGTCCATGACCGGGCACCTGCTCGGGGCCGCCGGGGCCCTCGAGACCTTCGCAACCGTGATGGCACTCAAGGAACGTCGTGTGCCCGGCACCATCAACATCGACGAGATCGAGCCGGACCTCGGCATCGACGTTGCCACCACTGTGCGTGAGCTTCCCGCCGGCGACCTCGCGGCCCTCAACAACTCCTTCGGGTTCGGCGGCCACAACGTGGCCGTGGTCGTCACGAACGAGAACATCACCGACTGAGCAGGCAGAGGTACACGGGCAGAGGGGTCGCACCACCTGGTGTGGCCCCTCTTCTCACACCTCTCCCCTCACACGACCTGGTGCAGCCAGCGCACCGGGGCCTCCTCCGAGGCGTAGCGGAATACGTCCAGTTCGTCGTCCCACGGCACGCCCAACAGTCCGTTGAGAGCTTCATGGAGGCCCCTGCCTCCCAAGGCGTCGTCCGCAATCGCCCGCCTGATCCTGTCCTCGGGAACCAGGATGTCACCGTGCATCCCGACGACGGCCCTGAAGGCACCGAGCGTGGGAGTGTAGCTGAAGCGCTGCCCGTCCATGCCGGGGGACGCCTCCTCCGTGACCTCGAATCGGAGCCTCCCGAATCCCCCCAGCCTGCTCGCCAGCGCGGACCCGGACCCGCTCGGCCCGGTCCAGGGGACCTCGACACGCCTGGCGCCCCGCTCGGCGTGCTGGTCGGTCCACGGCATGTCCAGGGCTTGCCCCAACACCGCGCCGACGGCCCATTCGATGTGAGGGCACAGCGCAGCGGGCGTGGAGTGGATGAAGATCATCCCCCGCGCCTGGGCCCGACCCACGGCTGAAATGCGTGCGGTCATGTTCTGTTTCCTCCTGGGAGTCGGCCGGATTGCCTTCCCCTGCCATCGGACCAACCTCCAGGTGAGCCCATCTTGCCTCAGCATGGAGCCACTGACAATCGGCCGCCTGTTCACATGGGGTATACCTGTTGCACGTGACGACAAGGCCCATCTCGATCCCAGAGGCACTCACCGGCACCGACTCGCTCGGCCGGGTGCGCGCCACCCCCACCGGCATCCACTGGTTGGCGGGCATCGCCGAACAGGACGGCCGGATCACGATCCGCCGGTTCCGTGACGGACTCACAATCGACCTGACACCGGAGGCAAACGTCCGCTCACGGGTCATGGAGTACGGCGGCGGGGCCTACGACGTCGCCTCGTCGGGCGATGCCGACCTGGTGGCCTACTGCGACGACCTCACCCGCAGGCTGTGGCTCATCGACGGCTCCACACACCGTCCCCTGACACCTCAACAGGACCGGTTCCGGTTCGGTGGCCTGCATCTCGTTCCCGGCCACGGAATCCTCATCGCCGTGCGTGAGGACCACGCCGCTCAACCCGAACCGAGGACCGAGATCGTCGCCCTCGACCTGAGGGGCGACAACCCGGACGGCGGGCGGGTGCTGGTCTCCGGAGCCGACTTCTATGCCGGCCCCACGGTGCACGGCCACAGGCTCGCCTGGTTCCAGTGGATGCACCCCTCGATGAGCTGGGACTCCGCCCAGGTGTTCGAGGGCCCGTTGGACGACCCGTCTGCTGCCCGCGCCGTCGCGGGTGGCGAGGGCGTGAGCGCTCAGCACCCGATGTGGCTCGGAGAGTCGCTGGTCTGGAGTTCCGACGCCTCGGGCTACTGGAACTGGTGCACCACGGGGCGGGAGCACAACCGCCTCGCCGTGGACCACGACTGCGACGTCCCCACGTGGGTCCTCGACGCCGCACCGGCCGCTGCCGTGAACGACGACCTGTTGGCCACCGTCGAGTACGCCGACGGCTCCGGCGCCCTCACACTGTGGCAGCCGAGCACGGGTGGACATACCCATCTCCTGCCGGGGACCGCGGACATCTCGTCGATCAGCAGCCTCGACGACGACCTGTACGTCATCGCATCGTGGCCGAAGAGGCCCGACAGCCTCGTCAGGGTGACTCCCGACGGGCAGGTGACCGAGATCGCGGGTGGGGAGCCGCTGCCGGGGCCGGTGCCCCCCGAATCCCGTTGGGCGACCGGTGAGGCCGGAGGGGTGCAGTCTTGGTTCTACGCCGTCCCCGAAGCCGACCTGCCGCCCATGGTCGTGATGACACACGGCGGCCCGACGTCCGCGGCCCGCTCCTCGTACGACCGGCAGGTGCAGTTCTGGGTCTCCCGGGGCTTCGCCGTCCTGGACGTGAACTACTCGGGCTCCACCGGCTTCGGCCGCGCCTACCGCGACCGGCTGAGGCACAGATGGGGTGTGCTCGATGTCTCCGACGTCGTGGCAGCCGTCCGCGAGGTCACGGCCGCCGGTCTGGCCGATCCGGGTCGTGTCGCCATCACCGGCGGCAGCGCGGGCGGCTACACGACCCTGCAGGCGTTGGTGACGACGGACGTGTTCGCCGCCGGCATCAGCTCCTACGGAATCGCCGATCTCCGCACCCTGGTCACGGACACACACAAGGCCGAATCACGGTACCCGGACTCCCTGATCGGACCATGGCCGGAGGCGGAGCAGACCTACCGCGAGCGCTCCCCCATCACCCGGCTCGACGCGCTCGACGTGCCCATGCTCATCCTGCAGGGCATGGACGACAAGGTGGTGCCGCCGAACCAGGCCTTCGCGATGGCCGCTGCGGTGCGGGCCAAGGGCAAGCCGCTGGCGCTCGTCACCTTCGAGGGCGAGGGCCACGGCTTCCGATCCATGGCGGCCAGGCGGGCCGCGCTGGAGGCGAAGCTGTCCTTCCTGGAACAGGTGTTCGGCATGGCCCACAGCGACGACATCCCGGTCCTGCCCATCGAGAACCTCGGACGGTGAGAGGGTTCCCGATTCCTCAGGGCCAGCGGGCCGCCAGGGAGATGACGCCGAGGGCCGCCAGCACGGCGAAGAGGATCGACAGGCCCGCGTACCTGTCGGTGACCTCGACAGGCACCTTCTCGTAGCCGATGTCGGAACTGATGGCGTCGTAGATCTCGCGCAGTTCGCCGGCGGATTCGGCGGAGAACTTCTTGCCGCCGGACAACTTGGCGATCTGTGACATCTCGTAGTGGTCCACGGCAACCCGCTGACGCTGGCCGTTCGCCTCGACCCAGCCGTCGGCGGTGCCGTAGGCGATGGTGTAGATGGGCACGCCCTGCGCCTTCGCGGCCTCGGCCGCGGTGGCCGAGTTGCGGCCGATGTTGGTGGCACCGTCGGAGAGCAGCACGATGGCGGCGGGCGGCATGGACCCAGGGTTCGCGGGGTCGGGCGGGACGAGCTTGAGCGCCTCCAGGCTGGTGTAGATCGCCTCACCGGTTGCGGTGGACGGCGCCATCTTGAGCGCGTCGATCGCACGCGTGACCGCACCCCGGTCCGTGGTCGGTGGGACTGCAATGTTCGCCGTCCCGGCGAACGACACGAGGGCGACGTTGAACCGCTCCGGCAGGGACATCACGAAGGCCTTCGCCGAGGCCTGCGCCGCGGCCAACCGGTTGGGGGCGACATCGGTGGCCTCCATCGACCACGACACATCGATCGCCACGACGACGGATGCCCGGTCCCTCGGCACCCTGGCGAAGTCCTTCGGCATCGCCCAGGCGACCACGAGCGAGGCCAGACTCAGCAGGGCAAGCAGGACCGCCCCGTGACGCTTCCACGACGGATCCTTCGGGATCACGAGCCGCAACTGGTTCGACACGTGCGCCCGGCTCTGCCTGCCGGACAGGAGTATGTACAGCACCCCGATCACGGGGATCACGAGGAGGGCCCACAGTCGCATGGGCCGAAGGAACTCGAGGGCGAGCGGCAGCATCCCTACTCCCTCACCTCGGCCACCGGGCCGCCATCATGACGGCCCCGAGTGCCGCGACGATGGCGAAGCCGAGCGCCCCGAACGCGTACTGGGCGGTCACGGGCTTGGAGACCTCCTCGTAGCCGATCGACGACCCGATCTGCTTGTAGGCGTCACGCAGCCCGTCGGCGCTCTCGGCGGTGACGGCCTTGCCTCCCGTCTTGTCTGCGATGGTGCGGAGCGTCGCCACGTCGGGCGCCACGTTTTCACGCTTGCCGTCCACATCGACGTAGCCGTTCTGGGTGCCGAACGCGATGGTGAAGATCGGGACCTCTGCCTGCTTCGCCGCATTGGTGGGCACCTCGGGGCCTGCGCCCACCGTGTTGGTGCCGTCGGAGAGCATGACGATCATTGCGGGAGGCTTCTCCTCACCCTCCCCCACGGGCGCCTGGTCGATGGCCTCGAGCGAGACCGTGATCGCCTCTCCGATGGCGGTGCCGTCGCTCGGCTCCAACGCCTGCATGGCCCGCTCCAGGGCGCCACGATCCACGGACGGGGGCATCTTGATGGCGGGGGTTCCGTTCAGCGCCACCAGTGCGACGTTGTAGGTGTCCGGAAGGTTGTGGACGAACTTGAGCGCCTCCTCGCGTGCCGCCGTCAGACGATCCGGTTCGACGTCGGTGGCCTTCATCGACAGCGACGTGTCCAGGACCATGACCACCGTGGCGCGCTCCCGCGGAACCTTCTCCTTCCCCAGCGGCTGGGCCCAGGCCAGACCGAGCGCCACGAGGGAGCAGAGCGCCATCGCCACGGCGACATGCCTGGTCCAGCGTCTCTGCGACCCGACGACGGAGGCCAGGATGCCAGTGTTCGTGAAACGGAACGACACTCGGCCCTTGAGACGCATCAGCAGCAGGTACAGCAGCACCAGTGCCGGCAGCGCGAGCAGGACCCAGAGCCTGCCGGGGGACTTGAACTCGGGCAGGAGCAGCGGCAGCATCGTCCGGATCACTTGCTGACCCCCTGCGGGGGCTGGTGCAGCATGCCCGCAGTCCTCCGGTAGCCGAGCACGAACCGGGCGATGTCGGCGACCCAGTCGCCGTCCGTGCGGAGCTGGATGTGGGCCGCCCCTGCCCGCCGGATGGCGATCCTCACCCTGTCCCGCTGCGCCTTCGTCGCGGCGTCCATGCGCCTCCGGGCCGCCTCGTCCGAGGTGTTCACGTAGCGCAGGAAGGACGTCTCCGGGTCCCGGATCAGCATCTCCCCGATGTCCGGGAACTCGACCTCGTGCCGGTCGACCACCTCCACGCACAGCACCTGGTTGCGCACAGCAAGCCGCCTGATGGCACGCTCCCAGGACGGTTCGACGTCGGGGTTCAGTTCGCGGTCGCCCGCGGTTAGGAAGTCGGACACGACCACCCGCATGCCGCGCCGTCGCTGCGAACGGGCGAGCTGCTCTATGCCCTCTGCCAACTCCATCGTCTGGGGGGTGTTGTCCGATGGGATGGGTTCGGTGAGCAACTTGCGAAGCAGCCCGTAGAGGGCGGTCCGGCCGGACCGTGCGGGCAGCCGCTTCACACCGTCGGGCAGCATCATCATGCCCCCGAACCGGTCCCCCATCTTCTGACTCATGAAGCCGATGGCCGCGATGGCCGCGATCCCGAGGTCCCTCTTGGTCACCCCGGCCGTGCCCCAGTTCATCGACGGCGTCGCATCAAGCAGGGCCCAGACCTCCAGTTCACGGTCGGCGATGGTGTCCCTGACGTGCGGAATGGTGGTGCGGGCCGTGACGGCCCAGTCCATCCTGCGGACGTCGTCCTGACCGGGCTGGTAGACGCGGGCGTCGTTGGCATCCACGCCGGGCCCGGGCAAGAGCCCGAGATGGTCACCCTGGAGGAAGCCCTCCAGCCGGCGCACGATGGTCAGTTCGAGCCTCCGGATCGCCGCCTCGGGAGCCAGCCTGCTGAGCGGGAGCGTCGGCCCGGTGGGCGCCCTCAGCACCGACCATGCCGCCCCCGACTGGGCCTGGGTTGCCGTCCTGGACAAGTCGGCCCCTCACCACCGATTGGGCTGGACCGCGTGCGCCGAATGCGCCGCCTGCCGCTGCTCGGTGCTCCACACCGGTGTGGGAGCGGGCACCATCGCGAGGATCCGTTCCACGACGTCCGTAGTGCTGACGTTGTCGGCGACCGCATCGAAGGTGAGGACGATGCGGTGCGCCATGACGTCCCGGGCGACTGCCTGCACGTCGGTCGGGAGGACGTAGTCACGGCCGTTGATGAGCGCAAGGGCCCGCGCCGACGCCACCAGCCCGAGCGTTGCACGCGGCGAGCAGCCGATCTGGATGACCGATTCGAGGTCGGGCATGCCGAACTCGGTGGGCGTCCTCGACGCCAGCACGAGGCGGACGATGTACTCGCTCACCAGGTTGTGCACGAACACACCCGAGGCCATGTCCTGGAGGTGCCGCACCATCTCCGGATCGAGGACGCGTTCGGCCACCGGCGGCCGCACGCTCATCCGGCGCAGGATCTCGAACTCCTCGTTGCCCCTCGGATACGGGACGTCGACCTTCACCAGGAAGCGGTCACGCTGTGCCTCCGGCAACGGATACACGCCCTCGGACTCGACGGGGTTCTGCGTCGCGATGACGATGAACGGGTCGGGCGCCGGATAGGTCTTCCCGCCGATGGAGACCTGCTTCTCGGCCATGAGTTCGAGCATCGCCGACTGGACCTTCGCGGGCGCGCGGTTGATCTCGTCGGCGAGGACGAAGTTGACGAACACGGGACCGAGCTCGATCTCGAAGGACTCGTCGCGCGCCGAGTAGATGCGCGTTCCGACGATGTCCGACGGCACGAGGTCCGGTGTGAACTGGACGCGGGCGAAGTCCCCGCCCACGACGGTGGCGAACGACCGGACCGCGAGCGTCTTGGCGACGCCGGGGACGCCCTCCAGAAGGCAGTGCCCCTTGGCCAGCAGCGCGACCATCAACTGCTGCACCATGTGTTCCTGGCCGACGATGACCCGCTGCACCTGGGAGATGGCCGTTCCCAGCAGGCGTGCCGCGTCCGCGACGGTGGTCGGCAGGGCGGGGCTGGCCTCGGGTGTGCTCACGCGGGTCCTCCTGTGGTGGCGCTCGATGGTTGGGGCTCCGGCCCAACGATACCGCCCGGCGCAACGGCACCTCCCGCTCGTCACCCGGACGGTGACGGCGCGCGGGCCGACCCAGTGCCCAGGGTTGCCCGATGTGGTTGCATAGGGGGTGATGAGCCAGCCACCCACCCCCGAACAGGCCGCCGATCACCATCCGCTGTCCCCCGAGGACCCGGTGCGCATCGGCGACTACTGGCTCGACTCCCGACTGACGGCAACGCCCGCGGGGATGGCCTTCTCGGCCCATGAGGATGGCGGTGATGCCGTCATGGTCATCCTGCTGGCGGAGGGTGCCGCCGGGGATGCCGCCGCGCGTGCCAGGTTCTCCGGCGAGGTGAACGCGATGCACATCGACACGGTCGTGGCCCGCGGCGGCGAGGGTCAGGCGGAAGGGCGCAACGGCATTCGCTTCCGGGACGAGACCGACGACCCGCTAGTGGCCGGCCATGCCCCGCTGGCGCCCTGGGTTGCCCTGGCCTTCGACGGGTCGGCGCGGGCCGTGGCGGAGGCGGAGCGGGTCCTGCACGCAGTCGATCTCACCCGCACTCCCTCCCTCGGTGCGCAAAGTGGCCCTGACTACCGGCTCCACTGGTCGGACCGGACCGAGCACGGGGCAACCCGCCTCTGGCCGCTCCCCTGGCCCGGCCGCAACGACCACGCCGGCTGGATCTCCATCCTCGTCTCCTGGCTCCTGATGCTGCTCATCGCCGCCCTGGCGATCCTCCTGGCAATCCTGGTGTTCCAGAACCAGCCACCGGTCAGCCCGCCGCCGCCGATCCCCAGCGATGGGGGCTCGTCCGGATCCCCCCAATCCGGCAGCCCGTCGGGCAGTCCCAGCGAATCCGGTTCGCAGAGTGGGGAGCCCAGTCGGAGCCCGGGCGACAACCCGAGTCGCTCCGACACACCGACCATGGTCAAGCCGTCCGGCGACCAGTCCGGGCCGGGCAACCCGACCAACAATGAGAAGCTGTAGCCATGCGACCCCGACTCGTGGCCACGGACCTTGACGGCACCTTCCTCGGCGCCGACTCGGCGGCCCACCCCGACAACCTCGAGGCGGCCCGTCAACTGATCGACGCCGGGATCGAGTTCGTCGTGGCCACCGGGCGGCCTCGCCGCTGGCTCGGCCAGCTGCAGCCGCTACTGGAACTCAACCCGCTCGTGATCTCAAGCAATGGCGCCGCGATCGGCCGCCTGGCCGCCGACCGCCCGGACGTCGTCCACCCCATTCCTCCGTCCGAGGTCGGCCGGCTCGCCGACGAACTGCCGGCGAACCTGGGTGCTGTCTTCGGCGTCGAGTTCCCGCGCGAATGGGGTCACGAGGCCGACTTCCCCGCCCGTGATACGGGCGCCGTGGTCGCCCCGCTTGCCGACCTGCTCGAATCGGGGCCGGTCCTGAAGCTGATGATCCACACCAGGGAGACGGACACCGAGGAACTCGCCGCCGTCGTCGCACGCGTCGCGGGCGACAAGATGGTGTGCACCTTCTCCTGGACCGCGGAGCACGGCACCGTCGAACTGAGCGCAGCGGGAGTCACCAAGGGCGCGGCGCTGGCCGAGGTGATCGCCGCCCGAGGGCTGGACCCCGCAGAATGCGCCGCGTTCGGCGACATGCCGAACGACCTGGAGATGCTCCATCTGGTCGGTTGGCCGTTTGTGATGGCCGGGGCACACCCGAGCCTGCTCGGGCACGGGTTCACCGTCATCGGCCATCATGCCGACGGAGCAGTCGGGAGACAGCTGATCCGCTGGGTGGAGGGTCGCCCAACTACTTGAGCTCGGTTCCCACAAGGACGCCGAAACCGACAGACCTGTCCGGCGTGTGGAAGAAGCTCTGGCAGGTGGTGAGCGTGATCATCGCCTCGGTCGGGGCAGCTCCGGGATGGCCCGGCACGGGGTCGAGCACCCAGTTCTCCGTGAACTTCACCGTGAGGTCCTTCGGCGCCGTCGTCATCTCGTACGTATGGATCGCCTCACGAGTCTCGATGATGACCTTGTCCCCAACCCGGAGGTCCAACAGGTTCCTGAACGGCTCACCATGGGTCACCCGGTGCCCGGCCAACGCGAAGTTGCCGATCTCACCCGGTAGTGCCGAGGCGGGGAACCAGCCGACTCCCCTGGCCAAGTCGCTCGTCTCGATGCCTGCGATGATGGGCCACTCGAAGTCTGCACCCAGCCGAGGGATTCGGATGAGCCAGGCGGTGGTCCCTGCCTGTGGTGCCTCCGGCTCCGGGGCTGGATCGACGCTCGGTTCTCCTGTGGGGTCGACCGAGGTCGTGGGTGGTGTCGACCAGACCCTCTTGAGGTCCTTGACCTCGTCCTCCGCAACCTTGAGCGTAACGATACCGGTGCCGTAGAACTCCCATGCGGCATACCCGACGAAGACCAGGCCGATCGCGAGCATGAGGACGGCGACCACCGTCACCGGGGACACACTCCGCCTTCCCGACGACACGTCCATGGCCCTAGTCTTGCAGTGACGTCAAGGACTCAGACAGCCGAGCCGACCAGGGCGTCCACCGCGGACCAGTCGATGCCCTTGGGCGCCTTGGCGAGCACCGTGGCGAGCAACCCGAGCCGCGCGGACCGGAGCTTCGGGTCCTCCGCCATCACCAGCGTCTCCTCGAAGAAGGTCGCGACCGGCTCGACGAGGACGGCGCCGGCCGCTGCAAAGTCCCTCAGATCGTGCCGGGTGACGAAGTCCTCCACCACCGCGACCAGGGCTGCCTCTGCGGGCTCAACCAGCAGTGCCTTGTCGTACGACGGCGCCGTCCGGGCCGGAACGATGCGCGAGATGCGCACCACGCCCTGCACCAGCGCCGCGAAACCCTCGTCCGAGGCCAGGCCGACCAACGCTCTTGCCTGCGCATCGGCCACGCCGGGGAACCCTGCCGAGGGCGCCACCGCGTTGACGACGTCGGCGTTCAGGCCCTCGTCCCGCTGAAGTTGGGCGAATCTGCCGATCGTGAACGCCTCCGCGGCGTCCAGCGCGTCGTCGTCGCACTCAATGCCCTGTTCCCTCAGCCGTGCGGCGGCACTCTCCAGGCCGGAGCGGACCGAGAGGCGCCCGAGCTCGGGACGTTCCCGCAGGATGCGCACCACACCGAGTGCGGCCCGGCGAAGGCCGTACGGGTCGGACGAACCACTCGGCTTCGCCCCGAGCGCGAACATGGCAGCCAGAAGGTCGAAGCGGTCGGCCAGGGCCAGGAGGGCACCCGGGGTGGACGCGGGGACGTCATCTGCCGTGGTGCGCGGCTGCTCCATCTCGTACAGCGCATCGGCGACCGCCGCGCTCTCCCCCTTCCGGAGGGCGTACTCGCGGGCAACGAACCCAGCCAGGGAACTCATCTCGACGACCAGACGCGTGGACAGGTCGAACTTGGCGAGCCGACCGGCCCGGGAGAGCGTGACCCTGGCGGCATCGTCGAGCAGGACTGCATCGGCGAGCTTCGTCGCAACGTCCGCGATGCGACGTGCCCGCAGCCCCACCGAGCCCAACCGGTTCTCGAACGTCAGCTTGTCCAGTCCGGGGATGAACTCCTCGACGCTGGCCACCTTGAGGTCGGCGTTCCAGAAGAACAGCGCGTCCTCGTACCGGGCGCGCAACACGGACTCGTTGCCGGCTCGCACGATCGGGTCGTCGCAGGCACCGTTTGCCATCGTGACGAAGTGCGGGAGCAGGCGCCCCTGCGCGTCCTGCACGGGCAGGTACCGCAGGTGCTTGGCCATCACCGAAGTGAGGATTCGGGCCGGCAGCTCGAGGTAGCGTTCCTCGAACCCGCCGAGCACGCCGTGCGGCTCCTCCACCAGGTTGGTGATCTCGTCCAGCAGTGCCGCGTTGGCCTCGAGGTCGACGGTCCCGCCGACGGACGCCGCCAGCCTCACGGCCTGCTCCGCGACCGCTCGGCGTCGCTCGGCAGTGACGGCCGCGATCCGGCCCGACGCCAGGGTGCCGAGGTAGTCATCCGCGGACGCCACCTCCCTGTGGCCGAGCACTGCGCCGTCCGCCCTCGTGTCGGGGGAGCCCGCCGTGGCGCGCTGCAGGTAGGTGGTTCGGCCCGCACTCAGCCCGGAAACCCGGACGGGTACGACGTCGTCGCCCCAGAGTGCGAGCAGCCAGCGGACGGCGCGGCTGAACGAAAGCTCGGGATCACACCAGCGCATGTTCTTCTCCGCGCGCAGGCCGGTCACGGTGGCCTCTATCACGCCTGCCAGGACCTCATGCACTCCCCGTCCGGGTGCGGGCACCCTGACGCAGGCGTGTTCGTTGCCGCCGACCTCGGCCCTGACGATGTCGTCGAGTGTCACGCCCTGTCCCCGCATGAAGCCCTCGAGTGGCTTCGTCGGCTTGCCGTCGGCGTCGAAGGCCGCCTGCCACTTGGGTCCCTTGCGCAGCGTCTCCGCGTCGGGCTCACAGGCGGCGACGCCGTCGACGACGACGAAGACGCGCCTCGGGGTGCCCTCGGCCGTGATGGCGCCGTGCTCCAACCTCGAGGCGGCCAGGCCTGCGGCCACGGCCTCGCGGACCGCCTCTATCGTCTGCGGCACGACATGCGGCGGGAGCTCCTCGACGCCGATCTCCAGCACGAAGCTCCGGGGTGCCGCATCGTCGGGTACCCGGGGAGCCTCAGGCACGGCCGGGTCCGCCGCCTCAGCTGGCTTGAGCAGCGGGAAACCCAGTTCCTCGCGACGCTCGATCCACAGGGTCGCGACATCTCGCATCAGCCGCCGCATCGTCCCGAACGCCTTGGCACGCTCAGTGGTGGAGATGGCGCCCCTGGCATCCAGCACGTTGAACGCGTGCGAGGACTTGAGGATGTACTGGTGGGCGGGCACCGGGAGCCTGGCCTCCACCATTCGTGTTGCCTCGGACACGTAGGCCTCGTACAGCTTGTGGTTGACGTCGACGTCGGCGTCGTCCAGGTAGTAGCGGCTCATCTCGTACTCCTGCTGCCCGAAAGCCTCGCCATAGGTGACGATGGTGCCGTCGGGCTTGCGGGCGTATGCGATGTCCTTGAAGTGCGTGACGCCCTGCTGCGCCATCAGGATGCGTTCCATGCCGTAGGTGAGTTCAACCGGGATGGGGTCGAGGTCCTGGCCGCCGACCTGCTGGAAGTAGGTGAACTGCGTGATCTCCATGCCGTCCAGCCACACCTCCCAGCCGAGCCCCCAGGCGCCGATGGCCGGCTGGGCCCAGTTGTCCTCGACGAAGCGCACATCGTGGGCGTCCAGGTCGATGCCCAACGCCTCCAGCGAGCCGAGGTACAGTTCCTGCGGGTCGCCCGGCTCCGGCTTGAGAATGACCTGGAACTGCGTGTGCGTCTGAAGACGGTTCGGGTTCTGTCCGTAGCGGGAGTCGTCCGGCCTCACCGAGGGCTCGACATATGCGACGTCCCACGGCTCCGGACCGAGCACCCGCAGCACGGTGGCCGGGTTCATGGTGCCTGCCCCGACCTCTGTGTTGAACGGCTGCCAGGTCAGGCAGCCACGGGAGGTCCAGTAGTCGGACAGGATTCGCAGGGCGTCTTGCATCGTCAGCACGGCCCGAAGTCTAGCCCTCCAGGCCTCCTACTATCCCGTCAGCACCGCGGCAATCACCTGCACCGCGATGATCTTGGCGATGATGCCGAGCGCGAACTGCGCGGCGTACCCGGATGTGACGCGTTCGTCGCTGCTGCGCGACGTCGCGAGGTCGAGCACGGCGGGTTGCCCCACGAACCCCGCGAAACCACCGGCCGCCCGTGGCGCGCTCAGCCCGAGCAGCCGGGAGCCGAGCATGAAGCACACCGCGGAACCGGAGATGATGACCGCGGCCAGCAATCCCACCCGGAGCCCGGTGGCCGTGAACGCCTGTGCCGCGAAGTTGGGGCCGGCACTCAGCCCCACGGCGGCCAGGAACAGCAGCAGGCCGAGCTGCAGCACGAGATCGTCCCCGGCCAGGAGATCCACATCCCCCCGCCGCACACGCGTCAGCGCTCCACCGGTCGACGTGTTCGCGCACGCGACAAGGCCTGCGGCGCGATACTGGAACATGGGCGAGGTCATCCTGAACGCCGACGCCGTCGAACTGCCCGACGAGGACCTGCCACTGCTCGGGTGGCTGCGGGGCAGGGGCCTGATCGCGGCAAAGCCCGTCTGCCTCGGCGGCGACTGCGGTGCCTGCCAGGTGTTGGTTGGCGAGGTCGAGCAAGGCTCCTCCGAGGTTCGCTACCGAGCCATGAACAGCTGCCTGCTGACCACCGGACTCGTCGAGGGTCGACAGGTCGTCACGGTCGAGGGCCTGGACGGCGACAACCTCACTCCCGTCCAGCAGGCCCTCATCGAGGCAGGCGCGATCCAGTGCGGCTACTGCGCTCCCGGCCTCGTGATCGCCCTCACCGGCGCCCTGCTGAACCACGTCGCCCCAATCGGAGCAGCCTCGGGTAACCTGTGCCGATGCACCGGTTACGGCGGGCTCCGGAGGGCCGCCGACCTCGTCGCCGCCCGGTTCCCCGACGGACTCGGCACGGACGCGCTGCCTGCCGACGTGGTCTCGGCCGCGACTGCCCTGAAGCCCCGGCAGCGCCCGGCGGGCGGCCACACCGACGCCGCACTGCGACCCCGGGATCGGACGGTGCCGGTTTCACGTGCCGCTGATCCGGGTCCGGCCCTGCGCACCGTCACCGCCTGTGGCGACCAGATCATGATCGGAGCACGCGTCACCGTCGCCGAACTCATATCAGATCCCCTCCTGCGGGAGGCGTGGCCCTCGCTGGCACAACATCTGGGACTGTTCGGGTCGCCCGCGGTGCGCGAGGCCGCGACCGTCGGCGGCAACCTCGCCAACGCCTCCCCGGCCGCGGACCTTGCGGTGGTGCTCCTCGCGCTCGGCGCCGACCTGGCGCTCGACGGGCCGACGGGGAGACGCTCCCTGCCGCTGGACCGGTTCCACCTGGCCTACAGACGCACCGCGCTTCGTCCCGGTGAGGTCATCGTCGAGGTGTCGATCCCCCGCAATCCTGACGGCCGTGCCCGGCTCCACGCGGAGAAGGTGTCTAGGCGCCGCCACGACGACGTCGCCTCGGTGTGCAGCGCGATGGTCGTCGATGACGGTGGGGTGACGCTGGCGGCCGGCGGCGTCGCGCCCGTCCCTCTGCTCCTGCCGATGACCGCCAGAGCCCTGGGCGCATGGCCACCCGACGCGGACGACGTCCGGATCTCGCTCGCCGCCGTGCCGGGCGAGATCCGGCCCATCGACGACTTGCGGGGGTCGGCCTCCTACAAGACGCGCCTCCTCCAACACCAGGTGCTGGCGCACGTCGCCGCGCTGAACTCCGGATTCGATCCGCTGGAGCACCTGCCATGACCAGACCAGACCTCGAACTGCTGGCCAGGGGCCGTGCGCGGTTCACCGGTGACCTGGCACTGCCGGCCGGCTGCCTCCACGCCCTGCCCGCAACGTCGCCGCACGCTCACGCCCGGTTCAACGGGGTCGACGGCGCCTCGGCGCTGGCCCACCCGGGAGTCGTCGCGGTGCTCGGCGCCCGTGACATCCCGGGCACGAACGACTGCGGCGCGGTGTCGGCGCAGCCGCTCCTGGCAGACGGTGAGGTCTCCTACCTCGGCGAGCCATTCGCCCTGGTCGTCGCCGAGACAGCCGAGGCGGCCAGGCAGGCGGCCCTGCTCGTCAGGGCCGATTGGGAGCCACTCGAGGCGGTCCTCGACGCCTCGCCGGCCAGCGCCCGCCTCCTGCTCCAAGGGCCGCCCCGCACGTTCACGCACGGAGACGTGGACCGCGCATGGGCCGACTGCGACACGATCGTCGAGGGCGAGGTCAGCGTTGGTTCGGCCGAGCATATGGCGTTCGAGACGCAGTGCGCACTGGTCGTCCCGACAGGGACCGGCCTGATCGTCCACAGCGCCACGCAGGCACCCAGCGCCGTGCAGGCCGTGGTGGCGCGCGTCACGGGGCTGCGGATGCACGACGTCGAGGTGGAAGTCCCGCGACTGGGCGGCGGCTTCGGGAGCAAGGAGGAACAGGCGAACCTGTGGGCGGCACTCGCGGCCATGGCCGCCCGTCACACCGGGCGTCCCGTCCGTGTCTGTCTGAACCGCACCGAGGACGCCCGCCTGACCGGCAAGAGGCATCCGTATGTTGCCTCGTTCCGGCTGGGTCTGGACGCGTCGGGTCGCTTCGTGGCCTACGAGGCCCGCCTGCGACAGACGGCCGGCGCCGTCCCGGATCTGTCCCCCGCAATCCTGGAGCGGTCCCTGTTCCACGCCACCAACGCCTACGCCATCGAGAACGTGCGGGTGACGGCCGACAGCCGCCGGACCAACGTGCCGCCGAACACGGCGTTCCGGGGCTTCGGGGCGCCGCAGGCCATCTTCGTGATCGAGGCCGCGATCCGGAAGGCGGCACACGCGCTCGGGATCCAGCCCGAGGAGTTGCAGGCACGCAACCTGCTCGCCAATGGCGACAAGTTCCCGTACGGCCAAGTCGTGGCCGGAGCCCGCGGCCGACAGACCTGGGCGGCCCTCGTCGCCCGCAGGAGCCCCGCCGACCTGCGAGCAGAGATCGATGCCCACAACGCCGCCAACCCCCGGGTGCGCCGTGGGATGGCCGTCGTGCCCGTCTGCTTCGGGATCGCCTTCACGGCCAGGGTCCTCAACCAGGCCGAGGCGCTGGTGCACGTCTACGTCGACGGCTCCGTGAGCGTCAGCACGGGGGCCGTCGAGATGGGTCAGGGGGTGGCGGGCAAGATCCGCACCGTCGTGGCGCGGACGCTGGGTGTGGACGAGGCGGCTGTCCGAGTGGAGGCCACGAACACGACCCGCACGGCCAACGTGTCGCCCACGGCCGCCAGCACGGGCGCCGACCTCAACGGGGCTGCGGCCCGCGAGGCGTGCCGGGAGATCCTGTCCAACCTGCCGGACGGGCCGGGTGATTGGCTCGACCGCGTGCACGTCGCCTACGACAGGCGCAGGAGCCTGTCGGCGCTCGCACACGTGGCCATGCCGGGGCTCACAAGGGGAACCCCGTTCCGCTACCACGTGTTCGGAGCCGCCCTTGTCGAGGCCGAGGTGGATGTCCTGCTCGGCATTGGGCGGATCGTCCGGGTCACCGTGGCCCACGACTGCGGAGAGAGCCTGGACGAGTTGACGGACCTCGGGCAGATCGAGGGCGCCGTCGTGCAGGGCATCGGCTGGATGACGACCGAGGAGGTGGTCCGGGACGCTTCGGGTCGGCTGCTGACCGACAGCCTGACCACCTACAAGATCCCCGATGTCGCCGACGCCCCGGAACTCGACGTGCAGCTTCTGCAGTCCCCCAACCCCGTCGGACTGCTCGGCAGCAAGGCCGTCGGCGAACCTCCGCTGGTGTACGGGTTGGGCGCGTTCTTCGCACTTCAGGACGCCATCGCGTCGTACAACCCCGCCGCCGCCTCACGGTTCACGACGCCGCTGACATCCGAGCGCATCTTCTCCCTGCTGCACGGGGTCGAGGATGCCTGAGTCGATTTCCGCTGCACTCCCGGAGTTGCTCGTCTGTCGGGCACTCCTCGGCGAACTCGACCGGGGATGCCCCGCCGTGGCGGTTGCGGTGGTCGAGCACACCAGCGGCTCCCCGGGACGCGCCGGTTGGGTGATGGCCGTGGGCCGGGACGGCTGGCTGGCAGGAACCGTGGGTGGCGGAACGGCCGAGGAGGCGGCGCTTCTGCGCGCGGCGGCCATGCTCGACGATGACGCGGCAGTGGCCGCCCTGGCGGGGACTCCACTCGGCTATCTGGATGTTCTCGGCACCCCGTCGAAACTGGCCCACCTGCCCGGTCGTCCCGAACTGGAGGTGCCCACGGGCATGCCGATCGGCAGCCACACCCCCGACGAGATCGCGGTCAGCGTCGCCGCCCGACTGGTCGCCGTGCGCTCGGAGGCAATGGCCCGCCTGCCCCGCGTGACCGGATGACCGGTCGGATACAGGAAGGACGAGTGGTTGCCATGGAAGAGCATTCCGGGTCGTTGACAGCCAACGTGGTGGACATCGAGCCGCGCTTGGTGCGACGGGCCGAGGTTGCCTGGCGCAACGGCAGGATCGAGTCCGTCACCGACCTTCGCCCGACGGAGGCGGGGCTCGGCTACCTGATCCCCGGCTTCGTCGACGCCCACGTGCACATCGAGTCGACGCTGCTCACGCCCGGGGAGTTCGCCCGGGTCGTCGTGCGGCACGGCACCGTGGCGACCGTGTCCGACCCCCACGAGATCGGCAACGTGCTCGGGATCGATGGGGTCCGCTGGATGGTCGCCGACGCCGCGCGAACACCCCTGACCGTATTGTTCGGCGATCCGAGCTGCGTGCCCGCCACCGCGTTCAAGACGTCCGGGACCCGGCTGGAGGCGCCCGAGATTGAGGAGTTGCTCGACCTTCCCGGAGTCGGTTACCTAAGGAGTAGCGACAAAACGATCCATCAAGACCTCTTGCGGTGAAGCGAGACGGGGTGCTTGGATGAGCCTGCGAGGTGGGAATCGGTGGACTCAGCCCTCGGGCTCTCCATAACGTTGGAAGGCATCTAGAGCGAGGAGGAGAAAGATGATCAGGAGAATCTTCATGGGGTTGATCGCGGCTTCTGCTGCGATGCTGCTAGTGGTCACGCCTGCTATGGCCTCAAGCCAGGCTAAGTCCCAGACGCTGCCCGGTGGCTTGGGTAAGATCACGTCAAATGCATGGCGGACGACGGGTGATGGAAGCCTTTCAGGCAATACCCGACAGTGGGACTACCAAGTCTCGGCAGTTTATGAGGGAAGCCAGACGGTCCAGCGTATCCGTGCGACTTGGTGGGGCGGCGCCTCGCTCCGCAATGGTGCATCCATTTCGCTCGGTCTCAGCGGCAGCGGCGTGTCGGTTGGTTTCGGCTCTAACTGGCAGTACGTCGAGACTGTCCACAAGTACTGGGAAAACACAAACGGTGCGAAGACCTCGAGCTGGCGCAGCAACATGATCGTTGCTCCCGAGGGTGACTACCGGAACAGCACGATCTTCATTGCGAACGAGGCACTTGTGAAGGTTAAGAACGACGCGCGCACGTTCCAGATTACTGCTAGTGCTTGACCAATTTGGAGAAGGGGGTGGGAATCGGTTCCGCCCCCTTCCCCAGCACATCACAGTGGTGTCATGTTTTCGCCTTTCGATCATCCTCTGCACGGTCTTAGCTGTAGCGTCATGTTCCGCGTTCCCGGTGGCAACTTCGACCGCCGAGACCGAGCCAGAGGACATCCGTCTCCCACGCATCTATTCAGCCGACGCTCAGTACCTCTTCAACCACTTTGAACAGCGCCTCTTCTCGTATGACATGAAAGCCGGGCGGATCGAAGAAGTCAGCACTGAACCGAACTATTTTCAGTATGGGTTTCCCACTAGGAGCGAGCTGTTCACCGCAGGAAGCAGCACGGAGAACGGGTTCGAAATCATCCGTGTTCGTGAACGCGAAATCTCCCCGGTTCTCGTGATGCCACCTGACCAAGGGGTATTCCCGGTCGCAACCGACGGCGCGGACATTGCCTTTTTCATCGTGACACGCTATGTGGAGGGTGAGGAAGCTGGGCGGCAACTCGTACGACTCGTCGATAACCAGTTGCAACAATATCCCAATGCCACAGGGTTGATCGAATCGGGGGTGATCTTCCAGGGTGAACTGTTCTACTCAGCCGTGGATCCCGATTCCGGTCTGTACAGGGTCGACACTCTGCCTGTGGACGATGCTGCTGCCCGTCCGAGACCGGTGGCCAGCGACTTGGTATCTGGGAGAATCTACGTCCATGGCGACCGGCTCTTTCTGTCGGATGAGTCCTCGATATTCAGTGAGAGAGAGCGTTTCGCGTGTGCTGATTTGTGTTTCTTCGCGGATCCGGCACCCGCACTGATCCGTATCTACGTAGCCGGTCAGGACCTTGTGCTTGATGTATTGGATACTCGCGACGGCGAGATCATTGGGACGGTTGCAGGCGCGCTCGACTTCAAGGTCCTGCAAGACGGTGTTGAGGTCTTTACACCGGCTGGCATCAAGACGATTGACCTTCCGCGATGATGGTTGCATGTTCTCTGGACGATGTCGGCGTCACCCTTGAATCGGGACGCTGCCTATTCTCCCGGCTTAACAACGACTTCCCCGCGGGGTCTTGCACCGTGATTCAGGGGAGGAGCGGAGCTGGCAAGTCGACGTTCCTTGATGTTCTGGCGGGGTATCGGATGCCGACCGCGGGGAAAGTCAAGGTAATCGGTAGAATTGGCTATTTGCTCCAGGGCAATTGTCTTTTTACGGCCCTCACTGCCGGGGACAACCTTGCCATTCGACCATCCGTACGTGCGTCAGAAGCACCAGATCGTCTGGTGTCGTCACTCCTCGAACAGGTCGGACTGGGTGGCCAAGAACGAACTCCCACCAGTGTGTTGTCCGGGGGTGAACAACAGAGGCTACAGATCGCCGGCCTACTGGCTGATAAGTGCGACTTCGTCCTTATGGATGAACCAACCGGGTCGTTAGACCCGTTCACGCGAGGCGAAATTGCCGCGCTCATCCGAGACGTCTTTGGTGGCGCGACACTGGTGATCGTGACACACGACTCGGAGCTGGCTAGCCTTGTTGGGGCTGAACGCGTTCTGACGCTCGAAGAAGGGGCGCTGTCAAGTGAATGAACGGCAGATCTCTCGGACTGTGGCGGGAAAGTCCCGAAAGTACCTACGGTTGGGATCGGCTGCTTTGTTCGCAGCACTGGGGACCGTCGTCGGGGCCACACTGATTTTCCAAGTACAATCGGTTCAAGCTGCGCGGCAATTCCTGGAGAATCCAAACCTTCACGTGGTGGAAGTGACAGCACAGGCAGCGCAGCACATTGACCGTGCCATGACTTTCGCGGACGCCCGGGAGATCGATCAGTTGATCAAAGTTGCGAATTCGCCTCATGCGACGGCGATCCGTCTTGAGACTGGCTTCGGAATTCCGGACGCTGATGATCAAGTTTGGTTCGTCCTCGGCATCGATGGCCCCGCAACTACCCAGCTTGGATTGCCCGCAATGTTGGATGGCGTCGCGTACCGACAAGACACACATGAGAGGGCGTTGACACTCAGAGTTCCCTTAGTGCGAGACACAGGCGATGGCTTCGTCAGCGACGCAGCATCGCCGTTCCCGCTCAGAGTGATCGGTGGTGTGCAGGCAGACGGGCCTCTTGCAACGTTGGCCCGAATCCCTCCCGACACGCTTATAGTCAATGGTGCGACCTTCGGAAAGATCATCGCCACCTCAACCGGTTTGGCCTGGGATGAGGTGCGTCGGAGCTACGATGCTGGCACCCTGGAGGGCTGGCCGCTTGTGAGGTCGGTCTTTGTTTGGGTGTCCGATCTCAATGAGGTCCGGGGCTTGGCTGATCAACTGGAGTCAGAGGGTTGGTCAACAAGCTACACTTTGCGGGCCTTCAAGGACGTTGAGGACAACTTGATACGCACACGCCTCGTCGGAGGTGGAGTGGCCCTTGTCATCTCCGCCGGAGCCGTTGTGCTCGGCCTGCTCAGCCTGAACACTTGGTTGCGTCTGGCGCGACGCGACATGGGCCTGTTGCGCCACATGGGTTATTCCGTGACAGATGTTTGTTCGATGTATCGACGTCGCGTCAGCATGGTCGTTTGGCCAGTTGCTGCCGTCATAGCGGTCCTTGCGGCTGTCACCGGCCTTGCGTTTCTGCCGGACCGACCGCTCTATGTCATGGGTGATATCGCACTGGTCCTTGCTCTCGGTGCCATGGTCTACTTTGTGGCCACTCGTGTGATGCTGCCCAGAGCCGTTGGTCAACCGATCCTTCAACTGCTCAAGCTGTACAGGGAGTTCGAATGACCCGCGACCCGAAGCGGACACGGGGTGTGGGAACGGCAATCCTCTTGATCCCTGCGGGCTTTGTCTTCGGGGCACTGTCAAAGTGGGCTGACGAAGAAGGTCCGAGATGGCTTGCAGATTCGACCACAGGATACGGCCTCTGGTTTGCTGTCGTGTTCGCTATCGGATGGTCTGCGCATACCCTGGTGGCATCGGCGGTTCGGGCTGCCCTACTGTTCATCTCAATCGTCCTCGGCTACGTCGGGTACACCGCCTTGGTGCTCGCGTATCCACTGGGCAGTAGGGACTGGGGTTGGCTTCTCCTGGCGCTCTTTGGTTGCCCGTTAGGTGCCATGGCGGTCCAATTCGCCTCGCGATGGCCCATTTGGCGAGCTGTCGCTGCCGGCGTGTCGGCTGCCCTCGTTCTGACCGGTGGGGCGGTTCCTCGAGCAGTCCTTCTCCTCACAGGACAACTGGGGGGCGGGCCGTGGCCGCTTGGAGCAGCGTTGTTGGAGTGTCTACTGGCTGTCCTAATCATCCTATCGCCACGTCAAGTCGTTGACGTTGTGGTTGCCGCCATTACGGCTGCGATCACAACGCCGCTCTTGGCCCGGCTTCCTGGCGTGCTGCTAGCGCTACTTGGTCTCTCCTGAATGGCATTGTCACGGGAGATCGTTCTGCTCGGCTCTGCAAGATCCTTCGCGCGTCGGACTCCATGGGCAGGGGTAGTCAGTTGCTGATGCGAAGAGGATCTGTTCGCGGATGGTCCGACGTGGGTCGCCCATGCCATGGAAGGAATACCTTTGGGGACGTGCTCGGATACTTCGGACCCGCAGGGACGTTCACCCACCAGGCGCTGCTGACGATCACCGACGAGGAGGCCACGCCCTTCGACACGGTGCCCCAGGCGCTGCAGGCCGTGCGTTCAGGTGTCGTGGACGGCGTCGTCGTGCCCATCGAGAACTCCGTCGAGGGGGGCGTCACCGCCACCCTGGACAAGCTCGGCAACGGCTCGCCGCTGCGCATTGTCGGCGAGGTCGTCATCCCCGTCGAGTTCGGCCTCTACGTGCGCCCCGGCACCGCGCTGCGGGACGTGACGAACGTGCTGACCCACGGCCATGCCGCCGCTCAGTGCCGCGACTGGCTGGCCCTGATGCTCCCGAAGGCCCGCGTCGTCGAGGCCGGGTCGACGGCGGGAGCCGCCCAGGAAGTTGCCAACCCGGAGTCCCGCCACGACGCCGCCATCTGCGCCCGCGTCGCCGGAGACCTCTACGGGCTGGAGGAGCTGGCCTACAACATCGAGGACAACCCCGGTGCGGTCACTCGTTTCGTGCATGTCGCCCGCCCCGGTCAGCTGCCGGCGCGCACTGGCGCGGACAAGACCACCATCGTCGCCTACATGCGGGCCGACCATCCGGGTGCGCTCTTGGAGATCCTGGAGCAGTTCTCCGGGCGGGGCGTCAACCTGTGCCGCATCGAGTCGCGGCCCACGAAGACAGTGCTTGGCAGCTACTGCTTCAACATCGACGCCGAGGGCCATCTCCACGACCGCCGGGTGGCAGAGTCCCTGATGGGTCTGCACCGGATCTGCCCCCAGGTGGTGTTCCTTGGCTCCTACCTACGGGCCGACGGCGTGACCCCGGACATCGGGTACGGCTTCTCCGACACCGAGTTCGAGCAGGCCGCCGACTGGCTCGCCGACCAGGAGCAGCCGCAGGGCTGAGGTCCCGCGGCAGGGTTGTCGATTTCTGCCGATTACCGGCTCCGAGGTCATGGACTACGCCGGCGTGCTGGCCCGGGACGCGTCCGTGATGGCGAAGATCGACGCCACCCTCCATCGGGGGTATCCGGTCGACGGTCACGCTCCACGGCTCACCGGCGAGGAGCTCCGCCGGTACGTCTCGGCCGGCATCACCACCGACCACGAGTGCTCGACCTGAGTTGGACCTCTGTGGGTCGTTCAGGCTGTTTAGGTGGGTGTTAGTGCTTGTCAGCGGGGTTTGGGTTGGGGGTGTGGGGCACTAATCGGGTCGGTAGGATCGGTGGGGTGAG
>JBDHZH010000020.1:0-39963 GCA_039811745.1 Arachnia sp.
ACACGTGCCCGGCTCCTTCGTCGCGGGGCACTACTCGACCAGCGGGGGCCACGGCTCCTTCGTCGCGGGGCACTATTCGACCGGCGGAACCCCACATCCGTTGATCGAGTAGCCGACGAGGTACGAGGAGGCGTGTCGAGATCGGGTGAGGGTTTCCGGGGGCTTGGTTGTGGTCTCGACACGTGCCCGGCTCCTTCGTCGCGGGGCACTACTCGACCAGCGGGAAGGGGCTCGACCAGCGTCGGTGAGGGCTCGCCGACTCGACCAACGGTGGTGGGGCGGGAACTTCGCTACTCGACCACGCTGAGGCCGAACATCAGGCCCACGCAGACGATGATCAGGGCGATGACCACGTAGTACACGTAGGTGGTGCCGCGTCTGGCGGCGTGTTCGCCCATCAGCTTGCGGTCCCGGGCGATGCCGGCCATGTAGAACAGCAGTGGCAGCAGCAGGACCGCATTGAGCACCTGCGAGAGCACCAGGACGGGAACGAGCGGGGTCCCCGGGATCAGCACAAGCGCCACCGAGAGCACGGTCACCACGCCAAACGTCAGGTAGAACAGCGGGGCCTCGCGAGGCGAGTCGTCGAGGGCGGCGGGGCGGCCGGCGACGTCGCACACCGAGTAGGCCGTGGACAGCGGGAGGATCGACGCGGCCAGCAGCGAAGCCCCCAGCAGGCCGACTGCGAACAGCCCCTCGGTGAGGGGGCCGGCCAGGGGTTCGAGGGCGACGGCGGCCGACGCGGCGTCCGTCACCTGGATGCCGTTCGCGTACATCGTCGCGGCACAGGCCACCACGACGAAGAAGCCGATCACGCCGGTCAGGATCGCGCCGGTCACGACGTCGATGCGCAGCAGGCTGAGCTCCTTGGCGTCCAGCTTCTTGTCGACGGCGTAGCTCTGGATGAACGCCAGACCCCATGGTGCAAGGGTGGTTCCCAGGGTTGCCGTTGCCAGCACCACAGCGTCCTTGGTCAGCGGCATCGTCGGGACGATCAGGCCGCGGGCCGCGGCGCCCCAGTCCGGGCCGGCGAGGATGCCGGCGCCGATGTAGGCGATGAACACGGCGGAGAGCACCAGCAACACCCGTTCCACGCCGCGGAAGCCGCCCCGCAGCACCAGCATGGACACCAGCACCGCGGCCAACGGTACCGACACGTACCGTGACAGCCCGAAGATCTCGGTGCTGGCGGCGATGCCGGCGAACTCGGCGCAGGTGGTACCCAGATTCGCCACCACAAGCGCCCCGATCGAAAGTACGCCCGCCCGGGCACCGTAGCGCTGCCGGATCAGCCCGGCGAGCCCCTGCCCCGTCACAACCCCGATGCGGGCACCGAGATCCTGGAACAGGATCAGGGCGACGGTGGAAACGCCGAGCACCCACAACAGCTGGTAGCCGTAGGACGCGCCGAGGCTGGAGTAGGTGGTGATGCCTGCGGCGTCGTCGTCGGACAGGCCCGCGATGAGCCCGGGCCCGAGGACCGCCCCGAACGCGGCCGCGCTGATCGCCATCCTCTGGAGCCGCGAGGCAGGGCGACCCTGCGTCCTGGTCGCCGTGGCCTCGACCCCGCCCGTGTCGTTCGTGCCGTTCACGCCGCGCCTCCGCCCATTCGCTGCCAGATCAAGCTGCGCTCCTCGTCGAGGAGGGCATCGACGATGTCGTCGGCGAGGATGCGACCGAGCGGCCTGTGCTGCTCGTCGACGACCACCACGAACGCGCCGCCGTGCTCCCGGATCGCCTCGATCACCTCCTGCAGCGGAGCCTCGGGGGCGACGGTCACGTGGGCCGGGGACCGGCCGAGGTCAAGCAGGGGCCGACCCGGATCCTCCCCGAGCAGCGCCAGCGCGCTGATGTCGTCTACAAGTGCCCCGGCCTCATCCACGACGATGACGCGAGCCGACTGCTCCGGCGTGTCCCTGACAGCGGTCAGTGCCGCGACGGCGTCCCCGACGGTCGCAGTGGCGGGTACCAGCACGAGCGCCGAGGTCATCATGCCGCCGGCCGTGTCCTCCTCGAACTGCAGCAGCGACCTGAGGTCGCGCTCGTCGTCGGAGTCCATCACGGCGAGGATCTCCTCGCGGCCCCTGACGTCCATCTCGCGCAGGGCATCGACGGCCTCGTCGGGCTCCATCTCGCTCAGCAGCTCCGCCGCCCTGTGCACGTCGGCGTCGCCGAGGACGCTCGCGACGTCCTCGTCATCCATCAGCTGTAGGGCGTCGGCGGCGTCCTGGGTGTCCAGATCGTCCAGGAACTCCTGACGCTCGGAGCGGCCGAGATCGGCGAGCAGGTCGGCGAGGTCCGCCGGGGCCAGCAGCTTCAGCTGGCTGTTCGGTGCATCCAGCCGGACCTCCTTCTCCTCGGACACCGCAAGCGAATGGATCCCGCTCCAGTCGAGAACCCGCTTCGGGGTCGGACGCCAGCCGCTGCTGCCGGGCAGGGCTCGCCGGATGAAGGTCCGCCACGACGTGTCGACGCCCACGAGGCGCCATGTGTCGCCGACGTGACCCAGATACAGGTCCGAGGCGCGCACCACCTGGACGCCGTGCAGGTCCACGAGTTGGTGGTCGACGACGTCGTGGAACAGCTGGATCTCCCCGGGGCGTCGCCGGACGTCGACGAGGTCGAACTTCGCCCGTTCCAGCCTGAGCAGGCCCTGCTCAAGGCCGGCCACGTCCTGGGCGTGCAGCCAGACCCGGCGCTGGCCGATGCGAACCGTGAACCCGACCACCTCCGGATAGTCGGCCCCGGCGAGCACGACGGCGTCGTCGAGCTTGCCGATCAGGGTTCCGTCCATGTGGCGCACCGGCCGTCCGATCAGACCCGCCACGGATACCAGCGACTGCACCAACTCCCGGCGCACCTCGACGGAGCGCCGACTGGGATGGTTGCGGCCCATGGTCGCGCGTTCGTCGTTCACGAGGACACCTCCACCGTTCTGGACGTCGTGCATCAGCACCTGACAAGGTGGGCAAGAGGCGAAGCGTCGTCTGATTCCCCACCAAAGTATGCTCCGCGCGGCAGCGTGCGAGATAGCAAGGGCCGCCTACCCTCGGCCGGCCGGACGCGGTCGGGAACCGTGGTGCATGAAGCGGCGGATGGACTGTCCGTGTCGGGTCCTACCGGTAGGGTTTCGGGCAGGAGGGGCAGCCGCCTCTTGGTGCCGGAACCCATCGATGGGGGAGCTCCACGTGTTGACGCTGATTGCCGTGCATGCGGTGCTCGGCGTGCTCGCTCCGGCGTTGGCGAGACCCCTCGGGGCCAGGACGTTCCTCGTGATGGCGCTGGCGCCGCTTGCCTCCGGCAGCTGGCTCGTCGCGATGGCCCCGACCGTGCTTTCGGGCGGCGTCGTCGTGGAACACCATGCGTGGATCGGGGTCCTCGGCGTCGAGTTGTCGTTCCGGCTCGGGTTGCTGCAGTGGATCCTTGCGATGATCGTCACCTGGGTCGGCACCCTCGTGCTCGTCTACTGCCGCTGGTACTTCGGCCCCGGCGAGCAGGCCAGGACGGCGCTGCTGCTGACCGTGTTCGCAGGCACCATGCTCGGCCTCGTCTGCTCCGACGACCTCGTGATGCTGTACGTGTTCTGGGAACTCACCTCGGTGCTCTCATACCTGCTGATCGGCCACGACCCGACGCGCAGGGCCAACCGCGGCGCCGCCCACACGGCCCTGATCGTCACCACGTTCGGCGGGCTTGCGATGCTGCTCGGCATCGTCGGGCTGGGGTACCGGGCGGGGACGCTGTCGCTTTCCGCGATCCTCGCGTCGCCGCCGACGGGCACCCTGGTGACGGTCTCGGTGTTGCTGATGCTGGTGGGTGCCATGAGCAAGTCGGCGCTGATCCCGTTCCACTTCTGGCTCCCCGGTGCGATGGCCGCGCCGACGCCGATCTCCGCCTATCTGCATGCCGCCGCCATGGTGAAGGCCGGCGTCTACCTGGTGGCGGCTCTCGCGCCGGTGTTCGCGACGGTGCCCCTGTGGCGGCCGGTGCTGCTGGTGCTCGGGCCGGCCACGATGATCGTGGGCGGCTGGCGGGCGCTCCGCCAGGTGGACCTGAAGTTGCTGCTCGCCTACGGAACAGTCAGCCAACTCGGCTTCATGCTGCTGCTCGTGGGTGTCGGGACGCCTGCCGCGGCGATGGCGGGCATCGGGGTCGTCGTCGCGCACGCCCTGTTCAAGTCGTCGCTGTTCCTGTCCGTCGGCGTCATCGACCATCACGCCGGCACCCGCGACCTGACCAGGCTTGACGGACTCGGCAGGAAGGCGCCCTGGCTGGCCGCGCTGTCGGGCCTGGCCATCATGTCGATGGCGGGCCTTCCGCCCACCCTCGGGTTCATCGCCAAGGAGGGTGCGTTCGAGGCGATCGCGAACCTGGCGGGCGGGGATGCGGGGATCATTGTGAGGCTGGCCGGTGTCGCACTGGCCGTGGCCGTCGTGTTCGCCTCCATGCTCACGCTCGCCTACAGCCTGCGCTGGTGGTGGGGTGCCTTCGGGACGAAGGGCACGGGTGCGGAGCAGACCTGGAAGCGCCCGCCACTCGCCATGGCGGCGGTGCCCGGCGCCCTGGCGCTGTTGAGCCTGGCCGGCGGGTTCCTCGGCCCGCAGCTGACGGCGCTGATCGCCCCGTACGCGGCGTCCGTGCCGACGGGTGGCGCCGGCCATGGTCTGGCGTTGTGGCACGGTTTCGGCTGGCCGCTGGCGATGACGGGCCTCGCGATCACGGGCGGCCTGATCCTGTTCTGGACCCGGCACCAGATCGCGGCGGTGCAGGCCACGTTCCCGCGCACCCCCACGGCCGAGGGCGCCTACCATGCCAGCCTCCGCCTCCTGGACAGGGTGGCCGTCGGGGTGACGGCGCGCACCCAGACGGGTTCGCTGGCGGCCTACCTCGGGATCATCGTGGTGACTCTCACGGCGCTGACCCTCTGGGCGGCGTCGGCGATCCCCGTCTGGGCGGAGGTGCGCTGGTTCGACAGTTGGGGCCAGATGGTCATCGCGTCGGTCATGGTGCTGGCGGCCTTCCTCGCCACGGGGGCGCGCGGCCGCCTGCGGGCGCTGCTGCTCGCCGGTGTGACCGGCTACGGGACGGCCCTGATGTTCGCGCTCCACGGTGCCCCGGACCTGGCATTGACGCAGGTCCTCGTGGAGACGGTGTCCCTTCTGGTGTTCGTCCTCGTCCTGCGCCGAGTGCCGAAGTTCTTCACCAAGCGGCCCCTGACGTCGACGAAGTGGTGGCGGGCGCTGGTGGCGATGGCGGCCGGCCTGGTGGTGACGCTGGTGGCGCTCGCGGGGTTGCCCGCAAGGGTGGCGACGCCGGTGTCGGAGGCCTGGCCCCGGGCCGCCTACGAGTTCGGCTACGGCAAGAACGTCGTCAACGTGGCACTTGTGGACATCCGGGCCTGGGACACGTTCGGCGAGATCTCGGTGCTGGTGATCGCCGCCATCGGGGTGGCGTCCCTGATCTTCCTGCAATCCCGCATCGGAGTCGTCACGAGCACCGCGGAGGCGATGGAGGCGCGTGAGGATGAACTGCTGCCCGACTCCTCGCCCGCAGTGTGGCTGCGGGCCGGCCAGACACTCCGCCCCGCCGCGCGCTCCCTGGTGTTCGAGGTGGTGGTCCGGGTGCTGTTCTGGGTGATGCTGGTGGTTTCGGTCTACCTGCTGTTCGCCGGTCACAACAGGCCGGGCGGCGGCTTCGCCGGCGGCCTGGTGGCGGGGTTGGCGCTGTTCGTCCGTTACCTCGCCGCGGGCAGGCACGAACTCGACGAGGCAGCGCCGTTCGACGCGGGCCGCCTGCTCGGCACCGGGCTCTTCCTCGCGTTGGTGGCGGCGCTTTCCCCGCTGCTGATCGGGGGGTCGGTGCTGCAGAGCTACGAGGTGACGCTCCACCTGCCCTGGGCTGCCTCGGGTGAGCTGCATCTGGTCAGCTCGGCGGTCTTCGACATCGGCGTCTATCTCGTCGTCGTCGGCCTGATGCTCGATCTCGTCCGCAGCCTCGGCTCCGGCATCGACGTCCAGACCGCCCGTCGTCGTGCGCCCGTGCCGTTGCCGGACTCCTCGCGGGCACTGCCGGGCGACCTCGGGGGTGGCCGGTGAGCGCCAACCTGACCCTCGCGATCCTGGCCGGGCTGCTGGTGGCCTGCGGGGTCTACCTGATGCTCGAGCGATCGCTGACCCGAATCCTGATCGGCGTCATCATCGCCGGCAACGGCGTGAACCTGCTGTTCCTCGTGGCCTCCGGTCCGGCGGGCGGGCCGCCTGTGCTCGGCCTGTCCGGGGACGGCAGAATGGCCGACCCCCTGCCCCAGGCGATGGTGCTGACCGCGATCGTGATCACGTTGGCGGTGTCCGCGTTCGTCCTCACCATGGCCTACCGGAGCTTCCAGCTGCGCGGCCACGACGAGGTCGCCGACGACATCGAGGACGCACGCATCCGTGCGCTGGCGGCGGCGGAGGAGGAGTCCGACTCCTACGAGATGACGGACTTCCAGGACATGGGTGAGGACGCGGTGAGCGAATGATCGGCAACATCCTCACCGTGCCCGTGCTGCTGCCCCTGCTGGGGGCGGCCACCTCGCTGGTGCTTCCGAGACGCCCGCGGGTGCAGCGTGTCGTGTCGCTGGCGTGCCTGCTCGGCGTCGTCGCGACGGCGGGCTACCTTATGTATGCGACCGACACCGGCGGCGTGATCGCCTTCTGGGTGGGGGGCTGGGCGGCGCCGCTCGGCATCGCACTGGTTGCCGACCGGCTCTCGGCGCTGATGCTGCTCGTGGCCTCCGTGGTGGCGCTGTCGGTGCTCGTGTTCGCCACCGGCCAGGACGAGGCGGAGGTCAGGCGCGAGACGCCGGTGTCCATCTTCCACCCCGCGTTCCTGCTGCTCACCGCCGGCGTGTCGAACGCCTTCCTCGCGGGCGACCTGTTCAACATCTTCGTCGGCTTCGAGATGCTGTTGTTCGCCAGCTATGTGCTGCTGACGCTCGGGGGCAGCGAGGACAGGATCCGCGCCGGCACCACCTATGTCGTGGTGAACCTTCTCAGCTCGATGCTGTTCCTGGTCACGATCGCCACCATCTACGCCGCCACCGGCACCGTCAACCTGGCGCACCTGGCGCTCCGGCTCCCCGAACTGTCCGGCCCGGTGCAGCTTCTGCTGCAGCTTCTGTTGCTGCTGGTGTTCGGCATCAAGGCGGCCATCTTCCCGCTGTCGGCCTGGCTGCCCGATTCCTATCCGACGGCGCCGGCGCCGGTGACCGCGGTGTTCGCGGGCCTGCTGACCAAGGTCGGCGTCTACGCGATCATCCGCACCCAGACGCTGCTGTTCCCACACAGCCCGCTGTCGACGCTGCTGCTGGTGGCCGCAGTGCTGACGATGGTCGTCGGCATCCTCGGGGCGGTGGCGCAGGTGGAGATCAAGCGGATGCTCTCCTTCACGCTCGTCTCCCACATCGGCTACATGATCATGGGCATCGGGCTCGCGAACGAACTCGGCCTGACCGCCGCCATCTTCTACACCGCACACCACATCACCATCCAGGCGACGCTGTTCCTGGTCGCAGGGTTGATCGAGCGGCACGGCGGCACCACGCACCTCGACCATCTGGGCGGCCTCGGTGCCCTGGCTCCGCTGCTCGCGGCCTTCTTCTTCCTGCCCGCCATGAACCTGGCAGGCATCCCACCGCTCAGCGGTTTCATCGGCAAGCTGGGTCTGTTGCAGGCGGGCGCGGAGGTCGGGACGCCGCTCGCGTGGGTCGTCATGGCCGGTGGTATCGCGGCCAGCCTCCTGACGCTGATGGCGATGGTCAAGGTCTGGAACCGGGCCTTCTGGGGCGTCGTCCCCGAGGGCGTCGCCCTGCTCGACGGGGCGGGACGGCCGGTCGACGACCCGCGACGCGCGCGCGGCTACCTCGGCAGCTGCGACGAGGACGAGGCCGGGGGCTCGCCGACGCTGATGCCCCGCGCGATGGGCTGGGCCATGGGAGGGCTGATCACGTTCGGCCTGCTGCTGACGGTGTTCGCCGGCCCCCTGACCGACTACGCCAACCGCGCCGCCGTCGAGCTGCGCGACGGCAGCTACGTCCAGGCCGTCCTGCCGGAGGGGGTGCGATGAAGCTCCTGCGGACGGCGTTCCCGGCAGCGGTGATCGTCATGACCTTGGTGTGGGTGCTGCTGTGGGGTGACTTCGCGCCGTTCGGGATCCTGTCGGGATACGCGGTGGCGTGGCTGATCCGATGGCTGTTCCCGATGCCCTTCGTCCACTGGCCAGGCCGGTTCCGTCCGGTCGGGTTCGCGCGGCTCGTCGTGGAGTTGGTGTTCGACCTGGTGGTGTCGTCGTGGGCGGTGCTCAGGCTGGCGCTCGCGCGTGACGTCGACCTGCACAGCGGCATCGTCCGCGTCGACCTGGCCACCGAAGTCGACCTGTACCAGGTGCAGGTCGCCGAGATGATCTCGCTGGTGCCGGGCACCGTCGTCGTCGAGTTGGTGCGTTCCCCGCGCTGCCTCTACCTGCACGTTCTGGACATGGATGCCCACTCGGTCGCGGGCATCAGGGCGATGGCGGCGCGCGTGGAGTTGCAGGTGCTGCGGGCATTCGGTTCCGGCGAGGAACTCCGTGCGTTCCGTGAACACCACGCCGGACCCGAGGGCGCCGGAGCCCCGGGTGGAACCACCGGATGGGAGGCGGACGAATGATCCATGCCATCACTGCGGCTGTGCTGGTTCTGAGCGTGCTTATGCTCGCCGCCGCGGCGATCGTCGGCGTCGTGAAGATCGTGCGCGGGCCGACGTCGCTGGACAGGGTCGTCGCGGCCGACCTGATGGTGGCGGTCACGATCGGTGCCATCGGCATCTGGACCGTCTTCAAGCACACGGAGGTACTGCTGCCGGTCATCCTGGTCCTGAGCCTCGTCGGCTACACCGGCGCGGCGGCCGTCGCCCGGCTCCTGGATGAGAAGAGGCCGGAATGAGCGACTGGTTCGACCTTGTCGGGGCGCTGCTGCTCCTGTGCGGCGCCTTCCTGTGCCTTGTCGCGGCGGTGGCACTCATCCGGTTCCCTGACGTGCTGGCGAAGCTGCACGCCATCACCAAGCCGCAGGTGCTGGGGCTGCTGTTCCTGGCTGCCGGCGTCTTTGTCTCGATGCGAACGTGGTGGGTGTTCGCCATCTGCACACTGGCCGTCGCACTGCAGCTGGTGACTGCGCCCGTGGCGGCGACGATGGTGTCGCGGGCGGCGTATCGGCGCAGGATGGTGGATGCCGGGAAGCTCGTCGTGGACGACTTGACCACCGACCTGGAACAGGCCGGATATCGCGCCGACAACGACGGCTCCAAGTAACAAGACTCCCGCCCGAAGCGACGTGGGGGGGATGTCTGCCTCGGGCGGGAGTACTGGTTGTCACTTCAACAGCGACAGAAGAAACACTACACGTATCTGAAAGTACTGGACAACATGGCGACGCGCGACACGCCGAAAGGTTCCTGACCGGATTCGCGGGGACCTTCAGCGGCTCGACGGACGTCCGCGCTGGTTGCTGAGGTCAGGCCTCCTCGAGGGTCTGGCCGCGGAACTCGGGCAGGAACAGCGCGGCCACCATCGCCATGGCGAACATCACGCCGAAGGTGGCGAACAGGACGCCGAGGCCGCCGGTCACCAGCAGCGGGACGGTCAGGGGAGCGAGCATGGCGGCGATGCGGCCGAAGGCCGTCGCGGCACCGGCGCCGGAGGCGCGCATCGTCGTCGGGTACACCTCGGGCGTCACGGCGTACAGGGCGCCCCAGGCGCCGAGGTTGAAGAACGACAGCATGCAGCCGAAGGCCAGCGTCAACGGCTGGGCGAGGCCGGCGTCGCCGGGGGACAGTGCCGCGGCGACCTGCGGGGCGAGCCCGAACAGGACGGCGCCGACGGCCGAGCCGCCGAGGAACGTGGCCAGGGTGGCGCGCCTGCCCCAGACCTCGATCAGGACGGCCGCCACCAGGTAGCCGGGCAGCTGCGCGAGCGTCATGAACAAGGTGAACTGGAACGACTTCACGAGTGTCATGCCGCCTTGGTGCAGCAGGGTCGGCAGCCAGATGAACGCGCCGTAGTAGGAGAAGTTCACGCCGAACCACGTGAGCCACAACGCGACGGTGGACCTGCGGAACCGTGGCGACCACAGCTCCCGGTAGCCGACCTTTGGCGCATCGACGGCGGGCGTCGCCGGGGCCGGGGCGTCGCGGGGGGTGGCGACGCCGGCATCGTGCTCGAAGTCGCGGACGATCTGCTCCGCCTCGTCGTGCCTGCCCTTGGCCTCCAGGAAGCGCACCGACTCCGGCAGGCCGTACCGGATGACAAGCGACCATGCCGCGGGGACTGCGCCGAGCGCGAGTGCCCAGCGCCAGCCGGAGGCGACGCTCGGCACCAGGAAGTAGCCGATGGTGGCGGCGGCCAGCCAGCCGACGGCCCAGAATGCCTCGAGCGCGACGACGACGCGGCCGCGGATGCGTCGCGGTGCGTACTCGCTCACCAGGGTGGACGCGATGGGTAGTTCCGCCCCGAGGCCGATGCCGACCACCAGTCGGAACGCGATGAGCATCGCGATCCCCGTCGACAGGGCGGACAGCCCGGTCGCGATCCCGTAAACGAGCATCGTCAGCGCGAACACCTGACGTCGCCCGATCCGGTCGGCAAGGAGCCCGCCGACGGAGGCGCCGACGATCATCCCGACGAAACCGATCGACCCCAGCCAGGACAACTGCGTGTTGGCGAGGCCCCACTCCTTGGCGAGCGCGGCCATGATGAACGAGATCAGGCCGACATCCATGGCGTCCAGGGCCCAACCGACGCCGGATGCGGCCAGCAGCTTGCCGTGCCGCCGGGTGAAGGGCAGCCGGTCGAGTCGCTCGGTCCTGCTCAGTGGGGCCATGGGATTGAGGATATTGCCTCGAGGCGTCCACGCCGTGGCCGTGCCCAGCGCAGGCCACCCCGTGTGGCACGGAGTTGCGGGTGTCGGCAAGATGGACCCATGCCGAATGCCGCTCCACTGTCCGGGCTGGTCGTCCTACTCGACGATGTCGACATCGACGACCTCGTCGGCGCCGTCGAGGTGCTGGTCCAGGAGGGCTTCAGGTCGTTCTCGCTGCCTGCGGGCAGCGAGGCGCTTCCCGAGTTCGCCGCCATCTACGCGGCCCGGACCAGGATCGGCGTCCACGGGCTGACCTCGGCCGAGCACGTGGACGGCGCCGCCGGGGCCGGCTGCTCCTTCGTGCTCTTCGACGCCCCGGACGAGGCCGGGATCGAGGCGGCCGTTGCCGCGGGCATGGCCGTCTACTCCCAGGCGATGACCCCGGGCGAGGTCCGCGAGACGCTGCGGCTTCCCGTGACCGGCGCGCTGCTGTTCCCCGCCGACGTCGTCGGGCACCTGATGGCTTCGCGGCTGGCGACTCTGGGGTTGGTGGACCGCGTCGTCCCGCGCGGTGGCCTCGGTGCCTACGCGGCAGGCGAGTGGCTGAAGGCCGGCGCGCCGGCCGCGTGTGTCGACGCGATCCTGCTGACGGACTCCCTCCGCGGCGGCGACCTGCAGGCGCTCAGGGAACGCTGCTCCTCCTTCATCGACGCCCAGAACAAGTCGCGGCAGGCCTGATCGCCCCGGTTCATCACAATTCGGTAACCCCGGTGGCGGACTCGTCCGATGAGTGCTAGCGTTAACAACGCCGATTGCTAGCGCTAACAATCAACGTACGAAGGAGTACGAGTGACGAGAACACTGCTGGAGCTGAAGAACATCAGCAAGACGTTCCCGGGTGTCAAGGCGCTCCAGAACGTGAGTCTCGACCTGCGGGCCGGTGAGGTGCTGGGCCTCTGCGGCGAGAACGGGGCCGGCAAGTCCACCCTGATGAAGATCCTGACGGGCATCTACACGCACGACCCCGGCGGCGAGATCTGGCTCGACGGCAAGCACGTCGAGGTCACCGGCGTCAACCACGCCCGCGCGCTCGGGCTGTCGATCATCCACCAGGAACTGAACATGGTGCAGGACCTGACCGTGGCGCAGAACCTGTACATCGGGCGGCCCGGCAGCCACAAGGGCGGCTGGATCAGCGACTCGAAGCTGAACCAGCAGGCACAGGACCTCTTCGACCGGCTGGGCATGAAGATCAACCCGAAGACCCGCATCGGTGACCTGTCCGTGGCACGTCAGCAGATGGTGGAGATCGCACGTGCGCTGTCCTACGACTCGCGCATCCTCGTGATGGACGAGCCGACGGCGGCACTGACGGTCGCGGAGACCGAGGCTCTGTTCGGGATGATCCGCGACTTCATCACCCCGGACACCGGACTCATCTACATCTCGCACCGCATGCCGGAGATCGAGGAGATCACCGACCGGGTGACGGTGATCCGCGACGGCCAGTACGTCGGCACCGTCAACACGCCCGAGGTGGAGATGCGCCAGATCATCTCCATGATGGTGGGCCGCGAGGTGTCCGCCGAGGCGAGGCCCCGCAACAAGCGTCTCTCCGACGAGGTGGTGCTGAAGGTCAGCAACCTGAACAGCAAGAACCTGCTGCGCAACATCAACTTCGAGGTGCGCAAGGGCGAGATCCTCGGGTTCGCCGGCCTGATGGGGGCGGGACGCACCGAGGTGGCGCGCGCGATCTTCGGGGCCGATCCCCGCACCAGCGGCGACATCGAGGTCAACGGGCAGCCCGTGAGGATCAGGACCGCCGCCGACGCCGTGCACCACGGCATCGGCTACCTGTCGGAGGACCGCAAGCACTTCGGCCTGCTGCTCGACCAGGACATCAAGGCCAACACGGCCATGGCGTCCATGAAGGACTTCAACGTCGCCGGCTACATTCTCGACGGCAAGATTCGCGACGTCGGCGTCGAGTACGCGAAGAAGCTGCGCGTCAAGACGCCGTCGGTCAACCAGCTGCTCGGCAAGCTGTCGGGCGGCAATCAACAGAAGGTCGTCATCGCCAAGTGGCTGGTGCGCGACTGCGACATCCTCATCTTCGACGAGCCCACCCGCGGCATCGACGTCGGCGCCAAGGAGGAGATCTATCAGCTCCTGGAGGAGCTGAGCGCGCAGGGCAAGGCGATCATCATGATCTCCTCCGAGCTGCCGGAGGTGCTGCGCATGTCCCACCGGATCGCCGTCATGGCGCAGGGACACATCACCGGCTTCCTCGACAACGAGGACGCCAACCAGGAGAACATCATGGAGCTGGCCACCGTCGGCAAGGCCCAACTGACAGGAGTAGTAGCGTGACCACCACCCACACCGAACCCCCGACGACGGAGGCCAAGGCGCCCGGGGCCATGGCCCAGTTCTTCAGGTCCTCGCTGCAGCAGATCTTCGTGTTCGCTGCGCTGCTCCTGATCTACGTCTTCTTCCTGTTCGCGGCCCCGAACTTCGCCCAGTTCTCGATCGTCGTCGACATCATCCAGCAGTCCGCCTTCACCGGCGTGATGGCGCTCGGCGCGACGCTCGTCATCGCCACCGGCGGCATCGACCTGTCATCCGGCACCGGCATGACCCTCGTGGCGGTCATGGCGGGCGTGTTCCTTTCCGGTGAGTGGATGAACATGCCGCTCGGCGGCGGCCTGCTCCTCGTGCTGCTCGTCGGCGCGCTGGTCGGGCTGGTCAACGGCCTCAACATCTCCTACCTGGGGCTGCCGCCGTTCATCGCGACGCTGGCGATGATGATGGTCGCCCGGGGCCTGGCGCTGATCATCTCCGGCAAGTCGTCCATCTCGATCAAGAACCCCGGCTACGGCTGGATCGCCAACGGCCAGATCATCCCGACCGTGCCGAACGCGGTCCTGCTGTTCATCCTGCTCGCCATCGGTGCCTCGCTCGTGCTGAACAAGACCCTGCTCGGTCGCTACGCACTTGCCATCGGCTCCAACGAGGAGGCCACCCGCCTGTCCGGCGTGAACATCAAGGTCTGGAAGATGCTCGTCTACGTCGTCGCGGGCGTGTTCATCGCACTCGGCGCCATCCTGTACTCGGCTCGCTTCGGGTTCGTGCAGCCTGCCGAGGGCCTCGGCTTCGAGCTGAACGTGATCGCGGCGGTCGTGATCGGCGGGACGTCGCTGGCGGGCGGCCGGGCCAACATCCTCGGCACCGTCGTCGGCGCGCTGATCATGGAGACCCTCAAGAAGGGTCTGCTGATGATGGGCATCGCGCAGGAATGGCAGTTCGTCGTCACCGGCATCGTCGTGGTCATCGCGGTCTGGGTGGACAACGTCCGCCGCAGCCGGGCCTCGGCCGTCTGACCCCAACCCTCGTCCAACCACCACCCAACAACCGTCCGCGTCGCCGGACAGCCACCCATGAGCAAACGCTCAACCAGGTTTTCAGGGCATGGGAGCCCTGGGAAAAGAAAGGAAAGACAATGCGTCTTCTGCGTTCCGCAATCGCAGTCTCGTCGCTGCTCGCGCTCGGCCTGACCGCCTGCAGCACCTCCACCACGCCGGGGGAGACCACCAAGCCAGCCGAGACCACCTCGGCCCCGGCTGCGACCTCGACCACGTCCCAGGCTCCCTCGGGCGAAGTCCCCAAGGGCAACGGTGAGCTCATCTACCTCGTCTCCAAGGGCTTCCAGCACAGGTTCTGGCAGGCCGTGAAGGAAGGCGCCGAGCAGGCCGGCAAGGAGTACAACTACAAGATCCAGTTCGTCGGCCCCGACGACGAGACCAAGGTGACCCAGCAGCTCGACCAGCTCCAGGCCGCCATCGACGCCAAGCCGATCGCCATCGGCCTCGCCGCCCTCGACACGGGCGCCGCCGGGCCGCTGCTCGACAAGATCAAGGCCGCAGGCCTCCCGCTGGTCGCCTTCGACTCGGGCGTCGACTCCGACCTGCCCGTCACCACGGTCCAGACCGACAACAAGGCCGCAGCCGAAGAGGCCGCCAAGCACATGATCAAGCTCCTGGGCGGCAAGGGCACCGTCGGCGTCATCTGCCACGACCAGACCTCCCAGACCGGCAAGCAGCGCTGCAGCGGCTTCACCGACTACATGAAGGCCAACGCCAAGGACATCAAGCTCCTCGAGCCCCAGGTCGCCGGTGAGGTCGGCCTTGCGGCCAACACCGCCAAGGCCATGATCCAGGCCAACCCGGACATCACCGGCATCTACGGCACCAACGAGGCCGCCGCAACCGGCGCAGTCCAGGGCGTCACCGAGTCCGGCGCCAAGAACATCACCGTCATCGGCTTCGACTCCGGCAAGACCCAGATCGAGGCCATCAAGGACGGCCGCATGGCTGGTGCCATCACCCAGTCGCCGGTCAAGATGGGATATGAGACCGTCGTCGCCGCCATCAAGGCCGTCAACAAGATCCAGCAGCCGAAGATCATCGACTCCGGCTTCGCCTGGTACGACAAGTCGAACATCGCCGACCCGGCCATCGCAGCCAACCTCTACGAGTGATCCTCGCCGGGTAGGCAACGGGCAACAACTGAGCAGCGGCACCGTCCCAGAGAACCGGGGCGGTGCCGCTGCCCACATCAGCGCAAGTCACGATCCCCACACACGAACGAAATCCACAGAACCGAACCCACGAAGAGGTGTTCTTCTCCATGTCCAACTACCCGAAGATCGGCATCCGGCCCATCATCGACGGTCGTCGCCGCGGTGTGCGCGAGAGCCTCGAAGACCAGACCATGAACATGGCCAAGCGCGTCGCCGCCCTCTATGAGGCGGAACTGCGCTACCCGGACGGCAGCCCGGTGCAGGTCGTCATCGCAGACTCCACCATCGGCGGCGTCGCCGAGGCGCAGGCAACTGCCACCAAGTTCCGCCGTGAGAACGTCGGCCTCACCCTGAGCGTGACCCCGTGCTGGTGCTACGGCACCGAGACCGTCGACATGGACCGCACCATGCCGCACGCCATCTGGGGCTTCAACGGCTCCGAGCGTCCGGGTGCGGTGTACCTCGCCGCCGCGCTCGCCGGGCACGCCCAGCTGGGCATCCCTGCCTTCGGCATCTACGGCGAGCATGTGCAGGACGCCGACGACGAGAGCATCCCGGATGAGGTTCGCGACCGCCTGCTCGACTACGCCACCGCAGGCCTGGCCGTCGCGCAGATGAAGGGCCGCTCCTACCTGGCCATGGGCGGCGTGTCCATGGGCATCGCGGGCTCCGTCGTCAAGGACGAGTTCTGGAGCAAGTACCTGGGCATGCGCAACGAGTACATCGACATGTCCGAATTCGATCGCCGCGTCCGCGAGGGCATCTTCGACCCGGTCGAGTACGAGAAGGCGTACGCCTGGATTCGGGAGAACCTCACCCAGGGCGAGGACTTCAACGCCCCGGAGCAGCAGATGACCGACAAGCACGAGGCCTGGTGGCAGTACTGCACCAAGATGACGCTGATCGCGCGCGACCTGATGGTCGGCAACCCGCGCCTGGCCGAGATCGGCTTCGGCGAGGAGGCGCTCGGCCACGGCGCGCTCGGCGCCGGCTTCCAGGGTCAGCGGCAGTGGACCGACGGCATGCCGAACGGCGACGTGATGGAGACCATCCTCAACACGCAGTTCGACTGGAACGGCAAGCGGGCCCCCTACATCCTGGCCACGGAGAACGACGCCCTGAACGGCGCCTCCATGCTGTTCAACTACCTGCTCACCAACAAGGCGCAGCTGTTCTCCGACGTGCGCACGTACTGGAGCCCCGAGGCCGTCGAGCGCGTCACCGGGCACAAGCTGGAGGGCCGGGCGTCGGGCGGCATCATCGACCTGCGCAACTCCGGCTCCACCACCATGGACGGCTCCTTCGCGGCGATCCAGGACGGCGAGCACGTCATCAAGAACTGGTGGGAGCTGACCGACGAGGACACGCAGGCCATGCTGGACGCCACCACGTTCCACGCGGCCAACGTCGGCTACTTCCGCGGTGGCGGCTTCTCGACCCACTTCCGTTCCGCGGGCGAGGTGCCGGTGACGATGACGCGCATCAACCTGGTCGACGGGCTCGGCCCGGTCATCCAGATCGCCGAGGGCTGGACGGTCGAACTGCCGGACGACGTCGCCATCGCCATCGAGGTCCGTACCGACCGGGCATGGCCGACGACGTGGTTCGTCCCGAACCTGACCGGCGAGGGCGCGTTCACGTCGGTCTACGACGTTATGAACGCCTGGGGTGCCAACCACGGCGCCATCAGCTTCGGCCACATCGGTGCCCGCCTCATCACGCTGGCCTCGATGCTGCGCATCCCCGTCAACATGCACAACGTGCCGACCGAGCAGGTCTTCCGCCCGAAGGTCTGGACGGCGTTCGGCACGACCGACCCGGAGGGTGCGGACTTCCGCGCCTGCGCCAACTTCGGGCCGCTGTACGGCTGATTCCGCAACCGGAAGCCGGGCCCCGGGAATCCCGGGGCCCGGCCCCAACCGACCAAGCCTCATCAAGGAGAACCCACATGACCACCGCCCTGGCCGTCGACCTCGGGTCGTCATCGGGACGCATCATCGCCGGGACACTGGCCGACGGACGCGTGGAGGAGGTGGAGATCCACAGGTTCGCCCACCAGGCCGAGATGCTGGACGGCTACCTGTGCTGGGACCTCGACCTGATCTGGTCGGAGGTGGTGGCCGGTCTCCGCAAGGCCGTCGGGCTGTTCCCGGACGCAGTGAGCGTCTCGGTCGACACGTGGGGCGTGGACTGGGTGGCGCTCGACGACGACGGGAACCGGCTCACTCCCGGCCGTGCCTACCGCGACGACCGCACCGTCCGGACGCTGGCCGCGTTCCGCGACAGGCTGCCCGACGCGGATGCCTGGGCGCTGACCGGCATCGCGCCTGCCACCATCAACTCCGCGAACCAGATGTTCGCCCACCTCGTCGAGGAACCGGAGACCGCAGCCCGCACGGCGCAGGTCCTGTTCCTGCCCGACTACTTCACCTACCTGCTGTCCGGCCTGCGCCGCTGGTCGCGCTCGCACGCCTCGTCGGCGGGCCTTTGCGCACCGGGTGCGAACGCCTGGGCCGACGTAGTGTTCGAACGCCTCGGCATACCGCGGCGCTGGGTCGGTGACCTGACACGCGAGCACGACGTCGTCGGGCCGTGCACGGTCGAGGGTCTGGAGAGCCTGACGGTCGTGCGCGCCGGCGCCCACGACACGGCCTGCGCCGTCCACGCGCTGCAACGTGCCGCCGTCGGCGAGACCTACTTCCTGTCCTGCGGCTCCTGGTCGGTCCTCGGGGTGCTGCGTGACGAGCCGCTCATGTCGGATGCAGCGCACGCGCTCGGCCTCACCAACGAGGCCCGCGGCGACGCAGGGGTGCGGCCGTTGTTCAACATCACCGGTCTGTGGATCCTGCAGGAGTGCCAGCGGGACTGGGCCGCCTCCGGACTGCCGAGCGGCATCGTCGAGCTCGTCGCGGCCGCCACGGCCGCGCCGTCGCTGGGCCTGACGATCGACCCGGACGAGCCCCAGTACGCCCAGCCCGGCCGCATGGTGGAGCGCGTCACGGCGGCGCTCGTGGCCCAGGGGGCGCCGACCGACCTGACGCAGGGGCAGGTGGTGCGCGCGATCCTGGAGTCGCTCGCAGCCCGGTACGCCCGCGGCGTCCGCGACCTGGCGGCGCTGACCGGCAGCCCCGCCACACAGCTGAACCTCGTGGGCGGCGGCTCCCGCAATGAGCTGCTGTGCCAACTGACCGCGACCGCCCTCGGGGTTCCCGTCGTGGCCGGGCCCGCGGAGGCGTCGACACTCGGCTCCCTGCTGGCCCAGTTCGAGATCATGGGCTTCCTCTCGCCGGCCGACCGGTCCGACGTCATCGGCGCCACGGCCCGGACCCGGAGATACCTGCCGTGACGGCGGAGCCCCGTCAACGCCGGGCCAGCCTCGCAGACGTCGCGAAGCTGGCCGGCGTGTCCAGCCAGACGGTGTCCCGGGTGGTGCGGGACATCGGCGTCGTCGCCGACGACACCCGGGAACGGGTGCTGGCAGCGGTGGAGGAATTGTCCTACCGCCCCAATCTCGCCGCCCGGTCGCTCTCGAACCGGCGCACCGGCGTCATCCACATCATCAACGCGACGCCGCTGTTCCACGGGCACGCCCGCACCTACATCGAGATCGTGGCCGCTCTGGGGGAGCTGGGCTTCCAGGCGTCGTCGTCCCTCCTGCCGTTCAACCAGGACGTCACGCCCGACAAGCTGTTTCCCATCGGCGTCGACGGTGTCGTGGTGCTCGGCGGCCACAACCGGTCCAGCCACTGGGCCGAGGAGGTGCATGCCGAGGTGCCCGTGATCTTCGTCGGCCAGCAGGCGGGCCTCCCCGAGACGGTGCCTTCCGTGGGTGTGGATCAGCGCCACGGCGCCTGGCTCGCGACGCGACACCTGCTGAGCATCGGCCGCCACCGGCTGCTGCACATCTGCGGGCCGAAGGACTGGCTGGACGCGCAGGAGCGCCGCGACGGCTTCCTGGCCGCCTGCGAGGAGGCCGGCGTCGACTACGAGAAGCTGTCCAGCCCGGACTGGGAGGCAATCAGCGGATACCGCCTTGCCGGCGAGATGACATTCGGCATCGATGGCATCTTCGCCAGCAACGACCAGCTGGCGTTGGGCGTCATGCGCCGTCTCCACGAGCGTGGGGTGAGGATCCCCGATGACATCGCCGTCGTCGGCTACGACGACTCCGTCGGTTCCGATTGCTTCTGGCCGCCGCTGACCACCGTGCGGCAGCCGTTCGCGGAGGTGGCGCAGAGTGCCGTCTCCCAGCTGGTCGCCGTGATGGAGGGCGGGCAGCCACGTCACCAACTGATCAAGCCATCCCTGGTCGTGCGCGCGAGCGCCCCGTCCCAGCCGTGAACCAAGCAGTGAAGAACCACAGAAAGGCAGAACCATGCTGTATGGCCCGATGATCCACCCGCAGCTGCTCCGCGCCCTCGCAGGTGCCGGCCACGGCGCGAAGATCCTGATCGCCGACTCCAACTACCCGCACGAGACCCTCGCGAACCCGCGTTCGGCCGTCGTGTTCCTGAACCTCGCGCCCGGCCTGATCAACGCCACCGACGTCCTGGACGTCGTCAAGGCGACCGTCCCGATCGAGGCCGCCGAGGTCATGGTGCCCGCGCCGGACACCGGCATCACCCATGTGCCGATCCTCGACGAGTTCCGTGCCGCGCTGCCGGACGTCCCGTTCACCGACCACGGCCGCTGGGAGTTCTACGGCGCGGCCAAGGCCGACAACGTCGCCGTCGTGATCGCGACGGGCGAGGCCCGCATCTACGCCAACATCCTGCTGACCATCGGGGTGCGCCAGCCCGGCCAGTGACCCCCGCTGTCGAGCCCGGCACCCCGCTGGTCGGTCGAGACCCGGCCCCCGCTGGTCGAGTAGTGCCCGGTGAGGAACGAGCCGGGCACGTGTCGAGACCCCGGCCAAGTCCTCACGAACCCTCACCGGATCTCGACACGCCTCCTCGTTCCTCGTCGGCTACTCGATCAGCGGTTGTGTGGTTCCGCTGGTCGAGTAGTGCCCGGTGAGGAACGAGCCGGGCACGTGTCGAGACCCCGTGAGGGTCTCTGTGGACCCGCGGTAGGTTTCGATCGACGCCCGACTCAACGGGCGTGCGCGTCGGTCGAGCGTTGTGGGAACTGCACAAAGTTGCCAGAAGAGCCTTGGGATGCGGACATGCTGGTTCGGAAAGTTCCCACGGATGACGACGCATCCGCTCGCGTCGCGGGACGATAGGTGACAGATTCAACACCAAGCTCCCGAAGAGGGTGCTGCTCAGTCTGCCCGGGAGGTACCAGTGTTCGAACGCATCGCCATCGTCAACCGGGGCGAGGCGGCCATGAGGCTGATCCACGCCGTCCGCGATCTCAATGCCGAGCGCAGGGACACCAACCCCATCACCACCATCGCCCTGGTCACCGACGCCGAGCGGTCGGCCATGTTCGCGCGCGAGGCCGACGAGGCCTACCCGATCGGGCCCGCCTCCGAGCGGCCCTACCTCAACCACGACCTGCTGGCCCGCGTGCTGGTGGAGGCCCGCGCCGACGCCGTCTGGGTGGGCTGGGGGTTCGTCGCCGAGGACGCGGCCTTCGCGGATCTGGTCGAGTCGCTCGGCATCACGTTCATCGGTCCCTCCGGCGAGGCCATGCGGAAGCTGGGCGACAAGATCGGCTCCAAGATCATCGCCGAACAGGTGGGCGTCCCGGTGGCGCCGTGGTCGGGTGGCGGCGTCGACACGCTCGACGACGCCCTCGCGGCGGCCGAGCGGATCGGCTACCCGCTCATGCTGAAGGCGACGGCGGGCGGCGGCGGCCGCGGCATCCGCAAGGTCACCTCCGCCGAGGAGCTCGCCGACGCCTACCAGCGCACCCGCGACGAGGCCGAGCGCGCGTTCGGCTCCGGCGTCGTGTTCCTCGAGAAGCTGGTGACCGGTGCCCGCCACGTCGAGGTGCAGGTCATCGCCGACGGCCAGGGCACGGCCTGGGCGATCGGCGTGCGCGACTGCTCCATCCAGCGCCGCAACCAGAAGGTCATCGAGGAGTCGGCCTCGCCGCTGCTGGACAAGGAGCAGGCCGACGAACTGAAGACGGCAGCCGAGCGCCTGGCCCTGGCCGTCGGCTACCGCGGCGCCGGCACGGTCGAGTTCCTGTACCACCCGGGCGAGCGGATGTTCGCGTTCCTGGAGGTCAACACCCGCCTCCAGGTGGAGCACCCGATCACGGAGGTCACCTGCGAGTTCGACCTTGTCAAGGCCCAGATCCACGTCGCCTCGGGCGGCAGGCTCGTCGAGCGCCCCACCGAGCTGGGTCATGCCATCGAGGCCCGCCTGAACGCCGAGGACCCCGACCGCGACTTCGCGCCCGCGCCGGGCCTGATCAGCCGGTTCGACGTCCCGACCGGCCCCGGCATCCGCGTGGACACCGGCGTGGCCGAGGGCGACGTCATCCCCGCGGACTTCGACTCGATGATCGCCAAGATCATCGCCTACGGCCGCACCCGCGACGAGGCCCTTGCCCGGTTGCGCCGCGCGGTGGGTGACGTCACCGTCGTCATCGAGGGCGGCGCCACCAACAAGAGCTTCGTCCTGGAGCTGCTGGACCAGCCCGAGGTCGTCGGTGCCGAGGGCGTCGAATGGGCCGACACCGGCTGGATCGACCGCACCCGGGCCGCGGGCGGGCTGGTTGCCGACCGCCACGCCGGCGTCGCGCTGGTGGCGGCTGCCATCGAGGCATACCAGGAGACCGTGGCGCGCGAGACCGAGCGCCTGCTGGAGACGGCTCACGGCGGCCGGCCGCAGACGCAGCACTCCTCGGGCGTGCAGGTCGACCTGAAGTTGCGGGGTGTCGCGCACACCGTCAAGGCGTACGAGGTCGGGCCGGAGCGGTACCGCGTCGTCGTCGACGGCGAGGCGGCCGACGTCACCGTGCAGCGGCTGGACGACGTCCACGGCAGGCTGCGGGTGAACGGCACCTCCTTCCGCATCGTCAGCGCCACCCACGGCCCGATCCACCTGGTCGAGGTGAACGACGTCACCCACCGCATCTCGCGCGACGAGGGCGGCATCCTCCGTTCGCCGGCGCCTGCACTGGTCGTCGCGACGCCTGTCGCCGTCGGCGACGAGGTGGAGGCCGGGTCGCCGGTGATCGTGCTGGAGTCCATGAAGATGGAGACGATCGTGCCCGCGCCGTTCGCCGGGCGCGTGAAGGAACTTCTGGTGATGACCGGGTCGCAGGTCGAGACGCTGGCGCCGCTGGTGCGGCTGGAGCCGCTCGGCAACGGAGCCGGCGCCGTCGCGGCGGGGCCCTCGGACAAGGTCGAGCTGCCTGCGGTGACCGAGGAGGCCGACGCGGCCGAGCGCACCCGGAGCCTCCTGGCGGACCTGAGTGCCCGGCTCATGGGCTACGACGTCGACCCCGCGGCCCGCACCCTGCCCGCCTACCTGGCCGCCCGCGACGAACTCCGGGCTGCCGGCGGTGACGTGCTGACCGGCGAGATCGCACTGATGTCGCTGTTCGCCGACCTCGCGCAGGTCAGCAGGAACCGTCCGTTCGGCGAGCAGGTCAACCAGGAACTGCGCATCCACTCGGACCGTGAGCAGTTCCACCGCTACCTGACAAGCCTCGATGTCGCACGTGCCGGCCTGCCGACGGCGTTCTCCGACCGGCTCCTGGCGGTGCTGCGGCACTTCGGCGTCGACGACCTCGACCGGACCCCCGAGCTGGAGGAGGCCGTCTTCCGCGTCTTCCTGGCGCAGAAGCGGGTGGCCTCCGACATGCCGATCATCCTCGCCGTGCTCGGCCGTTGGATGCACGAGACCGCACCCGGCGACGGCCTGACGCTTTCCGCCCGGGCCCAGCTTGAGCGGCTGGTGCGCACAACCGAGCTCAGGTTCCCCGCCGTCCGCGACCTGGCCCGCTCGGTCCGGTTCCGCTGGTTCGACCAGCCGCAGGTCGACGCGGAGCGGGCCTCGGTGCTGGCCGGCGTCGCCGACGAGCTGGAGGCGCTCACCGCGAACCCGGGCGCGCCCGATCACGATGCCCGCATCGCCGCCCTCGCCGCGATCCCGGAGCAGATCAGCCACTTCATGGCCCAGCGGCTTGCCGCCGGGTACGGGCCCTACGAGCCGATGCTGGAGGTACTGCTCCACAAGTACTACGGCGACCACCACTTGGCCGACGTCCGCTCCTACGACGTCGACGGACGCCCCGTCATCTCCGCCGGCTACACGTCGCACCGCCGCCCGAGCCGCCTGGTCTCCACGGTGGGTCGCTCAACCGATCTGGCCGCAGGCGGCCCACTGGCGAGCATCGTCGCGGGGGAGCGCGGCAACCTGCGCGCCGGCGAGCAGATCGCGGCGGAGTTGTACGTGCTGTTCGACGACCTGGCCGACGACGCCGACGTCGACCACGACGCGCTCGGGGTGCAGTTGCTGGCAGTCCTGTCGACCTGGGACGTGACCGATGTGCGCCGCATCGCCGTGGCCGTGTGCCGGGTCGACGGCGACGTCGACTACCGCACCTTCCGGTTCACCGACGGCGTCCCCAGCGAGGACTTCCGCCTGCGAGGCCTCCACCCGATGTCGCTTCGGCGGCTGGATCTCTGGCGCCTGGAGAACTTCGACGTGGAACGGCTGCCGGCCCCCTCCGACGTGCTGCTGTTCGAGTGCGTCGCCAAGACCAACCCGGACGACCGCAGGCTGGTGGCGATGGCGCAGGTGCGCCAGCTCGCGGCCGTGCGCGACGACGAGGGCAGGCTCGTCTCCCTGCCGCACGCCGAACGCGCCGTCGAGCACTGCCTGGAGGCGATCCGCCGAATCCGTGCCGAGCGCGGCCCGGAGGGCAACAAGCTGGACATGAACCACGTCTGGGTGCAGGTCTGGCCTGAGGTGGACCTGTCCATCGAGGACATCACGCCTCTTCGCCACAAGATCACGCCCCTGTCCGACGGCGCCGGCATCGAGGAGGTCGTCTGCCAGGGCCGGTTCGTGACCCCCGGCCGCGGCCTCGTACCGCTCGCGGTGCGGTTCCGGGTGCAGCCCGGCGCGGGCGTCACGGCGTCCGTCGGCACGCCGCCCCGGGAGCCGCTGAAACCGCTCGACGACTACGACAGCAAGGTGGTGAGGGCACGCCGTCGCGGGCTCGTCTACCCCTACGAGCTCACCGGCACCCTTGCCGGTCCCGGTGGCACGCTGGTCGAGATGGACCTCGACGATGCCGGACGTCTCGTCGACGTCGACCGCGCGCCCGGCCGCAACAAGGCGGGCATCATCTGCGCCCGCGTCAGCACCCCCACCGCCCTGCACCCCGAGGGTGTGAGGCGCATCGTCCTGTCGGGCGACCCGACCAAGGGGCTGGGTGCCGTCGCGGAGCCGGAGTGCCGCCGCATCATCGCCGCCATCGACCTCGCAGAGGAGCAGGGCCTGCCGATCGAGTGGTTCACGCTCAGCTCGGGCGCCCGGATCTCCATGGATTCCGGTACCGAGAACATGGACTGGGTGGGTGCGGCGCTGCGTCGCATCGTCGAGTTCACGCAGGCGGGCGGCGAGATCAACGTCGTCGTCGCGGGCATCAACGTGGGTGCGCAGCCGTACTGGAACGCCGAGGCGACGATGCTGATGCACACGCGTGGCATCCTCGTCATGACCCCGGATTCGGCGATGGTGCTGACGGGCAAGCAGTCGCTCGACTTCTCCGGCGGTGTCTCCGCGGAGGACAACTTCGGCATCGGCGGCTACGACCGCGTCATGGGCCCCAACGGCCAGGCGCAGTACTGGGCCCCGAACCTGGGCGAGGCGTTCGGCATCCTGATGTCGCACTACGACCACACCTACGTCGCCCCCGGCGAGGACGGGCCGCGCGTGGCGCCGACGTCGGATCCGGACGACCGCGACGTGTCCGACTTCCCCCACTCCTGCGAGGGCAGCGACTTCGCCACGGTCGGGCAGATCTTCTCCGTCGAGCACAACCCGGACCGCAAGAAGGCGTTCGACATCCGCACCGTCATCGCCGCCGTCTGCGACCAGGACCACCCGCACGTGGAGCGCTGGGCCGGCATGGCGGAGGCCGAGACGGCCGTCGTGATGGACGCCAGGATCGGCGGGCATGCGGTGTGCGTGCTGGGGATCGAGTCGAAGCCGGTTTCGCGCGGCGGGTTCCCCCCCACCGACGGGCCCGACACGTTCACGGCCGGCACGCTGTTCCCGCGTTCCAGCAAGAAGGCGGCCCGCGCGATCAACTCGGCCTCGGGCAACCGGCCGCTGGTGGTGCTGGCCAACCTGTCGGGCTTCGACGGGTCGCCGGAGTCGATGCGGAACCTGCAGTTGGAGTACGGCGCCGAGATCGGCCGGGCCATCGTCAACTTCGACGGCCCGATCGCGTTCGTCGTCATCTCCCGCTACCACGGTGGTGCGTTCGTGGTCTTCTCGAAGCGGCTGAACGAGAACATGACGGTGCTGGCGATCGAGGGCAGCTACGCCTCCGTCATCGGCGGCGCCCCGGCGGCGGCCGTGGTGTTCGCGGGCGAGGTCGCGAAGCGCACCGCCGCGGACCCGCGGGTGCGCTCCGTCGAGGAGCGGCTGGAGGCCGCCGACGAGGCGGGCCGTTCGGCGCTGCGACTGGAGTTGTCGGATGTGCGGCAGGCGGTGCGGGCGGAGAAGATCTCGGAGATGGCATCCGAGTTCGACGGCGTCCACAACATCCACCGCGCCGTCGAGGTCGGCTCCGTCGACCGGGTCATCGCGGCCCGCGACCTGCGCCCCGCCATCATCGGCGTCATCCGCGGCAACCGGGGCTGAGCCGCCGGGGCGGGAAGGGTTTCCGCCTCCAGTGGGAGCTTCACCGTCTCAGCCGACGGCAAAGCTCCCACTGGAGGTCAACCAGGCCGGATCAGTCGCGCCAGGTGCGCCACAGGTGGGCGTACTGGCCGTCCTGCTCGAGCAGCTGGTGGTGGTCCCCGATCTCGACGATGCGGCCGTCGTCCACGACCGCGATGCGGTCGGCGTCGTGGGCGGTGTGCAGACGGTGGGCGATCGCGATGACGGCGCGTCCCTCGAGGAGCGCAGCCATGGAGCCCTCCAGTTGCCTGGCCGACGACGGGTCGATCAGCGACGTCGCCTCGTCGAGGACCAGCGTGTGCGGGTCCGCGATGATGAGCCGTGCCAGTGCCACCTGCTGCGCCTGCGCCGGGGTCAGGGTGGTGTGGCCGTGCCCGAGCTGGGCGTCGAGGCCGCCGGGCAGCCGCTCCACCCATTCCCAGGCGCCCACCGTCGCCAGCGCCTCCCGCACCTCGTCGTCGGACGCAGTGGTCTCGCGGGCGAGGACGACGTTGTCGCGGACCGAGCCGACGAACACGTGGTGTTCCTGCGTGACCAGGGCGACCTCGGTGCGGAGCCTGTCCAGGGGCAGGTCCATGACGTCGACGCCGCCGACGGTCACCTCGCCGGTGTGTGGCCGGTTGATGCCTGCCACGAGCCGTCCGAGCGTCGACTTGCCCGATCCGGACGGCCCGACGATGGCGAGCCGTTCACCGGGGTGCAGGTCGACGTCGACGCCGTGGAGCACGTCGACGCCGTCGCGGTAGCCGAACCGCAGCCCGTTGCCGGTGAGCTTGACGCCGTCGGGTTCCGCCTCGCCGGGGGTTCTGTCGTCCTCCAACTGGGCGACGCCGATGAGTCTGGCGGTGGCGACGATACCGAGCTGGAGGTGGTCCAGCACTGCGATGACCCTGTCGAGCGGACCCTGCAGCTGGGAGACGAACAGGGCGGCCGTCGTGATTTGGCCGATCGTGACCAGACCCTGGCCGTGCCCCCAGATGCCGAGCAGCACCACGCCCACCAGTGGCAGCTGGAAGGACGAGTCGACCATCGCGAACAGCATGTTGCGCAGGGTCATGGTGTAGCGCTCGGCCTGGGCGGAGACCTCGGTGTCCTCGTCCAGCTGGTCGACGCGCCGCACGCCGAGGCCGAGCGCCTCGACGGTGCGGGCGCCCTCCACGGTCTCGGTCATCGTGGAGTTGATGACCGAGTAGGTGGCGGACTCGGCGATGTAGCCCGCCGTGGCGCGCGAGAGGTAGTAGCGTCCGCCGGCCCACATGATCGCCGCGGTGAACAGCATCGGCAGGGCGAGCAGCCACGAGTTGGCGACCATGGCCGCGAGCGTGGCGCTGATGAGCACCACGGAGACGATCAGGTTGGGGAAGGCCCAGCGGGCGGCTGCAGCCATCTTGCCGACGTCGGAGGTGATGCGGGTCAGCAGGTCGCCGGAGCCGGACGACTCCACGTGCCCGAGCGGCAGCCGGAGCACGATCCGCACCACCTCCTCGCGGGCGGCAGCGAGCAGGTCGTAGCCGAGCACGACGGATGCGCGCCTGGCGCCGAAAGTCAGCACCGCCTGCGCGACGATGACGCCGGTGATGATCGCGACCATGGTCGCCAGGGCGGAACGCCCGAGGGTGCCCGCGGTGACGTCGTCGATCAGGCGCCCCAGCAGCAGCGGCGCCACCAGGCCGGCGCCCGCGGCGGCGACGTTCAGGCCGATCGCCAACCCCAGGGTCGCCCTGCGGGTGTTCAGCAGCCCGCCGAGGAAGCGGGCCGCCTGCGCCGAGGAGGCGACCGGGAAGCCCCGCTCCGGCGCCCTCGCTTCCTTGTAGACGTCCTGTGCGATGCGGGTCCGCACCCGGTGACGGCGCCGGAACGCCGTGAGCCTCGCCCCGGGGCCGGCGCCTTGCGGCACCTGCAGCTCGTCGGGCAGTCGTGGCGGCGCTGGGCCGTCCAGCCACGTGGAGGCGGATGTGTCCGCCAGCAGTTGTTCAGTCACGTTCATCCTCCATGCCGCGTGAGATGACGCGGCGGTAGTCAGGTTGGTTGCGCAGGTCGTCGTGGGTGCCCCGGGCGACCTCGCGGCCGTCGACGAGCACCGCCACCTCGTCGCAGCGCCGGAGCAGCAGCGGCGACGCCGTGACGACGACGGTGGTGCGGCCCGCGCGATGCTGCGCCAGCCGCTCGGCGATCCTCGCCTCCGTGTGGGCGTCCACCGCGGAGGTGGGCTCCACCAGCACGAGGACGTCCGGGTCGCGCAGCAGCGCCCTTGCCAGGATGATCCGCTGCCGCTGCCCGCCGGACAGGCCTCGGCCCTTCTCGTCGATGCGGCCCTGCCAGCCGTCGGCCAGCGAGGCGTAGATGTCCTCGGCCGACGCCGTCTCCAGTGCCTGCTCGGCCTGCTCGCGGGTGTGGTTGCCCCACGGGTCGACGGCGGTTTGCAGCGTGCCGGAGAACAGCAGCGAGCCGGTATGGGAGACGACGACCCGACGGCGCAGGTCGGCCATGTCCAGGCCGGCGTAATCGACGCCGTCGGCGGTGACCCCCCACGGCCGCGCCGCGGTCTCGGCGTCCTCGCGGGCGCGTTGCTGCCTGGCTGCCAGGCGTTCCCGTCTGGCAAGGCGTTTGGCTCGGCCCTTGAGCTCCTCGTCATCCTCGGCGTGCTCCGGTGCGCCATCTGGCAGGTACCGGCCAAGCCGGTCCGCAAGGGCCGCGGCGGCGTCCGGGTCTGCGGAGACGATGCCCAGCATCCGCCCGGGATGCACGTTCACTCCGGAGGCCTCGTCGTGCAGGGTCGGGGCGTCGCCGAGGGTGCCGGTTGCCCGTGCCCACGGCACCTCGGAACCAAGCAGCGACGCCGCCCTGCTCGCCGCCACAAGGCCCTGCACCCACTTCTGTGCGAAGTCGAAGAAGGTCTGCATCGGCGAGGTGAGGAACACGGCATAGCCGAAGAAGCTGATCAGCTGGCCGACGCTCAGGGTGCCGTCCAGCAACTGCATCGACCCGAGATACACCAGAGCCACGAGCAGCAGGCCGGAAAGCAGGATGCTGATGGCCTCCACCACTGCCTGCCACGTCCCGAGTCTTACCCCGAGGGCACGCACCTTCTGCGACTGGCGCTCGTAGTTGCCCGCGAACGTGCGCTCCCCGCCGACGCCGCGCAGGATGCGCAGCCCCGTGGCGATGTCGCTGGCCTGCGACGTCAGGGTGGAGCTTTCGGTGCGCTCGTCGGACTGGGCCCGGTTCAGCGGACGCAGGACCGGCGTCGAGGCCGCCATCAGCAACGGGACGGCCACCAGCACGACGATGCCAAGCGTGGGCGACGTCGCAAGCATGAACGCGGACGCGATCAGGAAGCTGACGGCGGCCGCGATCACATTTCCGAAGGAGTCGATGGTGTTGCCGAACTGGTCGCTGTCGGAGGCCGAGACGCTCAGCACCTCGCCCGTCGGTACCCGCCGGTTCAGCACGTGGCCGAGCCGGACCGCTTTTCGGGAGACGCGCCGCTGGATCCCGTAGATGCCGAGCAGCCACATCCGCACGGCGAACGTGTGGAACATGATGCCGCCGCCGACGCCCATGAGGATGACGCCGAGCAGCAGGGCCGCCCAGCCGAGGGAGGCCGACAGCCCACCCGAGGTTCCGGCGTCGATGGCGCGGCCCAGCAGCCACGGCGTGAACGCGGCCGGGATCAGCCAGGTCGACGCGGACAGCGTCATGGCGGGCACGACCCAGCCGTAGGAACGGATCAACCAGAACAGGAACCGGCTGGGGGTCCGGACGTCGGGGCGCTGGTCGGCGGGGATTGCGGGCGGGAAGTCGTAGCGCCCGCGCTGCGGTGCAAGCATGAGTGGGGTCCTGACGGACGGCGTCGGATCCGACGCAAATGATCAAGGAAGGAGGGTGGACGCACGGGGGCGTCAGGTTTGGGCGGGGCCCGGCGCGGCGCAGATCAGCCGATGTATGCGCGGGACCGGGCGAGCACGACAGTGTTGGTCAACATCTGCGTACACCTCCTCCGATCGACAACGGATCGACACTACGGGCGTGGCGGACCGGTTGTCAACAGCGCACGTGGCTGAGATCTGCGATTCGAACGACTTCTGCGGCCATACCGGCACCTTCAACCGGTCCAGTGCGAGGCGGCCCCCACGATGTGGCCGGACACATTTCCCTCGAAGGAGCGGTGTCATTCGATGGGCACACCGATGTCGGCGACGACGACGCGGCCGCAGCGGCCCGAGGCGGGGGCCGTCACGTGGCAGGGCTTCCTGGCGGCGAACGTCACGGTCAGGTCTGCGAGGAAGGAGGCGTCGGGCAACTCGCCGGAGTCGGTGTCGAGGCCACTCGGGATGTCGACGCTCAGGACCGGGACGCCGCGGTGCTCGCAGGCGGCGGCGAAGCGTGCGACGTCGCCCGGCAGCCCGGGGCGGCCCCCGATCCCGAGCACCGCGTCGATGACCAGGGCGGCGTGCTCCAGCGCCAGGAGGGCCCAGGCGGCGTCGACCTCCCCGACCCCGGCCGCCCGGGCCGCGGCGAGGCCGGCGGCGTGGCCGCGACCCGACGTGAGCCAGATCGTGACGTCGCGGCTGCTGGCCAGCAGGGAGGCTGCGAACAGCCCGTCGCCCCCGTTGTTCCCGGGCCCGACGGCCACGAGCACCGGGCCGTCCGGCACCAGTACGACGGCTGCCTCGGCGACGGCGCGGGCGGCACGGCCCATCAGGTCGACGCCGGGCTCGGCGTCGAACACCCGCTGCTCGGCCCGGCGCATCTCCTCCGCGGTGACGACGCGTTCCATGCGCCCACACTGGCACCGCGACGCGGTCGTGGCAAGGCCGCCCGGGGCCGCCCATGCCCCGCATGCCAGACTGGGTCGCCCGACGTGTCAACCGAACGGTTGCTCCACCGCGTTTGTGCCGATGAGGAGGGTTCATGACCGAGCAGGACGTGTCACTGGTCGTCGGCGGCTTCGACCGGTTCGTCGCAGACCGCGGCCGGGCGCTGTGGCGGGCCGCCTGGCTGCTGACCGGCGACGCACACCACGCCGAGGACCTCGTGCAGTCCGCGCTGGCCAAGTGCTACGGCCGCTACGACGCCGTCGGGGATGACGATGGCTTCGAGGCGTACGTGCGGGTCGCCATCTACCGCACCTATGTGTCGTGGTGGCGCCGGATGAGTTGGCGGGGGGAATCGCCGACCGACCAGCTGCCCGAGTCTCCATCGGCCGGGGGCAGTTCGACGCTGCGCCTCGACATGCTGCGCGCGCTGGAGTCGCTGCCGCGCATGCAGCGTGCCGTGCTCGTGCTGCAGTACTTCGAGGACCGCAGCGTCGCCGAGATCGCGACGCTGCTCGGCATCACGCCAGGCTCGGTCAAGACCCACTCCCACCGTGGCCGCGCGGCACTGCGCGGCTCCGTCCACCTCCAGGACCAAGGAGTGAACCGATGAGTGACGACCAGTTCTCCCACGCCTTCAAGGACATCGTCCCCGACCCACCGACGCCGCAGGGGTGGGCCGACGGTGCCCGTCGCCGGCGCCGCCACAAGAGCCAGCTGATGGCCGGCGCCGTCGGCGCGGTCGCGGTGGCGTTGGCCATCCCCGTGGGCATCAACCTCGCCAACCACAACCTCGTCGCGACACCCGCCCCGGCGTCGGCGCCCGGCGAGGAGACGCCAAGCTCGGAGCCGGCTCCGGCCACGGCCGGGCTGCTGGGCGCTCCCGCCTGCTACGGCGAGGACGGCCAACTGCTGCACGTCACCGAGGGGGACGGCATCAAGCCCGGCGCAGTGAAGGCCTGGCTGTGCGGCGACGGCAATGTCGTCGGCCCGCTGGAGCCCCTCGTCACGGACGTGGACCGGATCGTCGACTTCGTCACCGCACAGGCACCCCTGCCCGCCGACCTGGCATGCACCATGGAGTACCGACTGTCCTACAACGTCGTCCTGGAATACTCGGACGGCACCCGCAGGCCGGTGATGGGTGAACTGCACGGCTGCCGGACCATCAACGACGGCGCCACCGTTCGCAGGGGCGGGGAGGAGTTCTACTCCTTCGTGCGTGGCCTGTGGCGGGAGCAGCGCGCCGGGATGGACGCGCCCGCCGAGGGCTCGCGGATCACGGCATGCCCGGTCCCGCAGACCATGGTCGCACCCGACCTCGACCGCATCCGGCACGGCCTCTTCTGCGTCGTCGCCGAGAACCGGAGCGAGGTGACGTTCATCGACGACGCCCTGGCCGGGCGCATCGGCGCCGACATCAAGGCGAACGCCGTCAAGGGGGAGCCAACCGCATGGGCCGGCCCGGGGGTGACGTTGACCCTGATCGGGCCGTGGGGCGACACACTGACCCTGAACCCCAACGCGGACGGGCCGGGCTACTGGTTCGTGGACGGAGAGGACGCGACGTGGCTGTGGACGCCGTCGGCCGACGTGCAGGAACTGCTCGACGGCATCCCGATCCCGGTCGTCGCGCCGACCGCGACCGATGCTCCCACCGATCCGCCCGCCGCCACGGACCCGCCGGCATTCCCGGGTGAGGCCCCGTCCGTCGACGCGCCCGCCACCACCGGCCAGCCGGCCGCGACCTCCTGACGCTGCACCTCGCCGACGGGGCGCGCCGACGGTGCGCACGGGACGCGTGATGGGCCAGTATCTGCACCATGACAACCGGACCGGGGCCAGGAAGCGTCGAAGGGGGTGAGGAGGTACCGATGACCAGATCCCCGGAGCCGAATGCACTCGGGTTCGACCGGTTCGTCGCCGCCCGCGGCAGGCACCTGTGGCGGGCGGCCTGGCTGCTCGTCGGGGACGACCACCACGCCGAGGACCTGGTCCAGACTGCGCTGACCAAGACGTACAGCCGCTACTCGTCGATGGCGGACGACCGGAGGTTCGAGGCCTACGTCCGCACCACCATCTACCGGACGTTCGTGTCGTGGTGGCGGCTGCGGAGTTGGCGCGACGAGTCGCCGCGGGCCGAGGTCCCGGACGCGGGGCACGACGCCGTCGACGCCGATCTGCGCCACGACGTGCTGCGCGCGATGGACTCGTTGCCGAGGATGCAGCGGGCGGTGCTGGTGATGCGGTTCTTCGAGGACCGGTCCACCGCAGACGTAGCCCAGGCCCTCGGAATCAGTGAGGGAACCGTCAAGCGGTACGTCCACCGGGGCTGCGCCACCCTGCGCGGTTCCGAACTGCTCTCGGAGGTGAAGCCATGACGGACGATTACACCGACGTCGTCGACGTGTTGGAGCGGGTCGCCCCCCACGGGCCGGAGCCGGACGGCTGGGCGATGCGGGCCCGTAGGCGTTCGAACCGGCGCCGGGGTGCCGTCGGGGTGGTTGCCCTGGCGGTGGTCGGTTTGATGGCGGTTCCGCTGGCCTCGCCGGTGGTGGATCTGCTGGCTCCCGGCATACCGGCCGGTCCGGCAGAACAGCCCACGGAGGACCTCGCGGAGGCGCCGTGGACACCCGCCGTCGGGTGCCTCATGACGACCAGCGTCCCTGCCACGACGGCCGCACCCGGCGACGTCGTCGTGGGGGAGTACTGCTGGGACCCCGGGTTGGTCCGGATGCAGCGCTCGGCGCGGCTCGGGTTGGATGACCTGCGGGTGGTCGTCGCGGCGCTCGATCCCGCGCTCGCGGTCCCCGGAGATGCGGCGGACCTGTGCGCCGGCACCACCTGTGCTGACCCCGCCGTCGGGCTCTTCTGGCTGGAGGCGGCCAATCAGGGCGGCATCCTCGTCGTCGAGAAATCCGATGGGCGCCTCGTGTGGAGCGACGCGTCTGGTGCCGTCTGGACGTTCCCTGCGAGGTCCGGCGACGACTCGCAACTGCGGGCCGCCCTCGACGGCGTCGTGGCCAACAGGCAGTCGGCGTATCTCGACGGCGGCAAGGCCTGCTGGGCGTCCGGTGGGATCACGTGGTCCTCGCAGCCGCTCGACATCGCAGTGTCCGGGTATCTCTGCGACCCGACAGGCACTACGTCTGCCGACGTCGAGCGGGCCATCCCAGCCGACGTCGTGGCCCTCATCGCGTCGTCGGCGCAGCGCTCGCTGGTGCCGGCGACGGTGGTCTGCCCCTACGGCCCGACCTGCGACTCGGCCGCGAGGAACTCACTTGGATGGCGTCCGACGGGCTGGTCGCTGATCCTGTTGGACGCCGGCGGCAACGCCTTCTATCTCAGTCAGAGGGCCGACGGCGCCTTCGCCTACCAGGGCTACGACGGCAGCGAGTGGCTGTGGACCCCGACGGGTCAGGCTGCAGACGCGCTCCGGGCCCTCGGCATGGCCCACGTCCCCGGGTGACGCTCGACCGGCCGACCCGCCGACCCCGCGATCCCGCCATCCCGACCAACCCCGCCGCGTTTACCACGACTGGTGGTGGTAAACGCGAGGAGTTGGGCCGGCGGTGCATCCAATCCGGGTGGCTGCAGCGTCTGGAGGGGTGTGGAGGCGATCATGACCGGAGTGGGCGACGACGTGGCCGCGCGATTCGACCGCTACGTCGCCGAGCGCGGTGGTGAGCTGTGGCGTTCGGCGTGGTTGCTGACTGAGGACGCCCACCACGCGGAGGACCTCGTGCAGACCGCGCTGCTCAAGACATATGCGCGGTTCGGATCATTCGACGACGACCGTCACTACGAGGCCTACGTCCGCACCACCATGTACCGGACGTTCGTGTCCTGGTGGCGGAGGCGACGCTGGCGCGGGGAGGTCCCTGTCGGCGACCTTCCGGACGGGCCGGACGAGGATCACGTCACGGATGAGTGTGAGGATCTTCGTCGGGCAATGCTTCTACTGCCGCGGGCACAGCGTGCGGTCCTGGTGCTGCGCTTCGTCGAGGACCTGCCGGTGTCCGACGTGGCAAGACTCCTGCGCCTGCCGGTCTCCACGGTCAAGTCACACACGCGACGAGGCCTTGCGGCTCTGCGTGTGTCGCCGGAGTTGAGTGAGCAGGAGGGCCAGTCATGAGGCAGGACGAGTTGCCCGGGGTGATGGAGTCCCTCATCCCGGAAAGGCCGGACACGTCCGGCTGGGGTCGGACGATCCGACGGCGCCACAGGTCCCGACGGGTCGGCGGCGCCGTCGCGCTTGCCCTCGCCATCGTCGTCGGGGTCGGAGTCCTGGCAGTGAACCTCCCGGCGCAGCGGGCCCCGATCGAGGCCAGCCCCGCCCCCGTGCCCCCCACTTCTGTGCCGACGGCACCGACCCCGCCGCTGGAGGTTCCCGACGCCTGCCGTGTCCGCGCCGACTCCACCGGGAGCATTGCCGATCTTGAGGACGTGACGGGGGTCTATTTCTGCGGCCCGGACTCCACCGATCCCCGGCTCTACGTCCAGATCCCCCTGTCACCGTCCTTGACCGCCGAGATCGTCGCCGAGATCGGGGCTTCGGGCCTGCAGACGCCGGAGGTTCCGTTCTTCGACGCCTTCCTTCCGAGTCTCGTCCTGTACACCGACTCAGGGGCGGCGCGGGTGTTCAGCGGGCAACCAGGAACCGCATACGGCTGGCGGGAGGACCTGTACGTCCACGGCAACGACGGGTTACTCAGGCACCAATGGCAGCAATGGGAGCCCAGCGCCGAGGTGCGATCCCGCCTGATCCACGAGATCACGGCCGGTGACGTGTGCAAGCTGCCCGCCGACCCGACAACGCTCACCCCGCCGGATGTCAAGGTGCAGGTCTTCACCGTCGGTGCCGACGACGCCGTCGTGACCGCCGTCGTCGAGCACCTGGCCCGTGCCGGGTTCGACGTAGTGGCCGCCGGGCCGTGGCAGGGCCAACTCCCCACAGAGGAGACGCCCTACGTCGACAAGGCGCTGCTCGTCGGCGCGGAGGACGACTTCCTCACGCGCGTCGGGAAGTGGCGGTGGGTGCAGTCCTGGGTGCCCGGCGAGATCGCCGCCGCCCCCATGGCCGACGGGTTCCTCGAACCGGGCGTCGTCGCCATCTGGGTCGGGAAGGGGTTCGACCCGGGAACCCTGCGGACCGGGCTCCCGGACTTCCTCACCCGCGATGTCACGTGCTCCGACCCGGCCGCCCAGCCGACATCTCGCTGAACCGGTTCCGTTGTGGGTGGCAGGGAGGCGACGGCGAGGCCTAGGATCGGGCCGTGCCGGTGGACCTCGGATCGTTTCTCGACGTTGCGGTGTCGCGGCACCCCTCCGGCACACGGGTCGTCGCCGTCGATGGACGCTCCGGCGCCGGCAAGACCACGTTCGCCGAGGCGCTGGCCGACGAACTGCACCTCCGAACCGGGGTCAGGCCCCAGGTGGTGCACATGGACGACATCTACCCCGGCTGGGACGGGCTGGCGGCGTCGGTCGATCTCGTTGTCGGCTGGGTGTTGGAGCCGCTCGGTCAGGGCCGTGACGGCCGGTTCCACCGTTGGGACTGGGAAGCGGATCGACGAGGCGATGAGGTCGTCGTCCCGGTGGCCGACTGGGTTGTCCTGGAGGGCGTCGGCTCCGGTTCTGCCGGCTGCCGGCCGCACTTGGCTGCGATCGTCTGGCTGGACGCCGACTTCGATGTCCGCCGTCGCCGCGGCCTCGACCGCGACGGTGAGTCCTTCCGCCCCCACTGGCAGGCGTGGGCCGAGCAGGAGGAAGCCCTGTTCCGCACCCAGTCCACTCGGGAGCATGCCGATCTGGTCATCGACACCACGGGCCCACTGCCCTGACTCCGTGGGGGTTGGTTTCGACCGTCCCTCGCCGGGCACTACTCGACCAGCGGAACCTCCCAACCGCTGATCGAGTAGCCGACGAGGCGGTCCCTGAGCTGCGAGCGAGGAACGAGCGAAGCATGGTCGAAGGGAACGAGGAGGCGTGTCGAGATCCGGTGAGGGTTCCCGGGGACTTGGTCGAGGTCTCGACACGTGCCCGGCTCGTTCCTCGCCGGGCACTACTCGACCAGCGGAACCACGGCTCCTGCGTCGCGGGGCACTACTCGACCAGCTCGGAACCTCCCAACCGCTGATCGAGTAGCCGACGAGGAACGAGGAGGCGTGTCGAGATCCGGTGAGGGTTCCCGGGGACTTGGTCGAGGTCTCGACACGTGCCCGGCCGTTCCTCGCCGGGCACTACTCGACCAGCGGGACCACAGTTCCTTCGTCGCCGGGCACTACTCGACCAGCTCGGAACCTCCCAACCGCTGATCGAGTAGCCGACGAGGAACGAGGAGGCGTGTCGAGATCCGGTGAGGGTTCCCGGGGACTTGGTCGAGGTCTGATTCGAAAACCCCTCCCGACCACCGCGTGTCCCGGCCTGCGCACCACCCCACCCGTCGGGGTTTTCCACCGCCCCCAGTGAGGCCGAAGGCCGCCCCCTTACTCGACACGTGCCCGGCTCGTTCCTCGCCGGGCACTACTCGACCAGCGGAACCACGGCTCCTGCGTCGCGGGGCACTACTCGACCAGCGGGACCACAGTTCCTTCGTCGCGGGCACTACTCGACCAGCTCGGAACCTCCCAACCGCTGATCGAGTAGCCGACGAGGAACGAGGAGGCGTGTCGAGATCCGGTGAGGGTTCGCGGGGACTTGGTCGGGGTCTCGACACGTGCCCGGCTCGTTCCTCGCCGGGCACTACTCGACCAGCGGGACCACAGTTCCTTCGGTGCCGGGCACTACGACCAGCGGAACTATGGGGCGCTACTCGACCGGCGCTAGCGCAACCGGACGTCAGAACCGGCGGGCGCGGCGGCCCTTCGTGGCGACCTCGGGCTCTGCCTGGAGATCCAGGAGTTCGCTGGCCCACTTGTGGGCGTCGGGCGGGCCGTAGGCGTTGAGGGCGGACTCGATGAAGTCGATCGTGTCGTCCTCAGCAGCCCTGGGGACGCCTGGGGCGGCAATGGCAAGGGTCGATGCGCCGTGCAGGCACACCCAGAACGCCAGCGACAGGGCGATGACGCGCGGGTCGTCGACGTCGCGGCCGTGGATGGCCGAGAAGGCTTCCGCCACGAGGTCGAACCGGGGGCCGCTGCCCTGGTGGCCGAGCTGGCCGGGGCGGTTGAACATGACGGTGTAGGCGTCGGGGTTGTCGATGGCCCACTCGAGGTAGGCGTGGGCGTAGTGGCGGAGCCGCTTCCTGGGGTCGGGCTGCTTCGCAGCTTCGGCGGCCTCGGCGTCGCTCCACTGGGTGAACGCACGGACGCTGGCTGCGTGCTCCAGCGCCGCGAGGTCGCCGAAGTGGTGGTACAGGGTCGGCGGGGTGCATCTTGCGCGCTCGCAGACTGCCGCGATGGTCAGGCGTTCCCCGGGCTCGTTCTCCTCCAGGAGTGACCAGCAGGCATCAAGCAGGCGGTACTTTCCGTCGGCGCTGTCGCCAGGTGGTCTTCCAGCCATTTCCGCTCCTCCTCAAGAGGGATCCCATTGGGTAAAACAAAACTACATAACAAATTCGGAGAACAGCCCCCGTCCAAGAAGTGAGGCTATCCCATGGGACGGTCAGTGTAGGGCGGATTGGTTCCGAAACGAACTCACGTCCTTGTTGGGCAGATGCTCACAACCCCGGATGGTTGCGGTTGTTGGCTGTAGCGTAGGACCTGCGAAAGCAATTCGGAAACGGAAGGTCATTGATGACGGTCGAGCGGGTGGAGCGTGAGAACGCGATCCTGTCCCGTCTTGCCGACGACGGCACGGTGTCCGTCTCCATGATGGCAACCGATCTCGGGGTCTCCGAGGTCACGATCCGCGGCGACCTGCGGGCTCTCGAGCAGGAGGGGCTGCTCGTCCGCATGCGGGGTGGCGCCAGGACGACCACCGCGAAGCACATCCTGCAGCGCCAGAAGGTGCACGTCGAGGCCAAGGAGCGGATCGCTGCTGCCGCCGCCGAACTCGTCGTGGATGACGACGCCATCATGATCGAGGCCGGCACCACCACCGCCATGATCGTGCGGTACCTGGCCGGCCGCAGGGGAGTCCAGATCGTCACCAACTCCACGCTGGCGTTCAACAACGCCAGGCTGAACCCGTCCCTCCACACCATCCTCACCGGAGGGGTGTTCCGTCGCGACACCGAATCGCTCGTCGGTCCGCTGGCAGAGAGGGCCATCGAGGACTTCAACACCCGCGTGGCGTTCCTCGGTACCGACGGCTTCTCGCCGGAACGCGGCCTGACAACGCGATTCGTGGAGGGCGCCCAGGTGGCGAGGCTGATGCGGGACCGGGCCGAGGAGACCTGGCTCGTCGCCGACTCGTCGAAGTTCGGGCAGGCCGGCTTCGTGAGTTTCCTGCCGCTGGGCGGCATCACAGGCATCATCACCGACTCCGGCCTGCCGCCGGGGGCGGCGGACGCCCTGAGGGAGCACACGCAATTGCGTGTGGTGTAGCAGATCAACCAGAACAGCCAACCAGGCAATGGAAGTAGAGAAGGAGTAGCCGCATGGCAACCATCGTCGTGATGCCGCAGCTCGGCAACAGCGTCGAGTCGTGTCTCATCGTGAACTGGCTCGTGGCCGAGGGCGACGCCGTCGCCGAGGGCCAGATCCTGTGCGAGGTGGAGACCGACAAGGCCTCGATGGAGGTGCCGTCCACGGGGACGGGGACGTTGCTGAAGCGTCTGTGGGCCGAGGGGGACGACGTCCCGGTCAAAGACCCGCTCGTCGTGCTCGGCGAGCCGGGCGAGGATCCGGCGCCCGCACTGGCCGAGGCCGGCTGGGGCGGTGCCGGGGCAGTTCCTGCGGAGGCCGCACCGGTCGCAGAGGCCGCTGC